>CAZJPA010000156.1:0-7014 GCA_964547755.1 uncultured Sphingomonadales bacterium
ACCTGTGCGATTGAGGAGCGGGACAAGGTTCGGGTAGTCCATCTTGCCCAGTCCGCCGAACATGGTCAGCGTCGCACCGGCCAGCATCAGGCCCGGTTTGTCGCTCGGCACGCCCTTCACCCCTTCGCCGAGATGCACAAGGAAGCGCACCTTGTCGTGCTCCAGGTCGCTCTGCTTCACATGCACCACCATGTGATTGGGATAGCGCCAGGTCTCGAAATCCCAGTCCTGCACATGGGACACGGCGACAGGAGTCTGCGGTGGACCGAAGCGCCCATAAGGAAAGTCGTCGCCGCCTTTGTCGGCTTGGGCTTCGGATCCGCCCTTGCCGGCCTTGTCGGCTTCCTGCGCGACCGTCTCGGCGGCGTTCTGGAGAGCCTGTCGCCAGGCGAGAAGGACGACCGTATCCTCCTTGTCCTTTTCCGCTGCGACCGGTTCATGCGTTCGTAGAAAGACGATCTGGGCCCGGCCTGCAAAGCGGCGACGCAGCTCTTTCAAGACGTCTTCAGGGGTGACCTTGTCCCGGACGCGATTGAAGTCCGCCAAGGCATCCGCCGGGGCCCGTAGCACGCGATGATCGCTGATTGATTCCAGCGCGGCGGCGGCCAGGGCCGAGGATGGCCGCGTGCCGGCCTGACTGGCCGCTCGCTTGAGCTGTTCGGCGAATGTCGCCAACGCCTGATCGAGCTCACTATGTGTGATCCCGTGGACGAGAAGGCGCTGAAGCTCGCGTGCGCCGACCCGCATGGCCCGCTGCCAGTCCTCCTTTTGGGGAATCACGGTCAGACTGCCGAACCGCGCCGCCCGCGGCACGGGGAATGTCCCGAGCCCGGCGGCCGCAAAGCCCGGATCGGCTGTAAACTGCAATTTCTGGATTCGCAGCGAGAAGGTATAGCTGGCCGCTTGCCAGGCGACCTCGCGCAGAAGGGCGGATTCAAGCGCTTCCGTCCGCTTGTCGGTCGGGATGGCGGGAGCATGGATTCCCGAATAGGCGGGATCCGCCAGCGCCCAGTCGGTGAGAGGCATGTGGAAGAAGAGCAGAACCGCCGGCGTGACATCCGGTGAGACGAAATGGCCGCTTCTCAGCGCAAGGGGGACCGGACGCTCCGGCTCGGCCGGCCGACGGGGCGCGGCGCCGGACCGCTGGAAATCATCGAATGCCTCACGCACCAGCTTTTCCATCGTTGCAAGCGGCAGGTCACCGGCCACCACGAGCACGATGTTTTCGGGACGGTAATAGGCCTCGTAAAAGGCTAGAAGATCTTCGCGGGTGATTCGCGCAATGCTTTCCGCCGTGCCTGCGACGGGATGACGGCCGACCGCGGCCTCAGGCACAAGCGCCCGGTAGAGGGCATAGACGAAACGAGTCTGGGCGCTGTCGCGATCAACCCGTTCTTGGGAGACGATGGTCCTTTCCTGTTCGATGGTTGCCGGTTTCAGGAGCAGACCGTCGGCGATGTCCCGCAGGATGGCGATCAGTTGACGGACCTTGGCGGGATCGTTGTCGGGCAGGCGAAAGCTGTACTCGGTCCGCGTCGCGGTGGTGCTGCCATTGGCATCGGCGCCGGCGCGGATGCCCAGCCGCTCGAGTCGCGTGAAAACCGGCTCGTCGGCGCGCCGGCTGCCTTGGAACGCCAGATGCTCGAGCAGATGGGCGAGTCCGGCCTTGTCTTCCGGTTCATCGAGCGCGCCGGCCAGAACCCGCATCGCCACCGTCACCTCGCGGGGCGGCGTGGCGTTGGGAATCAGGACGATTCGCAAACCCGTTTTGAGCCGTAGGAAGTGGAAGGCGGGATCAGGGGTGAGCCCATACGGATTCGTCTCATGCGCAAAGAGGGGGGATGCGGGGGGCGCAGCTGATGCAGCCGATGCGTCCGGGACCGCCTGCGCGCCGCCTGCTCCGGCCGCGACCCACAGGCTTGCCAGCAACAGCAGGAACAGACAGACGATCGTCTTTCGTCCGGTTTCGCGCCGGACCGAAACCTGTCGCAAGCTCATCACGGACCCTCCCGTCTCTGGCCGGTGCCCCCTCTTGCTCAAGAGCAGCTAGATAGCGCTGCCCGATCATGTCAAGCAGGTTCCGTGTAACATGTAAGGAGAAAACGTCCGGATCTGTTTGCCCCCCCCCGCTGACCATCCAGCGGCAGGCAGACCGCAAGCCGAGGAGAGAAGCCGATATGGCAAGCACGAATGCGCGTGAGATTCTGTCCCGTCGTGATATGGCCTTCCTGCTCGAGGAAGTGTTGGATCTGCCGGCATTGTGCGGCCGTCCGCCCTATGCGCATGTGGGGGAAGATGACCTGCGTGCTGTTCTCGATGCGGCGGAACGTCTGGCTGGCGAGCGTTTCGCGCCTCTGGCCACTGTCATGGACAGTGAGGAGCCCACATGCGAACCCGACGGGCGGGTGCGCCTGCCCGATGGCGTCAAGGAGGCATTGGATGCTTATTACGCGGCCGGCTTCGGCGCGCTGGCCGCGCCCGAGCAGGAGGGCGGGCTCGGACTGCCGCTCACTCTCGCCCAGGCCGTGGCGGCTTGGTTCGTGGGGGCCAATCCGTCACTGGCCGCCTATCCCTTCCTTACCCAGGCGGCCGCCAATCTGATTGCGAGCTTCGGCAGCGAAGACCAGAAGCGGCGATATCTTGCACCCATGCGGGCGGGACGTTTCTTCGGAACCATGTGTCTGAGCGAGCCGGACGCCGGTTCCGCACTCGCCGATATCCGCACGCGGGCCGAGCCTGTTGCCGACCGTCCCGGCCTCTATCACTTGCGGGGCACGAAGATGTGGATCTCAGGCGCCGATCATGAACTGGCCGAGAATATCGTCCATCTGGTGCTGGCCAAGATTCCGGGCGGTCCGTCGGGGGTGAAGGGCATCTCGCTGTTTATCGTGCCCAAGTTTTTGCTTGATGCACATGGCAGGCCGGATCGCCGCAACGATCTGCGACTCGTCGGTCTCAACCACAAGATGGGCTATCGCGGCACCACCAACGGGCTGCTGGCGCTGGGCGACGATGGGGCGTGTCTGGGAGAGATTGTGGGCGAGCCGCACAAGGGACTCGCCTATATGTTCCAGATGATGAATGAGGCGCGAATCGGGGTCGGCCTCGGTGCGGCGGCGCTTGCGGTGGCGGGCTATCGTTTTGCGCTCGCTTATGCGCGTGAGCGCCGGCAGGGACGTCCCATCGACAATCGAGACCCAACCCTTGCGCCCGTGCCGATCATCACCCATGCCGATGTGCGGCGCATGCTTCTTGCTCAGAAGGTCTATGCGGAAGGCGCGCTGCACCTGTGTCTGAAAACCGCGCGCCTTGTCGATGGCGCGCGCGGCGGAGCAGATGAGAAGACACGGCATCGCATGCGCCTGTTGCTCGATCTGCTCACTCCCATCGTCAAGGCCTGGCCGGCGCATTACGGTGTCAGAGCCAATGACCTTGCGATCCAGGTGCTCGGCGGATACGGCTATACACGGGATTTTCCCGTCGAACGGATCTACCGGGACAATCGTCTCAATCCTATTCACGAGGGCACGAACGGCATTCAAAGCCTGGATCTTCTCGCGCGCAAGGTGCCGATGGAAAACGGGCTCGCCTTCCGGGCGCTCATGGAAGAGATGGCGGCCAGCGTCCGGGCGGCGAGCGATCATGATCGTCTGCGCGAACAGGCTGGAGCGCTGGAGGCGGCGGCCGAGCTGCTTTCGCGCACCACGATCTGGGCGGTCAAGGCGATGCAGGACGGCCGCCTCCGTCAGGCGACCGCAAGCAGCTGGCATTACCTTCAGATGATGGGGCATGCCGTTATCGCCTGGTGCTGGCTGGATCAGGCGCGCTCTGCTCTCGCCGGTCTGGCGCGGCTCGATGCGGAGTCCGCACCATCCGATCATCCCGATCGCGCCTTCTACGAAGGCAAGATCGCGGCCATGCGCTTCTTTTTCGACGAGGAGCTGCCCAAGCTCGGTCCCTGGTCGGCGGCGATCATGACCGCGGATCCGGCCCATCTTGCCATTCCGGATGCGGGATTTTGAGCGGGCGGCTTGTCTGAACCCATGGGGTTTCCGTATGAGGTGACCAGATCCATGGAACAAAGCTGCCGGGGGAGATGAAACCGATGACGATCGCGAACTATACCGTCAAGCCGCTGTTCGCCGAGCCCTACTTCATGGCGGATATCAGCCACGCCATCACCGACGAGCAGGTGGCGTTCCTGAAGAATCTGCCGATGGTCAAGAATCAGGTGAACTACATTTCGGAGGATCTCTACATCTTCAAGCTACCCGAACTTAAGAGCATTGCCGATGCTGTTCAGGAGGCGCTCGACATTTATGCGCGCGAGGTCATGGGCATCACCCAGAAACTCTATGTGACGCAGTCCTGGGCGCTGATGAATCCCCCAGGTGTCGGCATGCACGGGCACACGCATTCGAATTCGTTGATCTCCGGCTCGCTCTATTACACCGATCTCCCCCAGCCCGTGGCCCGGATGATCTTCGACCGTTTCAACGGCTATCGCCAAATCGAGATTTTTCCGGAGAAGGCACGCGCCAACATCTACAACAGCACGAAGAACATCGTCGTGCCGAAGAAAGGGCATGTCTTCCTTTTCCCCTCCCATCTTCAGCACTTGGTGGAGCCGAATCTGTCGAGCGAACCCCGCTACTCGGTGGCCTTCAACACGTTTGTCAAGGGCAAGATCGGCAGCTTCACCGACGTTTCAGAGCTCATTTTAGCGTGAGCATCCGAAAGCGGCTGGCCGGCGGTGTGAGCAGGCCGGTTACGCCAGGTCCGGCGGGATTTCGGCGAGCGCCTCTTCGACCTCCGCAAAGCTCGGCTGCATGTGGCTTGGGATGGTGCGGCGGCCGATTTCGATGGCGATCTGCGGGGCATTACCATGCAGGAAGGACACGAGCACCGCCTTGACCACGTGATACATCTGGTGCTCTTCGGCCAGAATCTGGTGAAAACGCTGGGCGAGCGGCGAGACGAGCAGATAAGACAGGAAGATACCCAGGAAGGTGCCGGTGAGCGCGCCGCCGACCAGGCGTCCGAGCACCTCAACCGGCTCGTTGATGGAGGCCATCGTCTTGATGATGCCGAGCACCGCCGCCACGATGCCGATGGCGGGGAAACCGTCGGCCCAAGTCTGTAGCGCGTGCTGGGGCTCGTGCGCTTCCTTCTCGTGCTTTTCGATGTCCTTGTCCATCGCGTCTTCCATCTGGTGCGGATCCTCGAAGTTCATCGTCATCATCCGCAGGTAGTCGGTGATGAAGCTGACCAGGTGATGGTCCGCCGCCAGACGCGGAAAGTGGTTGAAGATCTTGGACTCCTCCGGCTTCTCGATATGCTGTTCGACGGCGACGACGCCTTTGGTCCGCATCGTCTTGATCAGCACGAAGAGCAGTGAGAGCAGGTCTTTGTAGTCGTCCGCCGTCCATTTGGGGCCCTTGAGATCCTTGATGATCCCTTGGATCGCGCCCTTGATGACACCCATCTGGTTGGCGATGATGAAACCGCCGACCGCGCCACCGAAGATCACCATCAACTCATGTGGGAGGGCGTGCAGAATAATCTCGAACTTGCCGCCCGAGAGCATGAAGCCCCCGAACACCATCACCATCACGATGACGAGACCGATGATGACGAACATGTCAGATCCCGCGCTTGTTCATTCCTCATTCGCAGATGCGCGAACCGCGCATGTGGCGCCTGCTTCGCTCGGACCATCCGAAATCGGCCTTAAAATCTGATTAATACTGTGCCGGTCGTGGAGAGGATCCGCTCCTTCAGATGGAAGATGCGGATTGGGCGGGAGATGATCGTCTTTTCAGGGCTGCATGCGCTCGCTATGGAGGAGCGGTCGTGGCTGATGGAATTGATGGGTCGGTCTGGAACGGACGATGGCAGGACAGCAGACACGGACGGTGGCGGTTCTCGGCGCATCCGGGTACACGGGCGCTGATCTTCTGCGCCTGTTGGTAGGGCGCGCGGATGTCCGGATCGTGGCTTTGACCGCTGAACGTCATCGCGGGGCTCGGCCGGGTGAGGTATTCGCGCATCTCGACGGCCTGGCGCTGCCGACGCTGGCCGGAATCGAGGAGATCGATTGGCGCGCTCTCGCGCCCGATGTGATCTTCTGCGCCCTGCCGCATGCGACCAGCGGCGAGGCTGTCCTGCAGATCCTCGAGGCGATGGGTCATCCTCTGCTGCGGGAGGATACGGGGCCTGCCGCCGAGCGGCATGCACGTTTCATCGATCTGTCTGCGGATTTCCGCCTCGTCGATCCGGACGTCTATGCCGAATGGTATGGCCGTGCCCATCCCGCGCCCCGACTGCTGAGACAGGCGGTCTATGGTTTGAGCGAATGGAACCGTGAGGCGATCGCGCAGGCGCCGCTGGTGGCCTGTCCCGGCTGCTATCCGACGGCCGGCTTGCTCGCCCTGCTGCCGTTGATTGCGCAGGAAGGCGGCCCCCTGATCATGCCGGAGCCGATCGTGATCGATGCGAAATCGGGGGTCTCGGGCGCGGGCCGCGGTCTCAAGCCGGAGATGCTGTTTTGCGAGGTGGCGGAATCGGTGCGGGCCTATGGTGTCGGCCGCCATCGCCACATGCCCGAAATCGAGCAAGAGCTTGCGCGTGCGTTCGGTCATGAGACGACGATCTCGTTCACGCCCCATCTCGTGCCGATGAATCGGGGCGAGCTTGTGACCTGCTATGTCCGTTGCGCGCCGGGAGTCACGGCTGCCGACCTCAAACGGGCGCTTCAGGCCCGCTATGCCGACGAGCCCTTTGTTTTGGTGCCGGAAGGCGACCGGGTGCCCGCGACCCGTGACGTGCGGGGCAGCAATCGCGCGCTTGTCAACGTCTTTCCGGATCGCCGGGCGGGGCATGCGATCGTGATCGCGGCCATTGACAATCTCGTCAAAGGCTCGGCCGGCCAAGCTGTGCAGAACATGAATGTGATGCTCGGAATCGAAGAAACACGAGGACTTGAGGCATGTCCGATCTTTCCATGAGGAAGCC
>CAZJPA010000157.1:0-6992 GCA_964547755.1 uncultured Sphingomonadales bacterium
TGGGTTGCTTGATATGCGCGACAAGGATCTCGTCAATCTTTCCTTGGCGCTTGGAGAACTGGCTGCGCGCGTCGCCGACGAGATCAACGCCGTTCACAATGCGAACGCAGCCGTTCCGCCGCCCAATACGCTCACCGGCAATGTCGTGGGGCTGGATGCCTCGGCCCCCCATCGCTTCACCGGTGTGGCGCATTTTGCGGTCGTGGACCAGAACGGCAATCTCGTCGCTTCCACGAGCTATGATTTCGATGCGAATCCGACGGCGTCGATCGCCAGTGTCGTGGCCGCCGTCAATGCCGGGCTGGGTGGGGCGGCGACCTTGAGCTTTGCGAATGGCGTGATGCAATTCCAGGCCACGAACGCCGCCAATGGTGTCGTCATCGCCCAGGACGATACGCGCCCCAGCGCGCGCGCCGGGCGGGGCTTTGCGCATTTCTTCGGCATGAACGACCTGCTGACCGCCCGGGCGCCGGGTCTCTATGAGACCGGTGTTGCAGCGTCCGACGCCCACAATCTTCAACCGGGCGGCCAGATGACGTTCGCCGTCAAGGATTCGTTGGGCAAGAGCCTGGCGGATGTCACGATCTCCTTTGGCGGCACCACCACATTCGGGGATATCGTCACCGCGCTCAACGATCCCACGACCGGTCTGGGGAATCTCTTCCAGTTCAGCCTGGATACACAAGGCCGTCTCGTGATGACGCCGACGGCGAATGCGCCTGCGGGCGTGCGTCTGACGGTCGTCGACGACACGACGGACCTGGCCGGCACCGGCGTGTCGCTGTCTCGTTTCTTCGGAATCGGCGATCCCTTCCGGGCGGATGCGGCCGCGGATCTGCGGATCGTGGAGGAGGTGCCGGCCGATGCCGGTCTGCTGGCGACGGCACGGTTGAAGCTGACGGCCATTCCCGGCCAGACCGCTCTTTTCAAGGGTGACCAGGCGGGCGCACTCGCCCTTCAGGCGCTTGAGAGCAAGGTAATCAACTTTTCGGACGCCGGCGAGCTGGCGGCGCAGGCACGCACGCTGTCTTCCTTCAACGGAGCCGTGATCGGCAATTTCGCGGTGCTGGCCGATCGGGCGCAGCAGGCGCGCGACGATACCCAAAACCAGAAGGCCGAAATCGAACAGCGGCGCAACAGCGTCTCGGGCGTCAACCTGGACGAGGAGCTCGCCAATCTCGTGATTTTCCAGAACAGCTACAATGCGGCCGCACGGGCGCTGTCCACGGTTCAGCAGCTCTATGACGCCTTGCTGGCGGTGCTCTAGGCGCAGGAAGGGTAGCGAGGGACCGGCCATGACACGGATTGCCAGTTTTTCCCAGCAGAGCCTGTTGATCCAGAATACCCTGCGCAATCAGGAGCGGCTGTTTCAAGCCCAGCAGCAGGTGACCACCGGCAAGCGAGCCGACAATTTCGCTGAATTGTCACCCGATGTCCAAAGCGCCCTGAGTGCGCGCCGCTCGCTGGCCGCCACAGAGACCTTCATCAAGACGATCAAGTCCGTCCAGCAGGTCGTCGATTTCTATGATGTCCAGATGACGGCCGTCACTTCTGCGGCGGAGGACTTGCAGGATGCCATCCGCACCGCGATCGCACAAGAAGATGCGCGCGGCCTGATCTCGCAGCTGTCCCAATCTCTGTCCAGCATTGTGAGCGCCTTGAACAGCCGCATCAATGGCGTGTTCCTGTTCGGTGGCAGCCGCACGGACACGGCGCCGGTGACCGTGCAAAATCTTTCCGACGTTGTTGCGCTTGCCAGCTCCAGCGATGCTTTCGTCAACAATTCCGACAAGCGCCAGGCCACCATTGCCGAAGGCATCACCATGCAGTTCGGCTTAACAGCGGACGAGGTGGCCGGGCCGATCATGGCAGTCATCAAAGCCATTGCCGATTTCGACGCCGGCGCCGGCGGTCCGCTGGACGGTCCCCTTGACGCCACGAAGCGCAGCTTTTTGGAATCCCAGCTCACCGCGCTCGATTCGGCGATCAAGACGGCCAGGGACTTTCAGGTATCGAACGGGCTGAACGCCAATCGTCTCGAGGACATGAGCGCACAGCAGGATGAGGCGCGGGTCTTTCTCGAAGGTCTGGTGAGCGATCTGGAAGATGTGGACATGGCCGAGGCCATCAGTCGCCTCAATCAGAACCAGATTGCGCTGGAGGCCTCCTTCCGTGCGATCGGCACGCTCTCCCGGGTGACCCTTCTCAACTTTCTCTAGTAGGCGCTCCTGAGGGCACTCTCTATCTGTCCGGCGTTTCTTTGGTGCGGGGGAGCCGATGAACAGGACTTAGAGAGCAATGCGCGCGATGTTGCGCCCCTGCTCGCTGTGCACCACCACCGGCAGACCCACCGGACGCGGCCCGAGCAGGGCGGCTATGCCGTCTTCGTCTTCCCGCGGTAAGATGGCGATGAAGCGCGCGCCCCGACCGTCCTGCCCTAACCGGCCATAAAGCAGTCCCTGCACAGGCCGGCCGGTGCGATCATGGATGACGGTTGCGGCTTCTACCACGCCTTTGCCTTCCGGCCGGTCGGCCCAAGCCGGCGAGACCATCGCCTCGATCCGCGCCTGCAAATCGTCGTTCGGCAGATGACGCCAGCCATGCGCAGACGGCCGATTGCCGTACAGACCCAGGGCATGCTTCGTCAGATACCAGCCATTCGCCCAGATGAGGCCGGTGGCCGCTTCGCGCGCCGCCCGCAGCCGCATGACGAGGGTTGCAATCGCAAACAGGCTGTAGCCGTTGCCGGGACCACCGAAATAGGGCAAGCCGCCGGTCAGAGTCAGACGCTTTGGTGTGTCGAGAGCCAGGCCGAGCGCTTCGGCGCCGAGTGCCACCGCACTCGGAAAGCAGCTGTAGAGATCGATGAAAGCGATGTCATCCATGGCTGTGCCACAGGCCGACAGCAGAGCCGAGCCGGCCATCCGCACCGCTGGCGCGCTTGCCAGATCCGGCCGCTCGGCCAAGGTCCATTTTTCGGCGATCTCGACGCTCGCCCAGGGGAAAATCCAGCGATCGGGCGCAATACCCAGCTTGCGCGCTTCGCCCACGGTGGTCAGCACCACGGCCGCGGCCTGGTCCACATACATCTGGGCGCATAGGCGTTTGGTGTAGGGCCAGGCGATGAGCCGATTGTCGGGTGTCGGGGTGATCAGCGCATCTGCCGTATAGACCGTGCGGTCCCAGGCATGGGGGTGACTGGTCGCGACCGCTGAGAATCCGGCGAACAGTGCGCCGATACGTTCGCGTTGCGCCGGCATCGCCCGCCCATGGCGCTGGGCATAGGCCGATTCGAAGAGAGGGTAGACATGGGCCGGCTCGGCGATGCCATGAGCCAGCTCCTGCGGCGCCATCCCGGGACGCAGCTCGCCGGGCTCGGCAAGGGGGGGAGCATTCGGGCCGGCCTCTTCCCGCCAGTCCAGCTTGAGCCCTGCCTTGGCGGCCAGGCGCGCTCCCGCCATCGCCTCGCCCGCAACCAACAGCGCCGCCCGGGCTTTGCCCTGATTCAAACGGTCGGCGAGCAGGGCGAGGGTGGCTTGTGGCGTGTCGCCCCCGAGTTGCGGATAGAAGGCTGCGTGGGGCCGAATGCCCAGGCGGCGGGCGAGGGCGTCCGGGTAATGGGCGGCACCGCCGAAGGGAGAAGAAAACTGCGGCGCCGAATCCGCAAATGTGCGGATAACCGCGACATCTTCTATTGCGCTGGCAATGTCGTTCCCGGCATCGGCAAGGGCAAGACGGGCGGCCTCGGCCATCAGCTCTTGCGGCGCGCGCACATCTTCCGGTCGAGCCGCATGATGGGTGCGCATGCCGGCCCCGATGATGATCGGCGTGGCGGAATCCAGACTTGCGGTCATGGCGGTGGCCCTTTCGCAGGACTATCACCTTCCGGCCCTATAGCCCCTTCGGCCGTTCCGCACACCTGCCGCTTTGGCGGAGACCGCCTTGCCTTCACTGCGGTTTCTATCGCCTTTCTGTCATACGCCGCATCCGTCCGATTCATCCGCTGCTTTCCCTCCTCGTCATCCCCTCTTTTTGCGTCACCCGCCGCCGAAGAGCGGCGAATGACGAAGGAGGGAGCATCCCATCCATCAGCGCTACCCTCATTATCCGCCCGTCTTGCTTTTTGTCATCCGCCCCTCTCCCCTCGTTATCCGCTATCCCTCCCTCGTCATCCGCCGGCACGACCGGCAGATCCGTCCCCTCTTCGTCACCCGCCGGCTCGACCGGCGGGTCCAGCGGACGGTGGGGACAACATCCAGCGTCAGGGATGCCGTGTCTGTCGGATGGATTCGCCGCTCTCCGGCGGCGAATGACGAAAAAAGAGGTGTCACCGACACGGATTCCCTGGCGGACGTGGAAAGGGCGCCCACCAGTCGATCTCTCTTTCGTCATCCGCCGTACCTCCCCCTCTCGTCACCCGCGACCCCGGGTCTCGGCCCAGGGCAGGCTCGATCGGCATGTCCATTTCCTTCTCTTCGTCACCCGCCGGCTCGACCGGCGGGTCCAGCGGGCGGGGAAGGGGGCCTCAAGCGCCGGGAATGTCGTCACCGCCGGCTGGGTTCGCCGGTTGAACCGGCGAACGACGATTCAGTCATCAGTCGTCAGTCATCAGTCATCGGTGATCAGTCATACAGTCGTCAGTTATCGGTCATCAGTGATCAGAAATTCGGGCGGCGAATGACACGAAAGAAAGCGATGCGCCCCACAGCGACAAACGACGATTCGGTAACGCGGTGATCAGTGATCGGGGAGCAGCATTCCCGATGGTGCATAACATGGCCAGGGGGAGCAGAAGAGGCGCGCTCGGGTGGATGGCAGCGCCCGCGCATGCCGGCGGATTCTGCATCTGACTGGACCGGGCCCAACGCATTATCTATGACGACGGGCATGGGGGTACGAAGCGGGCCGGGGCATGCGGTTTGCGCGCCGCGCCCCCGGTCGGCCGGGCGGTGCAAGGAGGAAGCCGTGGTCAAGATCGCCAGCTTCAATATCAACGGCATCCGGGCGCGCTTGCCGCGCTTGCTCGACTGGCTCGATCGCACGGCGCCCGACATTGTCTGCCTGCAAGAGCTCAAGGCTGCGGATGACAAGGTGCCGCGGTTGGAACTGGAAGCGGCCGGCTATCATGTGGCGATCCACGGCCAGAAGGGCTTCAACGGCGTCGCCATTCTCGCGCGCGCGCCGATCACCGATGTGCGGCGCGGCTTGCCGGGAATGGACGACGATCCTCAGGCCCGCTACATCGAAGCGACGATCGGTGATCTGCGGGTCGCCAGCATCTATGCACCCAATGGCAATCCACCGGGCTCGGAGAAGTTTCCCTACAAATTGCGCTGGCTGGATGCCTTGCTTGCGCATGCCGCCGACATGTTGACGCGCGAGGAGGCGATCCTGCTCGCAGGCGACTACAATGTCATTCCAGAAGAGGAAGACTGCCACGACCCCAAAGCCTGGGAAGGCGACGCGCTGTTTGCCCCAGAGGCCCGAGCGCGCTTTCGGGCCCTCAAATGGCAGGGCTGGCTGGACGCGCTGCGCCATTGTCATCCGGGCGGCGACCAGTTCACCTTCTGGGACTACAAGGGAGGTGCCTGGGCGAAGGATCACGGCATCCGCATCGACCATCTCCTGCTGTCGCCCTTGGCCGCCGACCGCCTGGAGACGGCCGAAGTGGATCGCATGGAGCGCGGACGCGAGAAGGCTTCCGATCACGCCCCGGTCTGGGTGTGCTTGGCCGATGCCGCGCGTTTTGTTTGAGGAGGGGACGCAGCAACCACACCGGCGGGCGGATTCGCAGTTTCAAAAGATTTCGCACACCCCCCTTCGCAAATCGCAAGAACCGCCGCCCGCTCACGCCTCATCTTGCCGGCGGAGCAGGGGCACACCGGGCGCATTATCTTGAATTTTAAATAAATTGTGAAAAATCGCGCAGCGGTGGGAATAGCTGGTCCATTTATTGCGTGAGGCGAATATATGGGAGCGGCCGACTATCGGTTTCTTGGCAATTAGTCGATGCCATGCGGAGAAGAATGGGCGAGCCATGAAACGCATTGGGAGCGTGCGGTTGAACAATGGCCATCCGGCCGGCAAGCCCGGAGAAGGGCTTCGCCGTTTGCGGGCGGCGTTTTGGGGCGGTACCATCGCCTATTTGGTCGCCGAGTTGACGGGGGTGTGCGGCGCTCTGCGGACCTTGGCCGTTGATCATCCTCCCGTGTTTCAGGGACTGCTCTTCATGACGTTGGTGGGCGTTGCGATGGTGGTTTGGCCGCTCGTCCCCCGTCTGATGCAAAAAAGCCGCAGCCGGCATGAAGCTGTCGCCGACACAGCTGCGCCGGTGGCCGACGAAGGAAGCGGGCAGGCATTCGTCGCGCATCTCAATCACGAGCTGCGCACCCCGCTCAACGCGGTGACCGGCTTTGCCGGGCTGATCGCCAGCACCCCTTCCGAAAGTTTCGACATGGCGCGTTGTCAAGAATACGCCCGCCAGATTCTCGTGGCCGGGATGGAGCTGGAACGCTTGACGGCCGATCTCGTCGGCCAGCTCGCGCCCCATGGCTCAGAATCGGGATCGACATCGGATTCCGGACTCGATCTCACTGCCCTGCTCGGCGAAATCCACGCGGCTCTCGCCCCCACGGCCCAGGCGGCTGCGAAGAAGCTGTTTGTAACCATGCGCAGCGGTCTGGAGCACATGCCGATCAAGGGCGGGAGAGAGCAGCTTTTCGCTCTGCTCGGCAATCTTCTGCAGTTGCTGCTCAATGCCTGTCCTTCGGGGCAGGCGGTGCGCATCGTTGCGTTTGGTCTGGAAGAGGGGGATCGGGTGGCGTTGCGCTTCATTCTGCCGGGCGGAGCGGCGGTGGAAGATCAGCTCCGTCGGCTGCTCGATACGGTCCGCAGCCTGGCCGGTGGCCATGCCTGGCGGGCGAGCAGTGCCGATCCGTTGGTCAAGCTGTTGGCCACCCGGCTCGACCTTGCCGGCGCCACCCTGCGCCACG
>CAZJPA010000158.1:0-6856 GCA_964547755.1 uncultured Sphingomonadales bacterium
CGAGCGGGGCCGAGGCGCTCAAGGCCAAGATCGCCGTTGAGCGGGGCGGCAGGCGGCGTTAGGCGTGGGAATGCGGGAAAAGCGGGAGAAAGGGAAAGGGGTGATGACGATGGGGCAGATCATGCGGCGGGCGGTTGGCATGCTGCTGGCCCTTGGAGTCCTATCGTTGATGGGCGGCCGCCTCCTCGCGGCGCAGGAGGGGGCAGCCGCTTTCGATCCCGCCGATCCCGAGAATCATCTCTACATCGATCTGGCATGCGGACGCATCGAGATCCTGATGCGGCCCGACAAGGCCCCGCATCATGTCGAACGCATCAAGACACTGGCCCGACGCGGCTTTTATGACGGGGTGATCTTCCACCGCGTAATCGACGGATTCATGGCGCAGACCGGCGATCCCACCGGCACGGGACGCGGTGGATCGGATCTGCCGGACCTGAAAGCCGAGTTCAACGATCTGCCGCATCTGCGCGGCACGGTCTCGATGGCGCGCGGTGACGATCCGGACAGCGCCAACAGCCAGTTCTTCATCATGTTCACGCGTGTCTCCTCCCTTGATGGACGGTATACGGTGTGGGGGCGGGTGATCCGAGGCATGGATTGCGTCGATCAGATCGCGCGCGGCGAACCACCCGCCAATCCAACCCGCATCATCCGGGTGCGCGTGGCTGCGGATCTCCCGCCGGAGGAACAAAAGAGCGCAGGCCGGTGATCGGTGATCAGTCATCAGTGATCAGTCATCAGTGATCAGTAATCGGTCGTCAGTCATCAGTCATCAGTCATCAGTCATCAGCAGTCCGTGCGGCAAATGAGGTGAAAAAAAAGAACCGGTTACAGAGCCCCGATCACTGATAACCGATAGCTAATCACTGGGTGGTCATCCGCCGTCTCCTCTCTCTTCGTCATCCGCTGGCTTGACCGGCGGATCCAGCGGGCGGGGAAGGGGGGCACAAGCGCCGGGAATGTCGCCACCGCTGGATAGATTCGCCGCTCTCCGGCGGCGAATGACGATTCAGTGATCGGTGACCGGTGATCAGTGATCAGTGATCAGATAATCACCTGTTGCGAATGACGTGAGAAGAAGATCGGTCACCCGCCGCCGCTCCCATCGTCATCTGCTGGCTCCTCTCTCTTCGTCATCCGCCGGCAGATGCGGCGGATCTATTTCTCTCTCGTCACCCGCCGGCTTGACCGGCGGGTCCAGCGGGAAGAGAAGACAGCGCCCAGCGCCGGGACCGCCTCACCGCCGGCTGGATTCGCCGCTCTTTGGCGGCGAATGACGATTCAGTGATCGGTCATCGGTCATCAGTCATCAATCATCGGTCGTCAGTCGTCGGTCATCAGTCGTCGGTCATCAACAATCCGTGTGGCGTGTGACATGGCGGCGATCAATCATCGGTCACTGGCGTCGCCCGCTCGGCAAAGGCTTTCAGAGCCGCCTCGAAGGGCAGCATCACGGCGCCGTGACGGGCCGGCCAGTCGCGCACCGGCGCAAACAGGGCCAATTCGTCAAAGGGTGCGCGAGGCGGAGGTCCCTGTTCGGTGAGGAAGCGATGAAAGGCGTCGCGCCCCGCGCGAATCGGCGCGGCCTCCAGACCGATGAGTTTGGGCAGCACGATCGCCGCCGCCGCCTGGCCGAGGGCGCAGGCCTTGACCTCCACGCCGAGTGCGGCAATCGCGGGACGGCTGTCAAAGTGCACCCACAACCGCAGCCGGCTGCCGCAGATCCGGCTGGTGGCGGTGGCCACGACATCGGCGTCCGCCAGTGGTCCAAGAAAGGGCACCGCCGCCGCCAGAGACAGGATCTGCGGACTGTAGAGGTCGTCCATCGCCCGGTTCGCCTCTTTCCTCTTCACATCGGCCGGCCGCCTGAGGCATGGTCGTGAGCGCCGCGTTCTTGTGCGTCGCGCGGCGTCACGTCAGACATACTCCGGCCTTAAGGTGTGACGGGATGGATCGCAAGACAAGGGAAGAGGGGAGGGTTTTCGCACCGCGCTGGACGGCGGACGGGCTGATTCCGGCAATCGCCCAGGATCGCGCGAGCGGCCGGGTCTTGATGATGGCCTGGATGAACGAAGAGGCCCTGGCGCGCACATTGCAGACCGGCGAGGCACACTATTGGAGCCGCTCCCGCCAGCGGCTCTGGCGCAAGGGTGAGAGCTCCGGCGCGGTGCAGCGCGTCTGCGAAATCCGGGTGGACTGCGATCAGGACTGCCTGCTGCTCATCGTCGAACAGGCCGGTACCGGCGCCTGCCATACCGGTCGCCCCAGCTGCTTTTATCGCCGTCTGCTGCAGGAGGCGGATGCGTCCTCTCCCATACTCGCCTTCGTTCCGGAAGGGAAAGACGAGCACCATCACGGCTGATCGGGGAGACAGAATCGCCATGGCTATCACCATCGCGCCGATTCCCGCCTTGCAGGACAATTACATCTGGCTGCTGTGTGACGAAGCCCAAGGCACGGCGGCGATCGTGGATCCGCCTGAGGCCGCCCCTGCGCTTGCGGCCGTGCAAGAAAGAGGGCTGCGGCTGGAGACCATCCTCAATACTCATCACCACTGGGATCACACGGGGGGAATTGCGGGCGTCAAGGAGGCGACGGGCGCACAGGTTGTCGGTCCGACCGGCAGCGCCGCCCGTATTCCGGTGGATAGGCAGACCGGCGAGGGCGAACGCATCACGGTTCTCGGCCGACCGGTGGCGGTGCTGGCCGTGCCCGGACACACCCTCGATCACATCGCCTACTGGTTCCCGGAAGACGGCGTGCTGCTGTGTGGAGATACCTTGTTCGCCATGGGCTGCGGGCGGATCTTCGAAGGCACGCCTGAGATGATGTGGCAGTCGCTGGACCGATTGCGCCGGCTGCCGGACGAGACCCGGGTATGCTGCGCCCATGAATACACGCTCGCCAACGGGCGTTTTGCTCTGCATGTAGAGCCGGGCAATCCGGCGCTGCGTGCCCGTATGCGGGAAGTCGAAGAGCTGCGGGCCGAGGGACGGCCGAGTTTACCGTCCACCATCGCATGCGAGCGGGAGACGAATCCGTTCCTGCGCCCCGAGTCCCCGGAGATTCGGGCCAGGCTGGATCTGGAGACGGCCGATAATGTCACCGTCTTCGCGCATCTGCGCGCCATGAAGGACCGGTTCTGAGCCCGCCTCCGTTCGAGGCGAACGGATAAAACAGGCAAATCATATGATAAAAGGGGGGGGAGGGGAGAGCCGGCGGTCCCGGTCTTCTCCCCCCCCTCCCCGAGGGGTGATGCCGATAGGTCATCCGGCCCCCATGGCCACCACCAGTCTCACGAAACCGTTGATGCCGGCACCTGGCAGGCGCGCGCCCGGTGGCACGATGCTCTCGCGCACGCGGTTGAAGCCGCCCAGATGCTCGGCATAGCGGCGGTCGAAGAGATTCTCGACACCTGCGACCAGGCGCAGACCGGGCTCAAGCCGCCACTCGCCGCGCAGATTGACGATGGCGTAGCCGCCGGTCGGCTGCTCGTCATTGGTGGCTGAGACTTTGGTCTGGCGGGCGACGAGACGGGTTTCCGCCGTCACCGACCAGCGTTCCTCCTGCCAACCGAGGGCGAGTGTCAGCCGCGGCGGCGCGATGCGATAGAGATTGTCCGCCACATCCCGCCGCCGGCCGCGGTTGTAGAGCCCCGTTGCGCTGGCTGTGAGATGGGCGCCCAGCATCGCGACGGCCCGCAGATCCGCGCCCCAGATCCGGGCATTGATGTTGGAGAAGACAAGCGGCGTGGGATCGCCGTTGACGGCGCTGACCATCTCGAGCGGCGTGTCGATAACGCCGGGTGTCGCATCGGCCGGCAGGCCCTGGATATAGTCGTCGATGCGCTGCCAGAACAGCCGCGGCGAAAACCACAACCAGCCGAGATCCAAATCGAAGCCGCCGTCCACCGCCCACATGCGCTCCGGTTTGAGGTCGATCCGCCCGATGTGATTGTTGCCGTCGGCGAGTCCCGCCGTGATCTCCAGCGGCAACCAGGCATAGCGCTCGACGTAGATCGGCGCGCGGGTGCGGTGGCCGAGGCCGAGATGCCAGGTCAGCGTGGAATCGCTCCGCCAGGTGAGCCGCAGCACGCTGTCGATCAGATCATCGGTGCGGCTGCGGTCGGCTGCATTGAAGCGCGCCGCGAGCAGCTTGACGGGCGGTGGCAGCATCGGGCTTACCGAGACCGCTCCGGCTGTGGTGTGGACATGGTTCCACCTGAGTCCCCATTTCAGGGTAAGCGCCGGCACCGGCGCGAGCGCCAGCTGCGCCCAGAGCGATTGCCGGGTGCTGCGGGCGTTGTGGAAGTTGCGCAGGAAGAAGGCCGGGTTGTTGGGGTTGGTGATGTCGGTGTCGTGATCCTCGACCCGTCCGTCCACACCGAATGTGACGCTTTCGATCCAGTAGTCATCGCGGCCCGGCAGCTGTGCTTCGATCGCATAGCCGATGGTTTGCGCCTGCGCCGGCACCAGGCGAAACTTCGCCGGGCTCGCGGGCGGGGAACGCATGGAGAAATTGTCCATCTCATGGCGCACGCGCTCGCCATGGACCCGTGCATCCAGGCGCACACGCCCGATCTGTGTCGTGTAGCGGGCCTTGGCGAGATGGGTGCGAAACAGCCGCACATCGAGCGGCAAAGCCGGCGTCCCCGCCCAGCTGTGGTGATAGCGATAATCAAGCGCCAGCTCGCTGTCCTTATCGGGACGCCAGCCAACACCCATGCCCACCGTCGTGCGCCGATAAGCGGTATCCGCCAGACGGCCGCCGGGGACATGCAGGTCGTCGCCGTCCTCGAACGCACCCAACAGATGGGCACGGTGGTCCCGGCCCTGCCAGCTTGCGATCCCACCCAGAGAAACGCCCTCTTCGGCCGAACGGAAGCCCGCGCTTGCATCGACGGCGAACCGTGGCTCGTCGGCGCTGTGGAAATGACTACGGCGCAGCACGGCTTCCACCGGCGCGTTGAGTCCGACGCCGGCGCTCACCGGCGCAATGCCGCGATGCAGAATCAGCCGCTCGACCAGAGGCGGCGGCACGTAATGCAAGGGGGGATCCATGAGATTGGGACCGCCGGAGGTGAGCTGTGTGCCGTCCACCCGCACACCCATGCGGATATCGGTGAGGCCGCGGTAGTAGGCCTGGCCCGTGAGCGGACCGATGCGCGCGAAATCCGCTCCCGGCAGGCTGCGCAGCAGCGCGGCGCTGTCGGCCGCCGCGGTGCTCGCAACCTCCGGGCGCTGATAGGTGAGCTCCTGGGCGATGGGGCGACCGGTCACCAGAATCTCCTCAATAGGGGGCGACTCGTCGTCCGCCCGATGTGTATCGGAGGCTTCTGCGCGCGGCGCGGTGCCCGATTCGCCGTTGGCGGCCCAGGCGCAAGGAAGAGCGAAAGAGGCGAGAAGGGCGCTTACGCCCATCGACAAGCCTATCTCGCGGATGAGGGAGCGGTGAGCGGATCGGATACGACCTGCAGTCGCACCGGCTGCGCGGCCGGATCCTTGTCTGCTATGCATCATGGTTGGAACCTTTTGTCACAAAATTATCTGGCGATCGGTTTCGCCCTTCTCCGCTCCGCCTCCATGCCGGTCGGAATCCGCAATCGGCGGGGGCGGGTTCGGTGTCCCTGTCCGCGCGGGCGCAGCACCCACATCACCGGCCCCTGTGCCGGACCGGAACAGGAGAAGGGACGCGGAATGACTATGATGTTCGGGGACGACTAAGCCGGCGGCGCGCGGGGTGCCTGGGGACGGACCAGTGGCGCCGAGAGGTCCACACGGGTGTCCGCAACCACCCGCCGGAACGCCACCGAACGGCCGTCATCGGAACGCGCCGACCGCAGGCTGCCGCCGCAGCCGGTGCAGCCCAACGGCAGGCGGCAACCGCCGGCGCAATGGCCGCCGCACATCCCGCCGATGCAGCAGCTGCAGCCCAGAGGACCGTTTCCGTGATCGGTATCGGCCGGCGCGTCGTGATCGGCATGCCCGCCGGGAGCGGACATCGCCGCATGCGAAGACGGAACCGGATGGTGCATGCAAGGCACGCTGCCCGGCGGCAGAAGCAGCGCATAGACGAAGACGACGATGAGCACGCGCGCAATCGCGTGCATGCGTTGCCGGATTGATCGCATCATCGCGCTCCGTCCGATCGCCGACCTGCCCCTGCTCATCGGGCCAAAACCCACCTTGAAGCAGTCTGAAATGATTGCGCCTTCATCATCGCAAAGGCAAGCCCTGTTTTGATACAGGCCCGCTCAATTACAAGCCCGCTCAATCGACGGTCCATGCGCCGGCATCGTCACGGCGAGTGCGGCGCGGGCGAGTATGGGAAGACCACGACACCGAGGCGGCCGGGATGGGCGATTTACGGAATGTTAAGAAGAAACACGCACCAGGATTCACCGAATCTTAAAATAAATTCCGCAAGAGAATCGTCTAGCAATGCGGCAAGGAATGTGGGTGTAAACAACTATCGGTCATTGCCGCAGAGAAGCCACGGCGATTGCCCCGTGGCGGTGGGAGCATCAGGCCATGGCACGCAACAGGATCACGCCGACAGGCCATGAACGGCTGCTCGGCCACAATGATATCATCGTCTCGAAGACGGACCTCAAGGGCCATATCACCTATGCGAACCGCAGCTTTCTTACGATCGCCGACTATGAGGAGGCCGAGGTCCTCGGTCAGCCGCACAACCTGATTCGCCATCCCGACATGCCGCGCACGATCTTCCAGCTTCTCTGGGAAGAGATCCAGGCGGGCCGGGAAATTTTCGCCTATGTCAAGAACCTGTGCAAGAACGGCGATCACTATTGGGTATTTGCGCATGTGACGCCGACCTTCGATGCCAATCG
>CAZJPA010000159.1:0-6836 GCA_964547755.1 uncultured Sphingomonadales bacterium
CCGCAACCGCACCCGCTCGGGCATCCCCCTGCTCTCCCGGCTACCGCTGTTCGGTCCGCTGTTCGGCACCACGCAGGACACCAAGGAGCGGACCGAACTGCTCGTTCTCCTGACTCCGCGGGTGGTGCGCGATGCCGGCGAGGCGCGCGCGGTGACGCGCGAGCTGCGCGAACGTCTCTACGGCCTGGAGTCGCTGCGCAAGCAGTTCGCGCTTGCGCCCCGTCAGGCGGACGACACGCACGGGCGCGACACCCACCAAGAAACAACGGCCGGAAAACCGCAGCAATGACCGTATGCCCGAGCAGCCCGGTTCCCACAGCAGGCCGTCTCCTGCGTGCCGAGGGCTTTACCCTTGTCGAGGTCATCGTCGCCTTCGTGATCGCCGCCGTGGCGCTGGCAGCCATCTATGCAGGGTTTTCCCTTGGATTTGCGGCCGGCGACAAGGCGGTAGACGCCCTGCGTCGTCAGATGGTGGCGGAAAATCGGCTGGCGGAACTGGGCATCCTCATTCCCCTCCAGCCGGGCGCCTATCGGGGCCGGGAAGCCGGAATCGGCTGGGAGGTCGTGGTGCGTTCTGCCAGCGGCTTCTCCCCGCGCTTGGATGAGGCATTGGGTGTGCAGGTGATGGATGTGGAGGTTGCGGTCAGCGACGGCCGCGGGCGCCTCGTCCTGCACACCCGCCGACTGGCCCAGCGCCAGACAGCTCCTGAAGGCCGGTGAGAAGAATGATTGAGCGCCCCCCTGCTCGCCGCATGCACCAGGCCCACCCCTCACGCGACCAATCCGCGCCTACGCGTGGCTTCACCCTTGTCGAACTGTTGGTCGCACTCGTGATCCTGGGCCTGCTCATGACTGCGCTTTATGGTGCCTTTCGATTTTCCGCCAAGGCACTGGAGGCCGCCCGCCGACACACGGAGCAAATCGAAGAATTCGCCGCCGCAAGCGCTTTCTTGCGCGAACGGCTCTCGGCGGCCGAGAACGTCTTGATCACGACAGGTCCCCGATCTCAGACGGCCAGCTTCACCGGCACCGCGCAAAGCCTGGCCTTCGTCGCGCCCATGCCCGCAGAGATTTCCTATGGTGGGCTCTACTATTTCCGTCTCACCTTCGATCTGGCAGCAGGCGCGACGCGGCTTGATCTCGCCCTCTACCGGACGCGCGAGATCTTTTCCCTGAAAACCGCGGCGGACCGGCGCACGCGTTTCATCTTTCCCGGATATCGGCCCGTCTTTCGCTATTATGGTCGTGCGGAGCCCGCGCCCGATGCGCCGACCGCCTGGCAGGACGCATGGCCGCCTCGGGGCTGGCTGCCGCAACTCGTCGAGATCCGGCTGATCCCGCTCGATCCCGAGCAAACATCGCCGCATCCTTGGCCGCCGCTGCGCATCGCGATCGCCACCAGCGACCGGTAGCCGGCGCCCTGGACACCGGTCTCTCCAAGGGAGCCGGGGAAACCGGCCTTTTCCTCGCCCCCTCCTTGGCGGGTGATCGATCGATGGTCAGCCTGGTGTCAGCGATGCCGACGCCCCGCCCCCGGCGCAACCACCGGCGCTTCTCGCAAAACGGTGATCGAGATGCGGCGATTCTCCGGCCGCAAAGGAGCCGTGGGATAGAGCGGTTCGGTATCGGCCTTGCCCGTGACCTCCGCAAAGCGATCACGCGTGACACCGCTGTGCGCCAACACGCGCCGGGCCGCATTCGCCCGATCGGCCGACAGTTCCCAGTTGGAATAGCCGTCCGCCCGCCCGTAACCACCGGAATCCGTATGGCCGACGATTGCGATCCGATTGGGCAGGGTGGCGACGATGGCGCCGATGTCTGACAATAGCGCTTTTGCATAAGGATAGAATTCCGCCGTGCCTTTGCGGAAGAGAGGCCGGCGATCTTTGTCCGTGATCTGGATACGCACGCCGTCCGGCGTTTCCTCCACCAGAATCTGGTCTTTGAAGCGGGCAAGCTTGGGTGCGTTCTGGATGGCTTGGCGCAGCTGATCGGCGAGAGCAGCAAGCGCCCGATCCGCCTCACCCGGCGTCTTGACGGTGAACGCTTCCTGGGAGGCCGTATCGCTGTCGTCGGACGCATGCCCTAAGGTGGACTCGTTGTTCTTGGTCGTCGGCGGCGGCCCTTGGATCTTGACCATGGTCGCACCCGCTCCCATCGTGCCGGCATTGTCCATCGCCGTCCCGGCAAAGGGCTTACCTGCACCCGACGGACCCGAGACACTGGCCGAGGTGGGAGAGAAATAGTCGGCCAACCCTTCGAGCGTTTCTTTGTCCGAGACGTTGAGCAGCCACAGCAACATGAAGAAGGCCATCATCGCGGTTGTGAAATCCGCATAGGCGACCTTCCAGGCGCCGCCATGATGACCGCCTGCGATCTTCTTGACCTTCTTGATGATAGGCGCCTTCTGCTCGTCCTTTTGCGCCATGGTGGTCTCCGGCATGCCTGCACCGCCCCGGCAGCTGGAACCAGCACCGGGGTCACCGGGACCAGCATCCCCCGCTTGCGTTAATTTTCGGTAACGGGTTCGAGCACAAGCGTGCCGGTCACCGCATCCGATGCGGGAATCGCCGGGATCTCGATGTAGCGGTTCTCGCGCCAGAGGGCGAACAGATCCCGATAATGCGGCGAAAGCGGATTGCCGGACTGGCCCGTGGGGATCACATAAAGCGACCGATCCGGATCCGCGAGATCATAGATCGCCCGGTAGCTCGGTCCGTGACGCTGGCGGAACAGATCGCCTTGCGCAAAAGAGGCCGGTGCAACATCGACCGTCAAGATGCCTCCGTCATTGGCACCGGCAAGCTCGAAAAACGGACGCAGAAACGCCACCGCCGAAAAGGGACGATGTTCCTGGACGACCTTGTGCAGCCTGCCGTAACGCCAAGCGCGCCAATCCGCGCCCAAACGCGCACGCAACAGCGCCAGCGCATCGTCGAGTGCGGCGGTGACGATCTCCTCACAGCTTTCCGTCCGATCGGCGGTGTTCACGTCGTCACACCAGGCCGCATAGCCCGGAGCGCCAGAGAGCACGAGTTTGAGAAAGACGACCTTCGCACCGAAGTAGCGTGGAAACTTGTCCTTGAGTTCGTCGGCATACAGCCGTTTGGCAACGGCGCGATGCCAAGCAGTGAAGATCAGGGGTTCGGGTGCATCGATCCGCATCTCGCGGTCCCAAGCCTGCATGGCCGCGGCGATCTCGCGCGCGTGACCCGGCTTGAGATGGGCGAGAAACAACGGCAGCAGATCATCGGCGATGGTGGACCGCACATCCGCCTGAATGCGGGCCATGGAGCGCTTGTCATGCTTGTCCTGTGCGGCGAGCAGGGCCCGAATGCGGTCACCCCGATAGGGGGGCACCCATTCGCTCGTCAGATAGTAGGGATAATCCGGCCCGACGATTTTCTCGTTTGCGGTGGCGATGAACCCTTCCGGCGGATCGAACCGGGTCGGCAAGGCGTCATAGGGAATGAACCCCTGCCAGTCGTAGCCGGGTTTCCAACCGGGAGCCGGGATCAGACCATGCGTATCGTTGCCCTCGCCCCGGATGGGCACACGTGCCGGCGCATAATAACCGATATGCCCTTGGCGGTCGGCGTAGACCATGTTCTGTTCGGGCACGACGAAGCGATGAAGCGCCGCGCGAAAGCTCGCAAAATCATGGGCGCGCCAGAAGCCGAGCCCGATGGCGGCGCTGGTGTCATCAGGGTCGAGCGCCGTCCACCGCAAGGCGAGAGCCATGTTTTTCGGCAACCGGCCCTTGAGTTCCGGCATCGCATCCGAAATCAGCGGACCGTGACGACTGATCCGCACCCGGATTTCGATGGGCTCGCCGTCCTTGACCTGGATCACCTCACGCCGAAACTTGAGACGTACTGGCCCATCCGGCGCTTCGGTCGAAATGCCGTCTTCTGCCAGTCTTTCGAGATAGAGATCCTGGACGTCCGGGCCGGTGTTGGTGAACCCCCAGGCGATCCGGTCCGTGCGTCCCAGCACGATAAAGGGCACACCCGGCATGCTGGCGCCCACGACCTCCCGGTCTCCCACCTTGATGGCCGCCAGATACCAGAGGGAAGGCGTATTGAGATGCAGATGCGGGTCGTTGGCAAGCAACGGCAGACCACTCGTCGTATGCGTGCCCGAGACCACCCAGTTATTGGATCCCAGACCCTTTTCGCCCGCACTCGGCCCCGGCGCGATGCCCAGATCCGCGAGTTTGAGACCATCGTAGAGCCGATCGATGTCCGGCAGCGGGATCGGCTGCTCACCCGGATAGGGCGGGTAGAACTGCATCACCTGCTCGGGGCTGAGCACCGACAGCAGATCCAGCCGCGCCAGCTCGCGCCGCATGTTGCCGCCGAGATCGAGCGCCATGATCTTGAGCCAGCCGAGGCTGTCGATGGGTGTCCACGGCTCGGGGCGCACGCCGGTGATCAAAAATTCCGGCGGCCAGGCCCCATGATGCCGCTCGATGTAGGCATTGACCCCGGCGGCATAGCTTTTGAGCATCGCCCGGGTATCGCCGTCGAGATGGGCCCAGGCCTGGCGGGCGGCGTCGAACAGCGAGAGGGTGCGCAGATAGATATCGGTCTGAACGGCCTTCGCACCCAACACCTCCGCAAGCCGTCCGGCGGCGATGCGCCGGTTCATCTCCATCTGCCAGAGGCGATCCTGGGCATGGACGAATCCAAGAGCGAACACGGCATCATTGAGGCTGGCGGCCAAGATATGGTGCACCCCGTAGCGATCCCGCTGGATCTCGACCTTGTTCCCCAAAGCGTCATCAGCGATCGTGATCACGCCATCGGTCTGCGGCAAGCCGGTGCGCAGATAGCCATAACCAAAGAGCCCCAGAATCACGACAAGACCGAGCGCAGCGACGATCGTCCATCCAAACAGCCGCAGGAACCTGCCCATCGTCATCCTCCCTCCACCATGGATCGGCTTGGCCACACGCGCCATGCTTCCTATAAGGATCTGAACGCGACTTGTCAGGCCATGTCAGCGGTCGGCGACCAAGCTAGAAGAGGATATCGGCAGATGAAACTGGCGTTTTTGGGGTTGGGCGTGATGGGCTATCCGATGGCCGGCCATCTGGCGCGGGCCGGTCATGAGGTGACGGTCTACAACCGCACGCAGGAGAAGGCCGAGCGCTGGCTGCGCGAACATGCGCATACCGATGCCCCCCGCCATCGCTTGGCCCGAACCCCGGCGGAAGCGGCAGCGGAAGCCGAAATCGTCTTCGCCTGTGTCGGCGCAGATGCCGACGTGCGAGCAGTTACAGTCGGCGAAAATGGTGCTTTCTCCACCATGCAATCGGGGGCGATCTTCGTGGATCACACCACAACGAGTGCCATGTTGGCGGAAGAATTGGCCGAGGCGGCGGCCCACCGTGATCTGTTCTTCCTCGATGCGCCGGTCTCGGGAGGAGAGGCCGGTGCCGTCAACGGCAAACTCACGATCATGGTCGGTGGTGACGAGACTGCTTTTGCGCGCGCCGAGCCGGCCATGCAGGCCTATGGCCGGATGATCCGCCTGCTGGGAGGGCCGGGCGCCGGGCAAAAGGCCAAGATGGTCAACCAGATCTGCATCGCCGGTATTCTGGAGGGATTGGCGGAGGCGCTGCATTTCTGCATCGCGGTCGGCCTCGATCCCAAGGCGGTGGTCGAGGTGATCTCCAAGGGCGCAGCCCAATCCTGGCAAATGGACAATCGCGCCGGGACCATGGTGGAAGGCCGGTTCGACTTCGGCTTTGCGGTCGATTGGATGCGCAAGGATCTCGGCATCGTGCTGGAGGAGGCCAAGCGCCGCCGGCTGTCGCTGCCGGTCACCGCGCTGGTCGATCAATTCTATGCCGATGTCCAGCGCATGGGGGGCGGCCGACAGGACACATCGGCCCTGATCCGCCGCTACCGGGGATGACGGAGATGATATGAAGGCGAGACCGATGCGCCCCCCAAGACCATCCGGCGTCACCACGAACGGGAAGAGACGTCTGCAGGCTGCAGGCCTGCTGTGCGCTGGAGCAATCTTGCTGGGGTTGGCAGGCGCCCCCGTCGCTGCAAAGACTCCGCACAGCCGCTGCCGGACGCTGCTCGCCGAGGCCGGCACGCCCGAGGCCGCCCTGAAAACCCTGTTCGCCCGGGAATGGCAGGCGCGGCTGGCCCATGATCCTTTCTCGGCGACCATGCTGGGCGAGCATATCTTCGATGACGAGGTCCCCGACGCCTCCCCCAAGGCCCAGCGTCGCTGGCTGCGCTTCAACCGTGACCTGCTTGCGCGACTGGCCTGCATTCCGCGTGACGCTCTCGATGATGGTGTGCGGCTCGATGCCGAGCTGTTCGGCTGGATGCTGCAAGACCGTCTCGCCCAGGGGCGCTTCCGCCCGTGGCGCCTGCCCTTTCTTTCCGACAGCGGCTTTCACACCGAGCCTCTCTTCGTGATCGACGCCACACCCTTTGCGGGAGAAGCGGATTACGAACGCTATATCGCCCGGCTGAAAAAGCTCCCCCGCTATATCAAGCAGCATATCCACAACATGCGCATCGGCTTGCAGGAAGGCTTCTCGATGCCGCGGGCGGTACTGCCGGGCGCTCTTGTCTCGTTCGACCGTCTGGCAGCGCCGAAGCGGCCCGAGGAGAGCCCGTTCTTTCAACCGTTCCGCGAAATGCCGACGACGATTCCGGCCAAACGGCGCACGAAACTGATCGCGCGGGGACGGAAGGTGATCGCGGATGCGGTTCTGCCCGCCTACCACGCCCTTGCCCGCTTCATGCACGAGGAATATCTCCCCCAGGCGCGTCACCCTCTTGCCGCCACTGCCCTGCCGGATGGAC
>CAZJPA010000160.1:0-6816 GCA_964547755.1 uncultured Sphingomonadales bacterium
ACAAGATCGGGCCGTCGCTTTATGGCGTCGTCGGCCGCAAGGCGGGCAGTCTGCCCAGCTATCGCTATTCTCCGGCGCTCAAGAGTGCGGGCTAGGTGTGGACGCAAGAGATGCTCGATCGCTGGATTGCCGGGCCAAAAGCAGTCTTGCCGGGCACCAAGATGATTTTCCCCGGCCTGCCGAAGGCGCAAGACCGTGCGGATGTCATCGCTTTTCTCAAGCAGCATGGTGGCACGGTCGGCCAGTAAGCCGGGAAAGGAGCAGGGACGCGGGGCGCGCGTGTATAAGTGAGGGGCCGGCTGGCGTCAGCGGAAGACGAGAGGAAAAGGCCGACAGCGGGCTTCCTGCCCTCATCCCTCTTCGCACACGCCTTTCCTGCGGGATCCGTGCCAGCATTTCCCGCCGGTATCCGTATCATTCCTCCTTCGCCACCCGCCGGTCTCTCACATCATCTGCTCTTCTTTTTCTTGGCCATCCCCCAGCTCAGGGGCCAAACCGGGAGAGCTCGAGCGGTGCATCCCTTTCCCCCCTCTCGTCACCCGCCGTCCCCTTCTTCGTCACCCGCCGGACAAGACCGGCGGGTCCAGCGGACGGTGGAGACAATCCCAAGCATCAGAGTTCGCCAAACCACCGGCTGGATTCGCCGGATAAACCGGCGAATGACGATTCAGTGATCAGTGATCCGTCATCGGTGATCAGACAATTCCTGCGATGCATGACGCTTTTCCCTCCCGTGTCATCCGCCATTCTCTTCCTCGTCACCCGCCGACTTGATCGGCGGGTCCAGCAGGAAGTGGAGGGAGCATCAAGCGCCAGGGGCGTCTCGGCCGTCGGCTGGATTGGCCGGATAAACCAGCGAATGACGATACCGTGATCGGTGGTCAGAACTCAGTTATCAGTGATCGGTCATCAGTCATCAGTCATCAGTGATCCGTGCGGTGAATGGCCACAAGCAAAATAAAGAGACGTCGATTGTCTGCGCCTCCCCCGCCCAACCTGCATTGAGGATCGGGATGGTCAGGTTGAACGGGTGTCGGGCGAGGATGGTGAGCCGGTGGTGGGAAGCGCCGCGCATTTGGCACCGGCTTGCCGTTCGACTTCCAGAATACCGCGGCGGATGGTGCGGGTGCGGCGGAACCAGTTCTCCAGTGTTGCCGCATCGCCTTCGGCCATCGCGCGTTCGAGGCGGCCGATATCGGCCTTCAGCCGTTCGAGCATAGTGGAGACGGCATCCCGGTTGGCCAGGAAAATGTCCCGCCACATGACGGGATCGGAGGCGGCGATGCGCGTGAAATCACGAAAACCGCCTGCTGCATACTTGATGACCTCGCGCTCGGTCACCTCTTCCAGATGCGAGGCGGTCCCGACGATCGCATAGGCGATCAGATGGGGAATATGGCTGACGACGGCCATCACGCGGTCGTGATGAACCGGATCCATGATCTCGACCTCGGCTCCCAGCCGCCGCCAGAGCGCCGCCACTTGTCCGATAGCGGTCTCCGCAGTCTCCGGCAGGGGTGTGAGGATCGTCCAGCGCCCTTGGAAGAGTTCGGCGAACCCCGCTTCAGGGCCGGAATGCTCGGTGCCCGCAACGGGATGGCCCGGCACGATGCGGGCAGGATTGGGAAGGTGACGATGAAAAGTTTCGATCACCACACGCTTGGTGGAGCCGACATCGGTCACGATCGCTTGCGCAGGAAGATAGGGAGCAATCGCGGTCGTTACGCTCTCGTATGCCCCCATGGGCACCGCGATGACGACGAAATCAGCTTCGCCCACCAGTGCCGGCTCTGTGCTCGCCCGGTCTGCAAGACCCAGGGTGATAACCTGGCGTGCCCGGCTTTCGCTCTTCTCGACGACGAGGATGCGGCGCGCGAGATTGGCACGCCGCATCGCCCGGATCATGGAAGAGCCGATGAGGCCGCATCCCACGAAGGCAATGGTCTCGAAGGAACCGCCGACATCCGGGACGCCGGCGCCTTCTGTATCTGTTTTCTTCCTATCTGGTCTTGCGCGTTCCGTCATCCTTTGTCGCCGTTCAGCGTCGTCCAGCCGGCATCGACAGCGGCATCAGGCTTTCATCATGTTTCCCCCAACGGGAAGGCATCGAGCGCGACCAGCGTAAAGGTGTCACGGATGCCCGCAAGAGACTGGATGCGTTCGGTCACGAAACGGCCCATGTCCGCTCTCTCCTCCAGGTCGAAGCGGGCAAGCAGATCGTATTCGCCTGAGATCGAATGCACAGAGCGGATCTCGTCGAATGTATCGACCAGCTCTTCAGCCACCCGGTAGGTGGCCCCCAGTTCACATTTGATCAGAACGAAGAGGGTTTGCATGGCTTCCGTCCAACGCGCTGCCTTTACAGGCTTGCCCATGACAGAGCGGCTTGCCTGCGCTTGTTCATCGTCTGGTTACTTGCCGGATTTCCACGGCAATGTCACGGCCTGCCAAGGCGCATGCTGGAGGGACAGAGACAATCAGGAAGTCCTGCCGTTAGAGGGAGGTGGTTTTGCGGCATCCTTTCGGTCTGGAATGCCCATCGCTCCACTCAAGACGGATGATCGGCCCGATGAGGGGGCGTGTCCATGGGGCAGAAGGGGCGAGAAGCAAGGAAAGGGGGAATACCAGCGATGATCACGGTCCACTATAATTCGGAATGTGCGAAATGCCGTCGCCAAGCCGTTTGGACGCGTCGCTTGGATTGGCTCGGGCGCGTGGTGCTGTCGACCGCGGCGTCTCCTATCGGTACCGTGCCTAAGGGAGAGACAATCGTTGTCGATCATGATGGCGAAATCCACACGGGCATTGATGCCACATGGGCAATCTGCCGACAGATTCCGATCTATTGGCCGGTGGCACTGGCACTTTCTTTGACGCCCCTGCGGCGCTTCTTGGCACGCAAAAACCAGGATGCTGGAGGTTGTGCGGGAGGTGCCTGTGATATCTGAGTCCTCCTCTGCTGATTCCGAGACGGCCGGCGATCTTCCAGATTCGGCCGGGCGCTTGATCGTGTTGGCAGCCTGCCTGCATCTGCTGGCGGTCGGGTTTCATGCCGCCGCTCATCATCTGGCTGTGGTTCCGAACACACCGGGGCAGATCGTCTATATTGTCCTTGTCGTCATTCTGGCGCCGATTGTCGCGCTCGCAATGGTCAGACGCCGCGCGGTTTCGGCGGCAGCGCTGTTGCTGGGACTTGCTCTTCTGGGATCCCTGATTTTTGGGGTGGTGTTTCATTATGTCCTGCATTCCCCGGATCTGGTGGCAACTGTCACCGGTCGTGGTGCCGGGCTGTTTGCGACCACAAGCGGCATTTTGGCCCTCACGGATGGCGTGGGTGTGTTGCTCTCTTGGCTTGCCTGGCGGTGGGCCAGACGCACTTGACATTCTTGCTCGGTCGCACGGATCGGAAGTGAGGGGACGGTGCGCAGTCAGCCTGTCGGGGGTTTTTGCGCCTGTGCGGCAAGCTGTGCCGTAACGGCGTGGCGGAATCCAACATCCTTGACGAGGCGGTGCACGAAGGCCGGGAAGGACCGCGGCGTTTCCGGTATGAGTTTCCATTCCTCCCGGCATAGGGCATGCAGGCTGGTCAACACGTCTTCTTCATGACGGATGCGCAAGTCGCCAGGCAGGGCTTGTGGCACGGCCGCCAATGCGATGGGGGTTTTGCGTGCGTCCTGGAACAGGCCGGGGATTGCGCGATAGGAGAGGAGGGGGATGTTCTGGCCGCAGACGGCCTCAGCCGGAACGGGCTCCAGCGCATAGACGACGCCCAGGTCTTCCGTCTCGTTCATGATGGCGAGCTGGCGATCGGTCAACCAAGTCACCATCAGCTCGGCATGCGCCCCCGGGCAGGGGGTGACGGTCGCTGGAATCGCCCCATACCGTGTGACGGTTGCGGCGTAGCACACGGCATGATCGTGAACCGTGATCCGTGTCACGGGAATGATGGCATCAGGGAGGCTGGCGCCATATTTCTGCGCGAGCCGATCAGGCGCGCGGTTGGAGCCACAGGCGAGCACCGGGTGCCGCTCATCCATCGCAGCGATACCCTCTTCACGATTCCGGCGCAGGAGCGTTGTCAGGGATGAGGGCAGTTCGCCTCGCGCAAGCAGGTATTCGACGGCCGCTCTTGGCCGCGTCGCCTCGCTGTGTTCCGGCAGGGGAAAGGCCCGGCCGCGCCAGTAGAGATAGGCATGGTCCGGTGCCGGATAGGGATAGCCCAATGCGCGCTCGACCACGGGATCGGTATGGACGGTCAATGTCGGTGCTTGCGTAACGGAAGAAGAAGGATGCGGCTTGCGCGTATGATCCGGAGACGTTGCCTGCCGCATCGACCGCGCTCCTCAGTCCGTGAGCCGGTCGGCGGCGGCTTTGAGGCGTGTCATCAACGCCTGTGTCTCGGCAAGCCGGCCTTCCGTTTCCGCCACCACTTCCGCCGGAGCCCGCTCGCGGAAATTGGGATTGGCAAGACGCTTTTCGAGGGACATTGCCTCCTTCTCCGCTTTCGCGATGGCCTTGATCAGGCGCTCGCGTTCGGCGGTGATGTCAATCACCTCTGCCACGGGCAGTGCTATGGTCGCTTCGTCGAGTGCGAGCGTCACGGTTCCATGCGCGGGCAGTTCGTCGGTTTCCGTAATCTCCGACAGCCGCGCCAGCCGTTCGATCATCGGCCGCTCGGCGACCAGCCAGTCCCGTTTTTCCGGTGCAAGATCGCGCACGCGTGCCGGGATCCGCGCGCCCGCCGGAACATTGACAGCCGTGCGGGCCGATCGGATCTCCGAGATCAGGCGGATCGTCCAGTCGATTTCCGCATCGGCTGCGGAATCAGTTGGAATACCCTCGGGATCCGGCCAGCGCCCGCAGATGAGGTCTCCACATGTAGTCTCTTCATCTTCTGGGGTGAGGGCATGCCAGAGCTCTTCGGTGATGAAGGGCATGAAGGGATGGAGCAGCGTCAGGATGGTATCCAGCACGAATCCTGCCACCGCGCGGGTTTCGGCGGCCGCGGCCATATCTTCGCCGCTCAGCACCGGCTTGATGAATTCCAGATACCAGTCGCAGAAGCTGTGCCAGACGAAGTGGTAGATGGTGTTGGCGGCGACATCGAAGCGGAAGGACTCGAGCGCCGCCGTCAGATCCTCCACGGCGCGCCGGGTCTCACCCAGGATCCAGCGGTTGATCGTCAGACTCGCGGTCGGTGCGGCCCGACCGGGGCGATGGCCGCGAATATCGTTGAGGAGACAGAAACGGGCTGCGTTCCACAGCTTGGTGGCGAAATTGCGATAGCCCTCGACGCGCGATTCCGACAGCTTGATGTCGCGTCCCTGGGTCTCCAGCGCCGCCAGCGTGAAGCGAAGCGCGTCCGCCCCGTATTTCTCGATGAAGTCGAGCGGGTCGATGACGTTGCCCTTCGACTTCGACATCTTCTCGCCTTTGGCATCACGCACCAGCCCGGTCAGATAGACCTGCCGGAAAGGCACGTCCCCCATGAAATGCAACCCGGACATCATCATTCGCGCCACCCAGAAGAAGAGGATGTCGAAACCGGTGACCAGGGTGGCAGTCGGATAGAAGCGCTTCAGTTCCGGCGTCTCGTCCGGCCAGCCCAGCGTCGAAAACGGCCACAGCGCCGACGAGAACCAGGTGTCGAGCACGTCGGGGTCGCGCTCCAGCCGCACGTCGGGGCCGAAACGCGCGCGGGCTTCTTCATAGGCCTCTTCTTCCGTTTCGGCGACGAAGATGGAGCCTTCCGGCCCGTACCAGGCGGGGATCCGGTGGCCCCACCAGAGCTGGCGCGAGATGCACCAGGGCTGGATGTTCTCCAGCCACTGGAAATAGGTCTTCGCCCACTGCGGCGGCACGAAACGGGTATCGCCCCTGCGGACCGCTGCGATCGCGGGGCCTGCAAGCTTTTCGGCATCGACGAACCACTGGTCGGTGAGGAAGGGCTCGACCACCACGCCCGAGCGGTCGCCGTAGGGCATCATGATGCGTTTGGGCTCGACCTTGACCAGAAAGCCCTGTTCTTCGAGATCGGCGACGACGCGCTTCCTCGCCCCGTAGCGGTCGAGCCCGCGGTAGCGTTCCGGCGCGTTTCTGTTGACCCGGGCGTCGCGATCGAAGATCGAGATCATCGGCAGGTCGTGCCGGCGCGCCACCTCGAAATCGTTGAAGTCGTGCGCCGGTGTGATCTTGACTGCGCCCGAGCCCTGTTCCGGATCGGCGTGTTCGTCGGCGACGATCGGGATCAGGCGTCCAACGAGCGGCAGGCGCACCCGTTTGCCGATCAGATGGCGATAGCGTTCGTCATCGGGGTGCACGGCCACCGCCGTATCCCCCAACATGGTTTCAGGCCGCGTCGTCGCGACGATGAGCGCCTCATCGCTGCCTTCGACCGGATAGCGGATGTGCCAGAAGTGACCATCCACCTCGCGTTGGACGACCTCAAGATCCGAGATTGCGGTTTTCAGTTTCGGATCCCAGTTGACCAACCGCTTGTCGCGATAGATCAGGCCCTCGCGATAATAGGTGACGAAGACCCGGGTGACGGCGCGGGACAATCCTTCATCCATCGTGAACCGGTTGCGTGACCAGTCAGCGGACGCCCCAAGCCGCTTCAACTGATGGATGATACGGTCACCATAAGTCTCTTTCCAGGCCCAGACGCGCTCGAGGAACGCTTCACGCCCGAGTTGTTGGCGGCTAAGCCCCTCCTTCGCCAGTTCGCGCTCGACCACCATCTGGGTTGCGATACCGGCGTGATCCGTGCCCGGCTGCCAGAGCACGTCCTTGCCGCGCAGGCGTTCGAAACGCACC
>CAZJPA010000161.1:0-6805 GCA_964547755.1 uncultured Sphingomonadales bacterium
TGATCATCGATCGTCGGCGTTGTCCGGCAAGGCGCGGAAGTTGCGCGCGATGAGGTAGGTTTCGACCGATTCGGGGCGGCTGGCGGGCGGCTTCCAGTGCCGCACCTTGCCGAACGCCTGCTTGATGGCGGCAAGCAGGTCTCCTTCCGCACCGCCTTGGTAAATCTTGGTGATGAAGGCGCCGCCTTCGGCCAGCACCGTGCGGGCGAAGGCGAAAGCGGCCTCGGCAAGGGCCAAGGTGCGCAGATGGTCCGTCGGTCGATGGCCGGTGGTGGGAGCCGCCATGTCGGAAACGACGATATCCGCGCGCGCGCCGCCGAGCGCCGCCCGCACGGCCTCTTCCGTCTCCTCTTCGAGAAAGTCGCCCTGGAGGATCGTCACGCCGGCAATGGGTTCCATCTCGAGCAAATCGACGGCGACGATCTGCGCCCCCTTTCCCATCCGCTCGCGCAGCACCTGGCTCCAGCCGCCGGGAGCGGCGCCGAGGTCCACGGCCCGGCGCGCGCTCATGAGCAGACCAAAACGGTCATCGATTTCGATGAGTTTGAAGGCCGCACGCGACCGATAGCCGCGGCGCCTGGCTTCCGCGACATAGGGATCGCTCAGCTGGCGCTGCAGCCAACGTGTGGATGAGGCCTTGCGCTTGCGACTTTTTTTCAGGCGCGCCGGCGCACCACCCCGTCGCGCAGGTGGCCGGCCGCCGGTCTTTCTGCCACGGCTCATGAGGGCGGTTTCCAGATCACCATATCGTCCTGACCAATCAGTGTGCGCAATACGCCTTCCCGCAAGCCCCGGTCGGCCACCCGCAACCGGTCGGCGGGCCACACGGCGAGCAGGGCCTCCAACACCGCACAACCCGCGACGACATAGCGGGCGCGATCAGGGCCGATGGAGGGCAGGCGCGCCCGTCGCTCCTGGGGCATCAGCGCCACCTTGCGTGCCAATTCGGTCAGGGCGGTCGCCGCAAACCAGGTTCCGTCCACCCGTCGTCGATCATAGCGCGGCAGCTTCAGGAAGGTGCTGGCGAGCGTCGTCACCGTGCCGGAGGTGCCGATCAGCTGGACGCGTCCCTGACGGGCGTATTGCGCGAATCCGACCCGCTGTTCGACGGCGGCCATCAACATACGCACCTGCTCGCGCGTGTGCCGGTAGCGGTTGGGATCTCCGCTCGGCAGGCCATGGGCTTCGCTCAAAGTGATCACACCGGCCGGCAAAGAGGCGAAATCCAGAATCTCGATACGACCATCCTCCCGACGCGCGAGGAAGACCACCTCCGTGCTACCGCCACCGATGTCGAACACAAGCCCGTAAGGAAAGCGCGGATCCAACAGGCTCTGGCACCCCAGCACGGCCAGCCGGGCTTCCTCTTCGGGTGAGATGATGTCGAGAACCAGACCGGTTTCGTGCGCCACCGTCTTGACAAAGGCATCCCGGTTGGCGGCGCGGCGACAGGCCTCCGTCGCCACAGCCCGCACGGTCCGTGCGCCAAGGCGGGTGATCTTGCGCTGGCAGACGGCCAGTGCCTTCAAGGCCCGTGCGGTCGCATCCGTACTGATGATTCCCTCGCTGGCCAGTCCTTCGCCCAGCCGCACGATTCGGGAATAGGAATCGACGATCCGAAAACCAGTGGGTGTCGTGCGGGCAATCAGCAGTCGGCAGTTGTTGGTGCCCAGATCGATGGCGGCACAAACCATCCCTGCCGGAAGGGGAGTGCCACCGACAGAGGAAGACACAATCTCATCCGGCGACGTTCGCTTTGACGCCGCCTTGTCCCAATTGACTCTGTCGAGCGCCATGCCCGATGCGCTCCAAAATCCATCGCAGCCCGTCCGGCGGCCTGTCCGCCTTCTGGCGACGCCGCCAAGGCTCTCTTGACTTCACTTAATACACGAACGCGGCGCTTTGTGAAGCGCGTGGTGAAGCGCGTGGTGAAGCGCACCATGGCGGCTCTTTTCCTATGGCTCTTGCCGCTCGTGGGGCGGGCTGCTAGCAAGCGCCGCAAGTGGAGCGCGTTGACGGTTTCCCGGCGGCTCGGTCCGCCTTGTTGGCGGGTGAAGCTGCAGGCGCTGCTTGGACGATGATCCCAATGGGAACAGCCACAATGAAAGGATAGGCTCCTCATGGTTCCCCGCTATGCCCGTCCCGAGATGACGGCGATCTGGACACCGGAGAACAAGTTCCGTCTGTGGTTCGAGATCGAACTGGCGGCGCTCGAAGCCCAGGCCGAGTTGGGCCTCGTGCCGCGCGAGGCTGTCGAGGCGGTACGTGAGCGCGGGCGTTTTGATGTTGCGCGCATCGACGAGATCGAGCGCGAGGTCAAGCATGACGTCATCGCCTTTCTCACCAATCTGGCGGAAAATGTCGGCCCTGAGGCGCGCTTCGTGCATCAGGGGATGACGTCCTCCGACGTCCTGGACACTTGCTTCAATCTTCAGCTTGTGCAGGCTTCCGACATCCTGCTCGCCGATCTCGACGCGCTGCTGGCGGTTCTCAAGCGTCGGGCTCATGAGCACAAGGACACGGTGACCATCGGCCGCTCCCATGGTATTCACGCGGAGCCCACGACTTTTGGTCTCAAGCTCGCCTTCGCCTATGCGGAGTTCGCCCGTGCCCGCGCGCGGTTGGAACGGGCGCGCGAGGAGGTGCGCAGCTGCGCGATCTCTGGAGCCGTCGGGACATTCGCCAATATCGATCCCAGGGTGGAAGAATACGTTGCGCGCAAGCTGGGGCTTGAGCCTGAGCCGATCTCAACCCAGATCATTCCCCGCGATCGCCATGCGATGTATTTTGCGACTCTCGCCGTGATCGCAAGTTCCATCGAGCGGCTGGCCGTGGAGATCCGGCATCTCCAGCGCAGCGAGGTGTTGGAGGCCGAGGAGTATTTCTCGCCCGGCCAGAAGGGCTCGTCCGCCATGCCGCACAAGCGCAATCCGGTGTTGTCCGAGAATCTGACGGGACTTGCGCGCATGATCCGCGCCTATGCGTTGCCGGCGCTGGAGAATGTCGCGCTTTGGCACGAACGTGACATCTCGCATTCCTCCGTCGAGCGGTTCATCGGTCCGGATGCCACGATCACCCTTGATTTTGCACTCGCGCGGCTGACGGGTGTCATCGACAAGCTCGTCGTCTATCCGGAACGCATGCGCGCCAATCTCGACCGCCTCGGCGGCCTCGTGCATTCCCAGCGCGTGCTGTTGGCATTGACGCAAAAGGGCTTGAGTCGTGAGGAAGCCTATCGTCTCGTCCAGCGCAATGCGATGAAGGTCTGGGAATCGGACGGGCGCATGAGTCTACTTGAGCTGCTGGAAAACGACCCCGATGTTGCGCGTCATTTCGGCCCCGGTGAGTTGGAGGCGCTCTTCGACCTCGGTTATCACACCAAGCATGTGGATACGATCTTCGCCCGTGTCTTCGGCTCGGATCGGGAAAGCCCGGATCGGTGAGCAGCTGCCAACGCAAGGGGCAGCCGGTCGCAGACATGAGGTATAAGAAGGGATATGCGGCCAGGAGGGACCGACTTGACCACGCGGAGCCACGGCCATAATGTGCGCGCCGGCTGAACGGGCCCTCCAGATGAGGCGATCGGTCGGCCGCAGGGGTTTGTGCCATGTGCCTGTAGCAGCCCCCCTTCGAGCCCGTAGCTCAGTTGGTAGAGCGACTGACTTTTAATCAGTAGGTCGCAGGTTCGATCCCTGCCGGGCTCACCATGCTCTTCTCTCTGATCGCAGGAATGGTGGGCAAATCTGATAGATGCGCGCAATCGCGCACGCTCACCAGGTGTGGCCGGGGTGAGGGCTGATGGACGGCATGCTCTTCTGAAGCCTCCAAGCGCGCAGAGCAGGAGAGTCCTGGGTTACCGGCAAAGGGTGATCCGGTCTTCTGTTTCGATAGGGATGAAGCGGTTGGTGTGCTGGTCCAACCAGAACAATATTCCCGTGTCGATAGCGAACAGCGCCCCATCCACGGTCAGTCGGTTGGCGGCTTCGGCTTCCTTGACGAAGGGAAAGGCCCGGGCGCAGCTGACGGAAAGCCGCACCGCTTCCTCCTCCAGCGCCCGCTGACGATCTGCCGGAGGGAGATCGGGACGCCCGGTGACCCGTTCGCGCGCTTGGGCCAGCAGGGCCACCCATGGGCCGATGAAGCCGTCCCGTTCGCGCTCGTCCAGCCGGTCCAGAGCAGCCGTCACGCCGCCGCAGCCGGTGTGTCCGAGCACGAGTAAATGCGGCACGCCGAGGGTGGCGATCGCGAACTCGAGCCCGGCGCTGGTTCCATGGTGAAAGCCATCGGCCTCGGGGGGGGGGATGAGGGCGGCGACATTGCGCAGGACGAAAATCTCGCCCGGTCCCGCGTCGAAGAGTATGCCTGGATCGGCTCGGGAGTCTGCACAGGCCACCACCACGGCCATGGGGCTCTGGCCTTGTGTGGCCAGCCTCTGCCGCGTCGCCGCCTCTTCCGGCCAGTGTCTCTCCCGCCAGCGTTGGTAGCCCGCAATCAACGGGTGGTGCTTGTCAGGGAAGCGACGATTTGTCATGCAGAATGCTCCCGTTGGTGCCGCTGTGAAGGGGACGGGGAATCCGACGAGAGAGCGCGGACCCGAGGAATGGTTCCTGCCATGGGTGATATGCGACAGGCAAGACGAATCGCCTTCATCGCCTCGGACAGTCCCGAGGCCGAACGCGCGCGTCTCGCTCTGGTCGCCCGGTATGGGGACTGCCCGGCGGACGAGGCCGATGTGGTCGTAGCCCTTGGCGGCGACGGCTTCATGCTCCAAACCCTGCATCGTTCGATCGAGCGGACCACACCGATATTCGGGATGAACCGCGGCACCGTTGGCTTTCTGATGAACGACTATCGCGAGGATGATCTGCCCGCCCGTCTGGCCGCAGCCGAAGAGGTGGTGTTGCACCCCTTGCGTATGCGGGCCTTTACCCAGGCCAGCCATATCAGCGAGCATCTTGCCTTCAACGAGGTCTCGCTATTGCGTGAAACCCGACAGACGGCGCGCCTGCGGATCACAATCGACGGCAAGGTGCGCATGAGCGAGCTGATCTGCGACGGCATTCTGGTCGCAACCCCGGCCGGCAGCACCGCCTACAATCTTTCCGCCAACGGGCCGATCATCCCGTTGGGCACGCCGTTGCTCGCACTCACCCCCATCAGCGCCTTTCGACCGCGGCGCTGGCGTGGGGCGTTGATCGCGGACAGAAGCCAGATCCGCTTTACCATTCTCGAAAGCCGCAAGCGCCCGGTTTCGGCCACTGCCGATTTTCACGAGGTGCGCGACGCCAAGGCGGTGGAGGTGGAGCTGGCGCGCGATGTATCGGTCCGGCTGCTGTTCGATCCGGAACACAATCTTGCCGAACGCATCTTCCTCGAACAGTTCCTGCCCTAAAGCCGCCGGCCACGGGCATGATGCGCATCGGCCTCGGCGGGGGCGCGAAAAGAAGGGCGGCTGATCGGCTCGTGGCGCCTTTTCCTTGCGCTTTGGGACGCCTGGCGCGGGAGGCGCCGTCGTGGCGCTTGCGCGGTTTTCTTCCGAGCGTCTCCGCAAGCCGGTCGACTCCACGGAGCAGATGTCTGAAGCACGAGGCCGTGCCGTCTACCCCGTAATCGCTCGAACGACATGGCCGTTTTCGTCCAGCAGCTCGATGCGTGGGACGTCGTTCTCATCGACGATCAGCCGCAACCGTGGGCGGGAAAGAGAATCGCGAAGCTCCAGTTTGGCGACGCGTTTCTGCGCGCCTTCGGTCATCAGGTCGATGCGATGGGCGAGATAGCCTTTGCGACCGAGCGCGGGGAGATAGGTTTCGTGGAAGAAGCGCGCTTTCTCTTCTTCGGGCAGCTTTTTGAGCTTCTGGAGCAGCGCTTGGATTTCGGGGTCCTTGCCAAGATCCCGGACGCTTTTGTCCGTGGCATAGTCCACGATCTCAAGGCCGGAGCGGACGAAATCGCCTTCTCGCCAGCTGCGCAGAGCGATCGCCTGCCCGCCCTGCTGACGGAGCTGATCCATGGATAGCTGAATGCCGCCGGTAAGGGAGCCATCCTTGGTCTTGGCCGGGAAGATCAGGCCGCCGATCTCCTCGCCCAAGGGGTCATAGAACAGAATTCCGGGGATGCCGCGTCGGCTCTTGTCCCGCGTATCATAGGGGTTGGGCCCCGGCAGATTCTGCGAGTTGGCGATGATCAGCGCATATCCTCCATCCTCTTCTCGGACATTGATGCGTTTGACGTTGATGCGATCCACGGTGAGAACGCGCAAGCCGTCTTCCTGGAGCATCCGGCGTGCGGAAATATGGCCGGCAACTGCTCCCGCAACGGCGGCCGCGACCATGCCAAGTCCGATGAGGCTTACCGTTCCAGCTGTTTTCATCCGTCCTCTCCCTCATGGTTCTCGGCCCCTCACTCTCAGAATATATATACCTATTAGATATATCGGTCAATATTATTATGGCCATCTTCAAGGCCTTTTCTCGTCTGTGTGCGAATGGTTTTCCGCAATCGCACAGAGCTGTGCGGCGAAGGGTGGGCCTTATGTGGAAGGGGCCAGGTGATCGGCGGGTGACACCTTTCTTTCCACGTCCTTCGCCGCAGGGATTGCTGATTACTGGTGGCCGATCACCGATCACTGGACCGTCGTTCGCAGGCAGATGCGGCGAACCCAGCCGGCAGACACCTCATCTCCGACGTGAGATGTCGCTCCGCCGTCTGCTGGACCCGCCGATCAAGTCGGCGGGTGACGAGGGGGGAGTGTCGGCGGGTTCTTCCTCTTCTGCGTCATTCGCCGCCGCAGAGCGGCGAATCCAGC
>CAZJPA010000162.1:0-6740 GCA_964547755.1 uncultured Sphingomonadales bacterium
GGACAGGTTAAATGGCGCGACTATCTGGAAACAGGAAAAACTGGCGTACAGAAAACTGACCCGTCCGACCATCATCGGTGACTATCTTGCAGTCGGTGACTTTGAAGGTTATGTGCATCTGCTGTCACGTTATGACGGGCACTTTATCGCACGCTTTCAACTGGGCCAGTATGACAACCTGGTTGATCATCTCCACGCAACGCTCAAAGTCGGCCCCCGTGCGGTCCATCTTGTTGACGAAGCACAGCCGCGGCACCCGATACTTATCCGCCTGACGCCAGACGGTCTCAGACTGCGGCTCCACACCGGCCACGCCGTCAAAAACGGCGATCGCCCCGTCGAGCACACGCAAGGACCGCTCAACTTCGATCGTGAAATCCACGTGCCCCGGCGTATCGATGATGTTGATGCGATGGTCGCGCCAAAAGCAGGTGGTGGCCGCGGAAGTGATGGTGATGCCGCGCTCGCGCTCCTGCTCCATCCAGTCCATGGTGGCCGCGCCCTCATGGACCTCACCAATCTTGTGCGAGCGACCGGTGTAATAGAGAATACGCTCGGTCGTCGTCGTCTTGCCGGCATCGATGTGGGCCATGATGCCGATATTACGATATCGCTCGATGGGATGGCTGCGGGGCATCGTTATCGCTCTCGTTTCTTTGGTTCCTGTCGCCGCCTCGGCGCCTTCCTGCCGTCTTTTCACCTACCAGCGGTAATGGGCAAAGGCCCGGTTGGCCTCGGCCATCTTGTGGGTGTCTTCGCGCTTCTTCACCGCCGCGCCGCGATTGTTGGCGGCATCCAGCAGCTCGCCGGCCAGCCGCTCGACCATGGTGCGCTCGCTACGCGCACGGGCTGCCGCGATCATCCAACGGATCGCCAGCGTCTGGGCGCGATCGGGCCGCACCTCCATCGGCACCTGGTAGGTCGCACCACCGACACGCCGGGACCGCACCTCGAGAGCCGGCTTCACATTGTCCAGCGCCTCGTGGAAAAGCTTCAACGGGTCGGTCTTCGCCCGGTCTTTCATCAGCTCAAGAGCGCCATAGACGATGCGCTCGGCGACCGACTTCTTGCCGTCGCGCATGACGGAGTTGATGAACTTGCTCAGCACCACATCCCCGTATACGGGATCGGGGAGAACCTCGCGCTTCTCGGCTCGGCGACGACGCGACATTGTTTCAATCCCTCTTTCGCTTACTTCGGCCGCTTGGCGCCGTATTTGGACCGGCCCTGGCGACGGTCGGCCACACCCTGGGTGTCCAGCACGCCGCGGATGATGTGGTAACGGACACCCGGCAGGTCCTTTACGCGACCGCCGCGGATCAGCACCACCGAGTGCTCCTGCAGATTATGCCCCTCGCCGGGAATGTAGGCCGTCACCTCGATTCCATTGGTCAACCGCACGCGCGCAACCTTGCGCAGCGCCGAGTTCGGCTTCTTCGGCGTCGTCGTATAGACGCGCGTGCACACACCCCGCTTCTGGGGGCAGGCCTGAAGCGCCGGCACCTTGTTGCGTTTGACGGGCCGCTTGCGCGGCTTGCGCACGAGCTGATTGATCGTCGGCATCGATCGCCCTCTTCTCGTCCTTTTCGTCGTCCCAATCACACCGCGACACGATCGCCACCACGGCGACATCCGCTTCGGTCGCCCAACGCCTCTGGCTTCACATCCGGGCTTGCCTCACGCCACCGGCGGCTCCCCGCTCTACGCGAGAACGACCGAAGCCCTCAAAACCGCCTCTCACCATTTGCAGATGAGGGCTGCGAGGAGACCCTTCGATCCCATGCCACCGTTCGCGAAACGTCGCTATACGACACCGCCTTGGCTCCATCGCCGTGAAGCCCGACGGCAGGGTCGTGCGCGGCCGCCCGCCCTTACGCCAAACCCGGCGGTAACACAAGCCCCGATCACAACTTTTTTCGACCCGTCATGGATCGAGGCCTGATCCTGCTGCGCGCCAAACGCGAACCCTTCCCACCTCACGCGGGAGGTTCGCGCTCGTCACCGTGATGTCACCACCGAAAGCCCGTTCCGGCACCGGCGTCTAGCGCGCCAAGGGACCGCCTCCCGCGGGCGCTACCACCCGGGCCCGGGCGAGGCCCGCTATATAGTCATGGTGACGCTCCCCGTCAACAGCAGCAAGGCCCGGTCATTTCCAGGCAGAGGCACAGCGGCGAAAGCGCGCATTCTTGCCGAAGCCACCCGAATAGGCACCGATCCTTGCGCGTCTGCCTCTCCCCCTCTCGCCGACTCATGGGTGCATAGACGAATAGGTGAAATCAGCCGCCCGGCCACCGGTCGCACCTGCGCGTCAAGCCTGGGCGCGCAAAAGGCTTGCCTGAAAAAGGGAAAGGAGAACGGCCGCCCCCCAATGGAGACGGCCGTCATGAATCGATTGCGCTTCGTTCCGACCACAAAATCCGGAAAGCGATACCGGGCAGACCGGCGGGCGCGGGTCAGCCTTCGCTGGATGTCCGCTCGCTTTCTCCCTCACCGGAGGCCGTGGCCTCCTCGGTGGTGGTCTCCGGTCCGGCGGCGCCAGGCGTTGACGCATCCGCTTGCGCTGCGGCCAGCTCCAGTTCACGCGCCTGGCGTGTCTTGAGGATTTCCCGGTCACGTCGGCGGGCTTCCAGCTTCAGGCGACGCATCGCCGCGCCCGTCCCCGCCGGAATCAGACGCCCGACAATGACATTCTCCTTCAGCCCCTCCAAGCGATCGACCTTACCTTGGACGGCCGCTTCGGTGAGCACCCGAGTCGTCTCCTGGAAAGATGCCGCCGAGATGAAGGAGCGGGTCTGGAGACTGGCCTTGGTGATACCGAGCAGCACCGGCTTGGCTTTGGCCTCCCGCTTGCCTTCGGCCTTGAGCTTGGCATTGATCTCCTCGAACTCCTCGCGTTCGACCTGCTCACCCGGCAACAGCGTGGAATCACCGCCGTCGGTAATTTCCACCTTCTGCAGCATCTGGCGGACGATCACTTCGATATGCTTGTCGTTGATCTTCACGCCTTGGAGCCGGTAGACGTCCTGGATCTCGGAGATCAGATATTGCGCCAGCGCCTCGACGCCGAGCACCTCGAGGATGTCGTGAGGCGCGGGATGACCATCGATGATGTAATCGCCCTTGCGCACGACATCGCCTTCGCGCACGGCGATATGCTTGCCCTTGGGCACGAGATATTCGATCGGCTCGCCCCCCTCTTCCAGCGGCCGCAGGATGATCCGGCGCTTGTTCTTGTAGTCGCGCCCGAATTCGATCACGCCATCGGCCTCCGCGATGACGGCATGGTCCTTGGGCCGGCGCGCCTCGAAGAGCTCGGCCACCCGTGGCAGGCCGCCCGTGATATCCCGGGTCTTGGCTGCCTCGCGCGGGATGCGTGCCAGCACGTCACCGGCGTTCACCCGCTGTCCATCCTCGACCGACAGAATGGCGTCCACCGACAGATAGTAGCGGGCCTCGGTACCGTTCGCGAGCTTGACCACCTCACCGGTATCATCGCGCAGGGTGATCCGCGGCTTGAGATCCGCGCCTTTGGCCGATGCCCGCCAGTCCATCACCACCTTGTTGGTGATGCCGGTCACCTCATCGACCACCTCTTTCACGGAAACGCCCTCGACGAGATCGACGAAGTGCACCACACCCGACTTTTCGGTGATGATGGGCAGCGTATAGGGATCCCACTGAGCGAGCTTCTCGCCCTTCTTGACGGCGGCTCCGTCTTCGACCAACAGCCGCGCGCCGTAAGGCAGGCGATAATGGGCCCGCTCGCGCCCCTCCTCGTCGAGCAGAACGAGCTCCACATTGCGCCCCATCACCACGAGCCGGCCTTTCGAGTCCGTAACGACATCGGCATGGCGCAACTCCACCTTGCCGTCGTGGTTGGCCTCGATGGAGGACTGCTCGGAAACGGTCGCCGCACCGCCGATGTGGAAGGTGCGCATGGTCAGCTGCGTGCCCGGCTCACCGATGGATTGGGCCGCGATGATCCCGATCGCCTCGCCGATGTTGACAGGCGTGCCACGAGCGAGATCCCGCCCATAGCATTTCGCACACACGCCTCGACGCGAACGACAGGTCAGCACCGAGCGGATCTTGATCTTGGAGATGCCGGCTTTTGCGATCCGATCCACCTCCTCCTCGTTGATGGCGCCGCCTGCAGGGACGATCACCTCGTCCGAGAGCGGATCGCGAATGTCGATCGCCGCCGTGCGCCCCAGAATCCGCTCGCCCAGCGAGACGACAACCTCACCCCCTTCGACCACCTCAGCGACATCGAGACCATCCTCGGTCCCGCAATCCTCTTCGACGATCACGCAGTCCTGACTGACATCGACGAGGCGTCGCGTCAGATAGCCGGAGTTCGCCGTCTTGAGCGCGGTATCCGCCAACCCCTTACGGGCCCCGTGGGTAGAGTTGAAGTATTCGAGAACCGACAAGCCCTCCTTGAAGTTGGAGATGATCGGTGTCTCGATGATCTCACCGGAGGGTTTGGCCATCAGCCCGCGCATGCCGGCCAGCTGCTTCATCTGCGCCGCCGAACCACGCGCCCCCGAATGCGCCATCATATAGATGGAATTGACGGGGAAGAGACGGCCAGTCTTGGAATCCTTGGTGCGCGCCGACATCTCTTTCATCATTTCGTCGGCGACCTTGTCGGTGCACTGGGCCCAGGCATCCACCACCTTGTTGTATTTCTCGCCCTGGGTGATGAGGCCTTCCTGATACTGTTCCTCATATTCCTTGACGAGCGCCTTGGTCTCCTCGACCAAACGCTCCTTCGCCTTGGGCACGACCATGTCGTCCTTACCGAAGGAGATCCCAGCCTGACAGGCTTGATGGAAGCCCGCCGCCATAATGGCATCGGCGAACAGCACCGTCTGCTTCTGACCCGTATGGCGGTAGACGACATCGATGATTTCCGAAATCTCCTTCTTCGTCAGCAGACGGTTGACGAGATCATAGGAGATCTTCGGGTGACGGGGAAAATGCCGCCACAGCAGCACGCGCCCCGGCGTTGTCTTCACACGACGGGTGACGAGATTGCCGTCCTCGTCCATCATCTCGACCCGCGCCTCGATCTTGGCGTGCAAGGTGACCACACCGGCATCCAGGGCATGCTCGATCTCGGCGACATCGGCGAACACCGATCCCTCGCCGGGTTCGCCTTCGGATTCCATGGTCAGGTAGTAGAGGCCGAGGACGATGTCCTGGCTGGGCACGATGATCGGCTTGCCGTTTGCAGGCGAGAGGATGTTGTTCGTGCTCATCATGAGCACGCGCGATTCCAGCTGCGCCTCCAGCGACAGCGGCACATGCACCGCCATCTGGTCGCCGTCAAAGTCGGCGTTGAAGGCCGCACACACCAACGGATGCAGTTGGATCGCCTTGCCTTCGATCAGCACCGGCTCGAAGGCCTGGATGCCGAGACGATGCAGTGTTGGCGCCCGGTTCAATAGCACAGGATGCTCACGGATGACGTGATCCAGCGCGTCCCAAACCTCGCGACGCTCGGATTCCACCATCTTCTTGGCTTGCTTGATCGTCGCGGCCAGCCCCAGCTTGATGAGGCGTGAATAGATGAAGGGCTTGAACAGCTCGAGCGCCATCTTCTTCGGCAGGCCGCACTGATGCAATTTGAGCTCGGGCCCCACCACAATCACCGAACGACCCGAGTAGTCCACGCGCTTGCCGAGCAGGTTCTGACGAAAGCGCCCCTGCTTGCCCTTGAGCATGTCCGAGAGCGACTTCAAGGGCCGCCGGTTGGTGCCGGTGATCGCGCGGCCGCGCCGACCGTTGTCGAAAAGCGCATCCACCGCCTCCTGCAGCATCCGCTTCTCGTTGCGGATGATGATGTCCGGCGCCTTCAGCTCGATCAGCCGCTTCAAGCGGTTGTTGCGGTTGATGACGCGCCGATAGAGATCGTTGAGATCCGACGTTGCGAACCGCCCACCATCAAGCGGCACCAACGGCCGCAGCTCGGGCGGAATCACGGGAACGACCGTCAGGATCATCCATTCCGGCCGGTTACCGGATTCGATGAAGGCTTCGATGAGCTTCAGACGCTTAATGATCTTCTTCGGCTTGAGCTCGGATTTCGTCTCCTCCAGCTCGTGCAGGAGACGGCGGCGCTCCTCTTCCAGATCGAGCGCCTCCAGCATCTGACGGATCGCCTCCGCACCGATACCGGCGGTAAAACTGTCCTCGCCGAACTCGTCGAGCGCGCGGTAATAGTCCTCCTCGTTGAGCAGCTGGCCCTTCTTGAGCGGAGTCAGGCCCGGCTCGATGACGATCCAGTTCTCGAAGTAGAGAACGCGTTCGAGATCCTTAAGCGTCATGTCCAACAAAAGGCCGATGCGGCTCGGCACCGACTTCAGGAACCAGATATGAGCCACCGGCGCCGCGAGCTCGATATGGCCCATGCGCTCGCGCCGAACTTTGGAAAGCGTGACCTCGACACCACATTTCTCGCAGATGATGCCGCGGAACTTCATCCGCTTGTACTTGCCGCACAGACACTCGTAGTCCTTGATCGGACCAAAGATCCGCGCACAGAACAAGCCGTCGCGCTCAGGCTTGAAGGTGCGGTAGTTGATGGTCTCCGGTTTCTTGATCTCGCCGTAGGACCAGGAGAGGATCTGCTCGGGCGATGCGATCGAAATCCGGATCGCGTCGAACTCCTCCGTCTGCGGACATCGCGCCCATTGCGGAGATCGCGGATCTGGCCGCCGAATATGGCGCGCTCA
>CAZJPA010000163.1:0-6686 GCA_964547755.1 uncultured Sphingomonadales bacterium
TCCTGCTGGAGGAGGGCGAAGACGAATCCGCCCTGGACGCCGCCACACCCGCCGCCACACCCGCCGCAACACCCGCCGCACAAACCGCCGAAAAAACCAAGCCAGAGCTGGAAACCCACAAAGAAGCGCCTGTTGCAACAAAAAAACCGGCCGCAATCGAAATCGGCCATCGCGTCACCCGCAAGGAACCGGCGAACGCACCGGCCACCCCGCAGCCTCCTGCGCCGTCATCGGCACAGGCGGAATTCGGAGATGGCGGCGGTCAGAGCAGGATCTTCGCCTCTCCCTTGGCGCGGCGTTTGGCCAAACAATTCGGGGTCGATCTCGCGCAGGTGAAGGGCAGTGGGCCGCATGGCCGGATTGTCGCCGCGGATGTGGAGGCGGCCGCCAAAGGCGCCGCGGCGGCACCGGCCGGGGTCGGTGCGCCGGCAGCGACGGCAGCAACGACGGCGGCCGCCGCCGGTGCCGACTTCGCGCCGCCGCCCGACGTGCCTTATGAGGAACGGCGGCTGACATCCATGCGCAAGGTCATCGCCCGGCGGATGACCGAATCCAAAACCCAGGTGCCGCATTTCTATCTGACCGTCGATGTCCTAGTAGACCGGCTGCTCGCCGTGCGCCGCGAACTCAACGAACGCTTGGCGCAGGAGGGGCTCAAGATTTCGGTCAACGACTTCATCATCCGCGCGGCGGCGCTGGCGCTGAAGACGGTGCCGGAAGCCAATGCGATGTTCGCCGGCGACCGGATTCTGCGCTTCAAGCGTGCGGACATATCGGTGGCGGTCGCGGTGGAAGGCGGGCTTGTGACCCCCGTGGTGCGCGCCGCCGACACGAAGGGGCTGGCCGAGATCGCCCGCGAAATGAAAACGCTTGTGGACAAGGCCCGGACCGGCAAGCTGCTGCCTGAGGATTATCAGGGCGGCACCTTCTCGATCTCGAATCTCGGCATGTATGGCATCAAGGAATTCGAAGCGGTGATCAACCCACCGCAGGGGGCGATTCTCGCTGTCGGCACGGCCGAGAAACGTCCGGTGGTGCGGGACGACGCGCTGGCCATTGCCACAGTCATGACTTGCACACTCTCTGTCGATCACCGCGCGTTGGACGGGGCGATCGGCGCCCGCTTCCTACAGGCCTTCAAGGGATTGATCGAGGATCCGTTAACCATGCTGCTCTAGTCTCGAAGCAGCGCCCCCAATGGCATGGGAGACATCATGGCCGAAGACGCCTTCGATCTGGTGGTGATCGGCGCGGGTCCCGGCGGCTATGTCGCCGCGATCCGGGCCGCACAGTTGAAGCTGAAGACGGCGATCATCGAGCGCGAGCATTTGGGCGGGATCTGCCTCAATTGGGGCTGCATCCCGACCAAGGCTCTGCTCAAGACCGCGGAAATCGCCCATCTTATGCGCGAGGCGGGGCAGTTCGGCCTGAAACTCGCGGATCCCCAAATCGATTGGCCGGCGGTCGTCAAGCGCTCGCGTCGGGTGGCCGCTCAGCTCAACGCGGGCGTGAAGACATTGCTGAAAAAGAACGGCGTCACCACGATCATGGGCACGGCGCGACTGACCGACCGTGATCAGGTGGTGGTGGCCGATGCCGCCGGCAGCGAGCGGCGGCTCAAGGCCCGGCATGTCATTCTTGCGACAGGCGCACGGGCGCGGTCCCTCCCGGGAATCGCGGCGGATGGAAAGCGCATCTGGACCTACAAGCATGCGCTGGCGCCGGAACGGCTGCCGCAATCACTGATCGTGGTGGGCTCGGGTGCGATCGGCTCCGAATTCGCCAGCTTCTATGCGGACATGGGCGCGAAGGTGACTGTGGTCGAGCTGCTCGACCGGATCCTGCCGCAGGAGGATGCGGAGGTTTCGGCCTTCGTCGAGAAGCGCTTCGCCAAGCGCGGCATCACGGTCAGGACCGGCACGACGGTCAAGAAGGCGACGGCCAAAGGTGACGGGCTGGCGGTGACCCTGGCACCGGCCAAGGGCGGCCAGGAAGAGACAATCACCGCCGAGCGGATGATTCTGGCCGTCGGGATTACCGGCAATAGTGAGGGGCTGGGGCTGGAGGCGCTCGGTATTCAGGTCGAACGCGGCCATGTCGTCGTCAACGAATGGGCGGAGACCCATGTGCCCGGCATCTATGCGATCGGCGATCTGGCCGGACCACCCTGGCTGGCGCACAAGGCCAGTCACGAGGGGATCATCGCGGTGGAACGGATTGCGGGCATGAAAGGAGTGCATCCACTGCGTCGTGAGCGTATTCCTGCCTGCACCTTCACCCGTCCACAGGTCGCCTCCCTCGGATTGACAGAAGACAAGGCCAAAGAGCAGGGCATTCCGGTGCGGATCGGCCGCTTTCCCCTTATCGGCAATGGCAAGGCGATCGCGATCGGCGAGCCGGAGGGATTCGTGAAAACCGTCTTCGATGCGCGGACCGGCGCGCTGCTCGGCGCCCATATGGTCGGCCCCGAGGTGACCGAGATGATCCAGGGCTTTGCCATCGCGATGGGATTGGAGACGACGGAGGCCGAGCTGATCGACACGGTCTTCCCGCATCCGACCGTCTCGGAGGCGATGCATGAGAGCGTCCTTGCCGCCTTCGACCGCGTCATCCATATCTAGACTGGGTCTGGCAGCGCGAAAACAGGAAAGCAGCACAGCATGAGCGAGGTAGCCCCCATTAAGCGTGAGCGCACGGGTCTCCGCAAGCCGCCGTGGATCCGTGTCAAGGCGCCGACATCGCCGGCCTATGGCGAAACGCGCAAGCTTATGCGTCGCCTCAATCTCCACACCGTCTGCGAGGAGGCGGCCTGTCCCAATATCGGCGAATGCTGGGCGGGCAAGCATGCCACGGTCATGATCCTGGGCGAGATCTGCACCCGTGCTTGCGCCTTCTGCAATGTCAAGACCGGTATGCCCGGGCCGGTCGATCCGCTGGAGCCGGTGCATGTGGCTGAGGCCGCCGCCGAGCTGGGCTTGAAGCACATCGTCATCTCCTCGGTGGATCGGGACGATCTTCCCGATGGCGGCGCGCGACAGTTCGTGCGCGTGATCGAGGAACTCCGGGCCCGCACGCCTGAGACCACGATCGAGGTGCTCACGCCGGACTTTCGCAACAAGCCGGGCGCGCTCGAGATGGTGGTGGCGGCCCGGCCGGATGTCTTCAACCACAATCTGGAGACCGTGCCCCGACTTTATCCCACGATCCGCCCCGGCGCGCGCTACTTCCATTCGCTGCGTCTGTTGGCCCGGGTCAAGGATCTGGATCCGGCGATTTTCACCAAGTCCGGTATCATGGTGGGGTTGGGCGAGGAGCGCCAGGAGGTGCTGCAGGTAATGGACGACATGCGCTCGGCCGACGTCGATTTTCTCACCATCGGCCAGTATCTTCAGCCGACTCCGCGGCATGCGCCGGTCGCCCGCTATGTGACGCCGGACGAGTTCCGGACCTATGAGCAGCTCGCCCGCGCCAAGGGCTTCTTGATGGTTTCGGCCTCACCGCTCACCCGTTCGAGCTATCATGCCGGGGAAGACTTCGCGCGCCTGAAGGCCGTCCGCCAGCAGCGCCTGAAGACGGCGGAAGAAAGCTGAGCCCCATGCATCGTCACGCCGAGCGCCGTCATCTGCCCTATCCGCCGGAAGCGGTCTTCGATCTCGTGGCCGATGTGCGGCGCTACCCGGAGTTTCTGCCGTGGCTATTGGCCGCGCGTGTCTACAATGAGCGCCCCGAAGGGTTCGAGGCGGATCTCGTAGTGGGGTTCAAGTTCTATAAAGAGCGGTTCACTTCGCGCGTGCATTTGGAGCGACCACACCGGATCTTTGTCGACTACATCAAGGGGCCGCTCAAATATCTCCACAACGAATGGCGCTTCGCTCCGGCGGACGACGGCGGCACGATCGTCGATTTTCGCGTGGAGTTCGCTTTCCGTTCGCCCGTCTTCGAGCGATTGGTCGGCGCCGTCTTCACAGAAGCCGTGCACCGCATGGTGGCCGCCTTCGAAGCGCGCGCCCGGCAGGTTTATGGTGCGGTAAGCAGCGGGGGTTCCGATTCCCGGGTCGTGTCACCAGCCAAGGGTTCCTGAGTGAGCGGGCAGCCGGTGGACGGAAGGGGATGGTGAAAAGCGTCCTCAGGCCGCTGTTTCGGCCATGACGGCTTCGATCAGTTGCGTCAGGGCGAAGGCGACCGCATCTTCGCGCACAAGCTCGCGTCCGCGTGGCGGAAAATGCTGCGTCCAACTCGCAACCTTGACCTGGGCGCCTTTGCGGGCAAGGGCGAAGCAGACCGTTCCCACCGGTTTCTCAGGCGTTCCACCGCTCGGGCCGGCAATGCCGGTCACCGAGATCGCGAGCTCGGCATGGGAATGGGCGAGCGCGCCGGTGGCCATTGCGCGCGCAACCTCTTGTGAGACGGCTCCGAACTCCAGGATGAGCGGCGCCGGAACCCCTAAAAGCTCGGTTTTGGCGGCATTGGAATAGGTCACAAAGCCGCGCTCAAAGACATCGGAGGCGCCCGGCACCTCCGTGATCACGGCTGCCAGTAACCCACCGGTGCAGGATTCAGCCGTCACGAGATGCAACCCGGCATCGCGCGCAAGCTCCAGCAGCTCGCTGGCCTGTTTGACGAGTGTCACATTGCAGGGCATGACGGCTCTCCCGTCTCTTCGCCGTCCCTCCTAGCCGATGATGAGACGGACCAGCGCGGCCAGCCCCCACACGGCGAGCCCGGCCATCACACCGGCCAACATGTCATCCAGCAGGGTATAAAGAGGGCCTTTGCGCCGATCCAGCAGACTGACCGGCCAGATCTTGGCGATATCGAAGAGACGAAAAGCCACGAAGGCGGCGATGGCCGCGTTCACGCCGTCGAGTCCGGGAAAGTCGCCGGTCGTTTGGACAGCCAGCACAAGCGCATAGGCGAGCCACTGTCCGCAAAACTCGTCGATCACGATATGCGGGGGATCACAGACGCCTTCGTGGTCCTCGACCACCGCAACCGCAGGAAGAGCCGCCAGGAAGGCAAGCGCAGTCAGCAGCAACAGGCCTGCAAGGCCGGCTGTCGGCAGGATCACAACTGCGATCAGCAAGGCCGTCGCAGACCCCCAGCTTCCCGGCGCCGGCCGCAGGTAGCCGCTTCCAAAGCCCGTTGCGAGCAGGTAGGCGAAGAACAGGCGGGCCGGCAGACGGGGGCGTGTGGATTCGGTCATGGGGGGGACTCCTTCGTCCTGCCATTCCCTCTTGCCCGGAGTCGGGCTGTCTCACAAGGGACAAGATCGCAGAAAGGATGACAAGGCGTGCTCGCTGCGTCTCATCCCGGAGCGGGCACCGGTTCGTCCGGCAGCAGCAAAGTGACGATGGCTTGAGCGGCCAGCCCTTCGCCGCGCCCCGTAAAGCCAAGCTTTTCCGTCGTCGTCGCCTTGAGAGAGACGGCCGCGCGTCCCAATCCGAGAAGCGTGGCAAGCTGCTGTCGCAACTGCTCACGATACGGGGCGATCCGCGGCTTCTCGCCGATGATGGTGACGTCGCAATGCACGAGCCGACTCCCGCGGATCTTGGCCAGATCCAAAGCATGGGCGAGAAAACGGGCCGATGGTGCGTTCTTGAAGCGCGGATCGCTTGGTGGGAAATGCTGACCGATGTCCCCCAGCGCCAATGCGCCCAGAATCGCGTCGGTGACGGCATGGAGCACAACATCGGCATCCGAATGGCCGATCAAGCCGGCGTCGCAGGGAATGGCGAGCCCGCACAGCATGACATGATCGCCGGGCCCGAAACGATGGACGTCAAAGCCCTGGCCGACCCGCGGTATGGGAGCCGTCGCCACAGAGGGGTCGCAAGAGGCTGTCGCCAGCAATCGCTCCGCCCGCAGGAAATCGGCCGCTGTCGTGACCTTGAAATTGTCCTCTTCTCCCGGCACCAACCGAACGGGCAGCCCGGCCGCCTCGGCGACGGCGGCATCGTCTGTCAGCGCCCCGCCGGCCGCCCGACGGTGGGCGGCCAGGATCGGCGCGAAGGGAAAGCCCTGCGGGGTCTGGACACGCCAGAGACCGCGACGGTCAAGAGTGCCGGTGACCACGTTCTTATTGTCCGCCCGTTTGACGGTATCAACGAGCGGCAGGGCCGGAATCGCCCCCTGATCGGACGCCACCGCATCCAGTACCCGATCGATCAGAGCAGGGGACAGAAAGGGGCGCGCCGCATCATGGATGAGCACGACGTCCGGGGCGCCGCCCTCCATCCGGGCCAAGGCTTCAAGCCCACACAGGACCGACTCCTGCCGGCTCGCCCCGCCCGAGACCGGCGGCAGCAGGCGCGGATCATCGAGCAGGGGGGCGAGTGCGGCTTCATAGAAGGCCCGGGCATCCGCAGCGATGACGACCTGGACCGCTGCAATACGGCCGCCGGCGAGCAGGGCGTCCACCGTGCGCCGCAGGATCGCCCGTCCGCCGATCGGACGATACTGCTTCGGCAACCCACCCCCGGCCCGCAGTCCCCGACCGGCCGCGACCACGAGGGCGATGTTGCGCTGCAACAAAGTCTTTTCTTTCGGTTCCACTTCTGGCATAAGGAGTGCCTAAATTTTGTGCAAACCGGGATGTGCGGCACCGGATGCGCCATCGTTGTGGCGGCATTGATGCGCAATCCATCCCGTCAAGGCAAGGCCGACGACACCAGAACAAGGGACCGGTT
>CAZJPA010000164.1:0-6679 GCA_964547755.1 uncultured Sphingomonadales bacterium
TTCCGATCTATCTCGAACTCAAGGGCGGTCGTCAGGCCGGCCTCGAACTCATCGCCGAGAACACCCAAGCCGATCAGAAAGACGTGGTCGCCGCCCCACGCAGATCGGTGGTGCGCCCGCCGCGGCCGCATGCGCCGAGCGAAGCCGAACAGGTCCGCCACGAGGCTTTTGTCGCAGAGGCGCTCACAGACGCCCTGTGGCTCAAAGGCCACCGCCCGTAGCCCGGCCGATCCCCACGGTCTCCGCTCGGGCCGGCGCGCTGTCCTCGTCATCCTATCGCAACGGCGCCAGCCCGGACGGTCGCGAACGAACAGGCGGCGGTCTTACGCATTGCCCTGGGGCGGCACGTCGAGATCGATCGCCCCCGGCGTCTGGCCCGCATCTTCCTGTCCCTGTTGTGCGCGGCGCTGCAGCTCCTGCTGATAGAGGGCATTGAAGTCGATGGGGTCGAGCAGGAGCGGGGCAAAGCCGCCGTCGCGCACCGCATCGGCGAGAATCCGGCGCGCGAAGGGAAAAAGCAGATGCGGCGCCTGGACCAGCAGGAAGGGCTCGAGCAGGCGCTGGTCGAGATTGCGGATGCCGAACAACCCGGCATAGATGAGCTCGACGGCGAAGATGGTGGTCTCCTCGAGCTTCATCAGCACATTGATCTTGAGCTCGCATTCGAAGGCTTCCTGAGCGACCTGGCGGCCGTTGACGGAAACCTGGATGCTCGGTGTCGGGCCCTTCTGCTGCTGCTGGGCTTCGGCCAGCATCTGGTAGATCTGCGGGGCGTTGGGGTTCTCGAAGGAGAGATCCTTCACAAACTGCGCAAGCAATGCGATCTGCGGGGCGTTTTGGCCTTGCTGGGCCGTCTGATCACCGGCGGCAGCCGTCTGCGGCTGGGTCGCGCTGTCACCGCCGCTGGACTGTGTCGTGCCGGAGACCGAACCGAGCGCGCTGTCTGCCTGCGGGGGCGCACCGCCGGCCTGTTCCCCCTCTGTCTTCCCGTTGTCGTTTTCGTCAGCCATGGTAAACCGTTTCCTTCCTTTTGTCCGTTACGGGAGCGGGCCGCGCGGCTCCGGCCGGATGTCACCGGGCGCATTCCCCGCCTGATCCCCCGATCCTGCTGGCGGCTAGCACAGCTTGGGCGGTCTCTCAAGTCTCCTGGCGGAACGCACCGACCACAGAACCCTAGAAGCGGTCGTCCAGGGGCGGCAGCCGCCGGTCAGGGCGCTCGGGATCGATGTCATAGTCCTCCGGATCCAGTTCCACCCAAGCGACCGGATCGCGGGTGGGGGCGGCCAGCGACGCGAGAATGGCCCGACGCACAGGCGGAATCAGCAGCAATGCGCCGATCGTGTCCGTCACCAGGCCCGGAATCAGAAGGAGAAGACCGGCGAGCGCGAGCAGGGCGCCTTCTCCCAATGCCGCCAGCGGCAGTTCGCCCACCGCCAGCACCCGATAGACCCGCTCGAGCAGCCGCAATCCCTGATGGCGGACAAGCGCCAGCCCGACGATCGCGGACAGGAAGGTGAGCGCCGCCACGCCAAAAGCGCCGATCTGTTCGCCCAACTTCACGAAGACGACGATCTCCGTGAAGATGAGCAGGACGAGGGCGAGAAGAAAACGGGCCATGCTTGAGCTTTTCTTGCGGTCCTTCTACAACGGGAACGTGCCGGATGATCCATGCGCCCCCTTCACCGGACAGGGGAGGCGGGACGGCTTGTGGTACCGGCTCGTCACGACAGTCCCTTGCTAGATGGGAGGCGCATCACCAGATGACAAGCCGACAGCCGATACGCATATCGGCCCCGATCACTCCGGGCGTCGCGGACCGCGGGACGAACAGGACGGATTCATGAACGGCAGCGGCTTTCCTCTCGACCTGGTGTTCTGGGCTCTGGTGGCCGGATTTCTGTTGCTGCGCCTGCGCGCGGTGCTGGGGCGCACGGATGAGGCCGATCTGGCCCGTCGCAAGCGGGCGAAGGTGCCGATGGCACACACTGACCGACCGGCTCGGGGGAGCGAGGATGGCGAATTGCTGCCGGAAGAGCGCGCCGCACTCGCCCACCGAGGGCTGGAGGAGACGATCGCCGCCATCCGTCGGATCGAACCCGATTTCTCGCTCGCCCGCTTTCTGGAAGGGGCGCGGGCTTTCTATGCCATGGTGCTGGAAGCCTATTGGACGGGCGATCGCGAAACCCTGCGCCAGTTTCTGACGCCCGATGTCTATGAAGATTTCGTCAGAGCCATCGACGAGCGGGAAGCCGCCGGCGAGCAGATCGAAGGGCATATCGCGCAGATCGATCGCATCACGGTCGAAGATGTGCGTCTGCATGACTCCGACGCCGAGATCGACCTGCGGTTTGTGGCGGAGATCGCGGTGGTGACCAAGGATCGCGAGGGCCGCGTTCTTGCAGGCGATCCGGAGCAGGCACAAAGGGTGGAGGATCTCTGGACGCTCACCCGGCGCTTGGGCAGCCCGGATCCCAATTGGACTCTTTCCGCCACGCATTCCGAGGACGATGCCTAGGCGTGCGCGCGCCGTCGAAGGGGCCGGCGGCCGGAGGGCGGACTCCGCCGGGCGGGGCGGGGTTCTGACTCCTGAGGACATGGCGCTCTGGCGCCGGGTGACGGCCAGTCTGCGGCGGTTGCGGGAAGACGATGGCTGCCCCATCGAGAGCGGTGAAGCGCCCCTTGCGCCTGAACGCGCATCAGACGGTTCAGGCAAGTCGAGCCGTTCCGACACGGGGGTTCAGCATGCTGCCTTATGGCCGGAACGGCCGCCCGCTCCCCGCACGGAGCTCTCGCGACGCGAGCTGCGGCGACTCAAGAAAGGCGGCCGCGCGCTCGATGCGGTGATCGATCTGCATGGACTCGATCGGATCGCCGCCCATGATCATCTGCTCGCCCGTTTGCGCGCTCTGCAGGAAGCAGGCGCCCGCACGGTGCTCGTCGTCACCGGCAAGGGCCGCGGTGGGGCGCAGGCGCCGGGAGCCGAACGCGGGGTGTTGAGCCGGCTGCTGCCGCTCTGGCTGGGGGAGCCGCCGTTCCGGATCCTCGTGCACACCGCTCATCGGGCTGCACCCCACCATGGCGGCGCGGGCGCGGTCTATCTGCTCCTGCGCAGGCGGCGGAGCAAGTCATCGTCGTGAAATGTGCCCGCCGTCATGAAAAGTCGAGCCGGCAGCAGCCGAGATCGAGGGCGAACCGTCCGTCCGTCTGTTGAAGCGGATGGATGAGGCGATAGCGCAACGAGCGCCCGGCGCGGTGCGCCTCCACGAAGCCGGCTTGGCGCAAGATTTTGAGGTGGTGGGACAGGAGATTGGCGGGAAGATTCAACTTCTTGCGCATTTCCGTCGGTGTGCGGGGGCGGTCCTGGAGAAGCTGGAGAATCTTCAAGCGCGTCGGCTCGCCCAGCGTGCGCAGGCGTTCGGCGCACAGCTCAGGCTGTGGGTCGATCGCTTGGATCATGCGCATGGGATGGCTCTTTCCTGCGATTTCGGTTGTCATGATCGGGTATGACCCGCCGCTCGATCGGTGCCGCAGTATAGCCGGCCGCCGGCGCCGAGGCCAGCCGCGGCCAGGAAACGCGCAAGCTCCGGACTGTCGGGCGCATGCAGGAGCCGCTCGGCCGGCCCTTGCTCCGCGCAATAGCCGACGGCACCGTCGCTCCAGAAGAACCAGACGTCATCGGCCAGTCGTCGCGCCAGGCCGAGATCATGTGTGACGAGCACGACATCGAGCGTCGTCTTGAGTTGCCGGATCGTGGCTTCCACGCGCTCGGCCGAAAGAGGGTCGAGATGGCTCGTGGGCTCGTCAAGAAGCAGAACCTCAGGCGCAAGCGCGAGCGCGCGCGCCAGGCACAGCCGCTGTTGCTGACCGCCGGAGAGATCTTCGGCTGGCCGGTGAAAGCCGCCATCGATTTCGGTCAGCAGCCCGACGGCCGCCAGCGCCGCATGCATGCGCTCGTCCCGCGCCTTCGCATCCCGCACACCGTGGGTCTTGAGGGGCAGGTGGAAGTTTTCGGCGATCGACAGCGGAAGGACCGCCGGTGTCTGAAAGATGCGGGCGATGCGCCGGCGCAGGCTGCGTAAGTCACCGGGTGCCGTTACCAGATCGCGACCGTCGAAGAGAAGGCGGCCGTCCAACCGCGCATCCGGAATGGTCAGATCCAAGCGGTTGAGGGCGGAAAGCAAAGAAGATTTCCCGCAGCCCGACGGTCCCAGAATCACGGTCAACCGGCCGCGCCGGATCCGTCCACTCACGGGCCGGAAAGCCGCGCGTCCGGCATAGGAGAGCGAAAGGGCCTCCAGCACGAAGAGGTTCCGTCCGTCGGGAAGCGTCATCGCCTCTGCCGTCCTTTCGCAAACAAAGGCCATTCGAGGAGCAGGACGAGCAGGGCGAGGACGGCCGCAGCCTGAAAAGCCTGGGGACGGCCGCCGGGCACATGCAGGGCCAGTTCGGTGATGTGGACGGTCAGCACACGCTGGGGAGCGAGCGGAGACCAGTCCGTCCCAAAGCCGGTACCCAGGACGAGAAGCAGCGCCGCCGTCTCGCCCGCGGCCCGGCCCAAAGCCAACAGGAAGGCTTCCTGGATGGCGGGCAAGGCGCGCGGGAGCAGGATGCGTCGGAGCGTCGTGGCAAGAGGCAGACCGAGGGCCTCGGCCCCCTGATACCAGCGCGGGTCGAGATGAGCGAGAGCCTCGCCGATGCCTCGCGCGAACAGGGGGAGAACCATGACGGCCAATGTCACGGCACCCAGCATCAAGGATGGGCCAAGATCCACAGCGCGCGCCGCAGCCAGAAACACGAGCCCGAAGACGATCGAAGGTACGGCCAGCAACATGTCTGCAAGGGCGTCCGGCCAGCGCCAATTCGCTCGGCCGGCAAGCCAGAGGCCGACTCCGACCGGCACCGCTCCCGCGACCAGAAAGATGGCAGAGAGCACCAGCAGCAGGATGGTCGCCAGAAGAATGGGACCGATCCCGCCGCCTGCGCCCAGCAGACGGGGCGCGGCGAGCAGAAAATGCGGATCGAGCGCTGTCGGCAGACCCCGGGCGACCGGCAGCCAGAGAATCGCCAGAAATCCCCAGGCCAACAGGACCGCGGCCAGCCGCCAGATGCGTCCGGCGGCGGCGAGGAGTGCGGATCCCTTCCTCATGCCGCCTCCTCCTTCCGCGATCGAAAGGCAGGCCGTCTCACACGTCGGGCGAGCAGCGACAGGAAGACCGCCATGACGACGAGACCCAAGGCTTCCATGTGCAACGGCGCCCAAAGCTTGGGTGGCGTCTCACCGGCGCGCAGGGCGATGTCGGCGCTGGCCGCGCGCACCGCTTTCCACGGCTCCATCGGCCAAGCGAGGCGATTGCCCGAGAGCATCATCACGACCATCGTCTCGCCCACCAGACGGAGCAGCGTCCACAGACCGGCGGCAAGAGTCCAGCCGCGGGCGCAGCGCAGATAGAGGGGAAAGGCGTTTTCCGCCACCGACAATCCCAGCGCCGCCGCCGCCGGTTCGGCGCGGGCTTGGCCGCTCAGGGCCGCGGCCAGCAGGGCAAGCGCGAGAATGGGGGTCGCAAACAGCCCCAGGCCAAAGGCGGCGAGAAGCAGCGAATAGGGAACGGCCACCATCTGCACGAGCGCGGGCGCGAATGTCAGCAAGGCCGCCAGAGCGACGACGATCGACGGCAGCGCCGCGCTGGCCGCCAAGGCCCGGTGGGCAAGCGTGGCGAGCCGGCGCCCGCCCGCCTGGAAGATCCAGCCGGCCAGCAGCAAGGCCGGTCCCGTCGCGATCCCCACGCCCAGGATCGCGAGCACCAGGCTGGTGGCCGACATCTGGGCCAGGGCCCACCAGACGGCGCCGTCGGGCCAGGACGGCCGGGCGGTCAGCAGTCCCAGCACAGGACCGCCCACCAGCACGGCAGACGCCAGCAGCAAGGGGGCCAGCATCGCTGGTATCGCCAGACAGCGACGGCCCGTCATCTCCTCATGTCCTCAATGTTTCATCGCCATGGGTGGGATGCGATCCCGGCAGCGGGGGTCGGGATCGAAGCCCCAGCGTGTGAGATGGGTCACGGCCTCAGCCGCACAGAAGGCGCGCAGAACGCTGTGCACCGCCGGAGTCAACGGCCGGCGCGCGACCAGCAGCAGCGGTCGCGACAACCGCTCTTTGAGATCGGCGGAAAGCGGTAAGGCCCGCACGGCGACGGAAGACCCGCGCGTGCCGGCCAGCATGCTGGCGGAGACATAACCGATCGCGCCACGAGAGCGGCCGACTGCGTCGATGACCTCGGCATTGGCGCCCACGATCGCATCGGCGCGTACCGCATCTTCGTCCAAGGCGAGCGCCCTGTGGAAGGCGACATGGGTACCACGCCCGGCCGCCTTCTCGACGACGATGATCGGCATCTTGAAGCCGGAGACGAGTTGATCCCAGTTCCGGATCCGGCCGACATAGATCCCGCGCAAGGCATCGGCCGTCAGCTTAGAGAGCGGATTGTCGCGATGGACGATCACGACGATCCGGTCGCGGGCGATGGGAAGGGCGATCCGCCCGGTCTGCTCGTCGGGCGCCAGACGGCGCGAGACCATGGCGATCTCGGCATGCCCCCCGGCCAAATCCACCAGACCCTTGCCGGAGCCCTTCCGGTTTTTCAGTATATCGACGATGCGGCGGATGCGGCGAAGGGAATGC
>CAZJPA010000165.1:0-6677 GCA_964547755.1 uncultured Sphingomonadales bacterium
TTCTTTTTTGCGTCATTCGCCGCCGCAGAGCGGCGAATCCAGCCGGCGGTGAGGCGATCTTCAGCGCTGGAGGTTGTCTGCGCTGTCCGCTGGACCCGCCGGTCGAGCCGGCGGGTGACGAAGAAAAGAGGGGAGGCGGGTGACGAGGGAGGGGGCGCCGGTCGAGCCGGCGGGTGACGAGGAAAAGAGACCCCGGTGGATGACAAGAAAAACTAGTCGGCGGGTGACGGGGGAGGGGGGCGACCGGCCGACCGTGCGCCATCAGCGTGCGCCATAGGCCAGGACTTCTCCGCCGTTGGAAAGCAGGTAGAGCCGGCCATCGGCGACAATAGGAGGTGCTACGATTTTCTCGGCCGTGCGCAAGCCGCTCAACGCCTCGCCGGTATATGGCGACAGCGAGAGCACGAAGCCGTTCGAGGAGACGACGATCAGGCGATCGCCCGCGAGCACGGGGCCGGACCAAACCACCGGATTCTTGCGTTTCTTGGGGTCGGCGAAACGCTCCAGCCGCGTCACCCAGCGCACGCGCCCGTCGGCGCTGGAGAGCGCCACGACCTCGGCATCGGCTGTCACGAGAAAAATGTAGTCACCAGCCACCCAGGGGGTGCGGGTGGAGGCGACATCCTGCTCCCACAGCCGCTCGCCAGAACGCAGATCGATCGCAACCATGCGCCCCGCGTGCGAGACGGCGTAGACGCGTCCTCGGTCGATCACCGGGAAGCTGTCGATATCAGCAAGGGTGGCCAAGGGCGTCAGCCGGCCCGTGCGCGAGAGCGTATCCTGCCAGGCGAGCTGGCCATTGGCGGCACGCAGGGCAAACAGTTCTCCCGACGACAATCCAAAGACAGCCGTGTCTCCGGCGATCGCCGCCGTTGCCGCACCCAGCAGCGCGGCGTCCTCGGGCAAACCGGACTGTGTCCAGAGAAGCTGACCGTCTTGGAGCGAGACGGCGATGATCTGATTGTCCATCGTCAACGCAAAGACGCGCCCCCCGGCCACCGCTGGCGAGCCGCGCAGGGGCACGACACCACGGTGTCGCCAACGCTCCTTGCCTGTTGCGGCATCGAAGGCGATGAGCTCTCCGAAGCCCGTTGCCGCGATTACGAGATCACCAGCCACCGCCACGCCACCGCCGAAACCGATCTTGGCCTTTTCTTTGCGCGGCTTGAGGGCGCGCCTCCACAACAAGCGGCCGCTGCGGGCATCCGCGGCGACCAGCGTACTGCGGCTGTCCAGCAGGAAAAGACGACCGTCGGCCACCACCGGCGGCGTCACCTGCAGCAGCATGCCGCCACCATGCGCCAGACGCCGCTTCCACAGCAGCTGCACGTTGCGTGGAAAGTCGACGTGATACATGGCATTCGTCACGCTGCCGCCGGCGACCGGCCAGTCCCGATTACGCCAGGGAGGCGGCAAAATCACGCTGAACCGGGCAAGCTCGGGATCCGGTTCCAAGGCCCGCTCATAAGTGAGCACAGGAATACGTTCCCGCTCGGCGGCGGCCTTGTGCGCCTTGGGCGGCGACTCCTTGGCATGTTTCTTCTTGCCACTGGAGCAGGCAGCGAGCGACCCTGTCGCCAGCCCCGCCACGAGGAGTCCCATCACCACAGATCTTGCGGCCTTACCGATCACGGATCGCACGCGCACACCACCCTTCGTTTGCATGTCGCCTTCAGCCTTGTTTGTCGTCTGCCGAGTGGTCTCCGCCCGGCGAAGGCGCGCCACTGCTTCCATCGGTCGCATCCGTGGCTGTGTCGGCTTCGCCCCCTTTCTCGGCTTCCTCTTGTTCGCCTGCGGCATCCGCGTGTCTTTCGCCGAGGCGCTCGGCGACGAAATCCTTGAGCTGTCGGGCGCGTTGGGTCAGCCCCGGCGGGGCGGCCGGATCATCGAGAATCGCATCGAGATGGGCGCGGGCGGTGTCCAGATCACCGGCATCCAGCGCCAGGACCGCGAGCAGTTCCAAGATGCCATGATAGAAGGGGTTTTCCGGCACGGCCAGACGTTCGAGAAGGGCGTTGGCTTTGTCCTGCTTGCCGGCCTCGAGCAAGGCCACCGCCTCGCGCAGTCGGGCAAAATAGCGCAGACGCTCGTCGTCCGCCTGTTGCGCCGCGCGGCCATAAAGAGCGGCGGCGGCTTCGTAATCCTCGCCGCGCGCGCGTGCGGCGGCCTCGCGCATGAGCGCCGCCAGACGATAGTCCGCGGTCTTGAGCGTGGGGTTGAGCTTTGCCCAGCGGTCGGCCGCCTTGCGTGGTGCAAGCTCGGCCACGGCTCGGGCCGTGCGTTCGAACGACGTGCTGTCGTGATCGAGCTGGCGCTCGCGATACCATGTCCAACCCTGCCAAGCGGCAACCACGAGCACGACGCCGACAGCCAAAGCGATCACGGCCGGCCCATAGCGATTCCAGAGCCTAAGAAGCCGCTCGCGCCGGAGCTCCTCGTCGACTTCCCTAAGCAGTAGATCTTTTTCGTCAACCACGCTCGGCTCTCCTCCCGCTGCGCTCTGGTGCCGATCAGGCTTGGTCGGTGGGGAATGATCACCGTTTTGCCTTGCTCCATGGCGCGCAACTATGTCGAAGATGGGGCGCTAGCACGAAATGCCCGTCACTTCCAGAGCCGACCATTCTCATACCCATTCGACGGTTGTTCGTCCGGTAATTCGCCTGCTAGAGAGCATCGCATGAACGCACGCAAGTCATCGCCCGACCCACGCGCACGCCGGCCGCATCTGTATCTGATCGACGGTTCCGGCTATATTTTCCGCGCTTATCATGCGCTGCCCCCCATGACGCGTTCGGACGGCACGCCGGTTAATGCCGTCTTCGGCTTCACCAACATGCTCTTCAAGCTTTTGAAGGACGTGAAGGAGGAAGAGCGTCCGACGCATCTGGCCGTGATCTTCGATTATTCGCGCATCACCTTCCGGCAGGATCTCTACGATCAGTACAAGGCTCAGCGTCCCGAGGCTCCCGAGGATCTCGTTCCGCAGTTTCCGCTGATCCGCAAGGCGGTAGAGGCGTTCTCGGTGCCCGCGATCGAAAAGGAGGGCTTTGAGGCCGATGACATCATCGCGACCTATGTTCGCCAAGCATTGGACCGCGGCTTCACCGTCACCATCGTCTCATCCGACAAGGATCTGATGCAGCTCGTCGGCCCCCATGTTCGGATGTTGGATCCCATCAAGAACCGCAGCATCGGGCCAAAAGAGGTGGAAGAACGCTTCGGTGTGCCACCTGAAAAGGTGGCCGATGTGCTCGCCTTGATGGGGGATGCCTCAGACAATGTGCCCGGCGTGCCGGGCATCGGCCCGAAGACAGCCGCCGAGCTGATCCGCCAGTATGGCGACCTTGAGACCCTCCTTGCGCATGCCGAGGAGATTCGTCAGCCCAAGCGCCGGCAGACGCTGATCGAGAACGCCGACCAGGCGCGGCTGTCCAAACGGTTGGTCACCCTGGACGACCATGTCCCGCTTGATGACTGGCCGCTCGATTCGCTCGCCGTTCAGGATATTGATCCAGATAAGCTGTTACCATTTCTGGATGAAAACGAGTTCCGTTCCATCCGCGCGCGGGTGATGAGCTATCTCAATGCCGAACGGCCGGCCGAAGACCGCATCCAGGACGCCATCACCGTCTCCGATTCCCGCTACGAGGCGGTGACCACCGCGGACAAGCTGGCCGAATGGATCGACCGCATCACGGCCAAGGGGGTGGTTGCGATCGATACGGAGACCAGCTCGCTCGATGCCATGCGCGCACGCCTTGTCGGGATCGCGCTCAGCGTCGAGCCGGGGCAGGCCTGTTATATCCCGCTCGCCCACGACCGGGAGATGGACGGCGAACTGGCTTTGGACACACCGGTTGAGCGCCCCGCGCAGTTGGACGTGGCGGCGGTGCGTGCGGCCCTTGATCCCATCCTGCGCGATCCTGCGATTCTTAAGATCGGCCAGAATCTCAAATACGACATCAACATACTCATCCGGGCCGGCTTTGCCGAGCCGGCGCCGATCGACGATACGATGCTGATCTCCTATGTGCTGGATGCCGGCCTGCACGGCCATGGGCTGGACGAACTGGCGCGGCTTCATCTCGGCATCACGCCGGTGGCCTACAAGGATGTTGCGGGCCGGGGCAAGAAGCAGAAACCGTTTGCCGCCGTCGAAATCGCTGAGGCCACCGCTTATGCAGCCGAGGATGCCGATCTGACTTTGCGGCTTCAGCATCTTCTGCGCCCGCGTCTTGCGCGCGCGCATCTTCTTGCGCTCTACGAGATGATCGAGCGGCCGTTGGTGTCTGTCGTTGCCGAGATGGAGCGCCATGGCGTGCTGGTTGATCGCGATGCGCTGCGCCGGCTGTCGCAGGAATTCGCGCAAGAAATGGCGCGGCTGGAGGAGGAGATTCACGCGCTGGCCGGTCATCCCTTCAACATCGCAAGCCCCAAGCAGCTCGGTGAGGTGCTCTTCACCGAAATGGGGCTGAAGGGTGGTAAGAAGCTCAAGGGCGGCGGTTGGTCCACGAATGCCGAGGTGTTGGAGCGGCTCGCCGGCGAGGGGCACGCGTTGCCGGCGAAGGTTCTCGAATGGCGCCAGCTGCAGAAGCTGAAGGGCACATATACGGATGCGCTGGCCGAGGCCGTCAATCCGGAAACAGGGCGCGTGCACACATCCTTTTCGTTGGCTGCGACTTCGACCGGTCGGCTCGCTTCCTCCGACCCGAATCTGCAGAACATCCCTGTGCGCACGGTGCTCGGTCGCCGGATCCGCGCTGCTTTCATCGCCCCGACCGGCTGCCTGTTGCTGTCTGCCGACTACAGCCAGATCGAGCTGCGCATTCTGGCGCATCTGGCCGACATCCCGGCGCTCAAGCAGGCCTTCGCCGATGGTCTCGACATTCATGCGATGACAGCGAGTGAGATCTTCGGTGTGCCGCTGGAGCAGGTCGACCGGGAGACACGACGGCGCGCCAAGGCCATCAATTTCGGCATCATCTACGGTATCTCGGCTTTTGGACTGGCCCGTCAGCTTGGGATCGGCCGTGAGGAAGCGGGCACGATCATCGAAACCTATTTCGAGCGCTTTCCCGGCATTCGCGACTATATGGAAGAGCAAAAACGCCGCGCCCGTCACCAAGGCCATGTGACGACATTGTTCGGTCGGCGCATCCACACACCGGATATCAATGCCAAGAATCCGACACTGCGGGGGTTTGCCGAGCGGGCTGCGATCAATGCCCCCATTCAGGGCACGGCCGCCGATATCATCAAGCGTGCGATGGTGCGCATGCCACAGGCGCTGGAGGCCGCTGGTTTGTGCGAGAAGGCGCGAATGTTGCTCCAGGTCCATGACGAGCTGCTTTTTGAGGTGAAGGAGGACGCTGTCGAGGAGACGGGCCGTCTTGTCAAACGGGTGATGGAGGACGCCCCGGCGCCACGCGTGCAGCTGTCGGTCCCGCTCGTTGTCGATATTGGCACCGGTCGTAACTGGGACGAGGCGCACTGAAGTCTTCCGCGAAGAGGGGCTCAAGGGCAGGAGAAGACGATGGCCGCAAGCGCAATGGGCACCACAACGGCACGGACTGAACCGCTCAAGCTCGCCGTCGCCGGTGCAAAAGGGCGCATGGGGCGGGCAGTGCTGGCGGTCGCCGCCGAAACGCCGGAGGTTTCAGTGGTCGCTGTGAGCGTGCGGCCAGAGGATCCAGATGTTGGTCGCCCGGTGCCCGGGTATTCCCATCTGACCTATACGGGCGAAGTGGAGGCGCTGTTTGCCCACGATGCCATTGTTATCGACTTCACCACAGCAGAGGCCACCCGGCAGCATCTCGCACTCGCCGGCAAGATGAGACGCCCCCTCGTGATCGGCACGACAGGACTTGATTGCGACGATGACAAGCGCATAGCGGCTGTCGCCGCTACCGTCCCTATCCTGCGTGCCGCCAATTTCTCGATGGGGGTGACCTTGCTCCAACATTTACTGCGCACGGCAGCGCGCGCCCTGGGTGCACGGGCCGAAATCGAGATTCTGGATATCCACCATGGCGCCAAGCGGGATGCGCCTTCCGGTACCGCGCTGGCGCTTGCGCGCGCAGCGGCCGAGGCCCGGGGGCAGGAGCCGGAAGCGGTGATGGCCGGTCCACGCTGGGGAGCGGGTGAAGGACGCAGCGGGCCGGAGATTGGGATTGCCGCTTTGAGAGGCGGAGACGTGGTCGGCGAACACACCGCCTATCTGCTGATGGCCGGCGAGCGTCTCGAGCTCACTCACCGTGCCAGCGACCGCCGCATCTTCGCCCGCGGGGCCATCGCGGCCGCCCGTTGGCTGGCGAACCGTCCACCGGGGCTTTATGGCATGGACGATGTGTTGGGGCTGGGCGCTGTCTGATTCAGGATCCCTCAGGAGCGTATTCGCCCGGTCTGGCGATCACCCGACCACACGCATCGACGACACGCTCGGGCAGGGGGGATTACAGAAGCGCCAATGATATCGGGGGAACTCCTGAACGATTCTTGAAGCGTTCTTTATCCCCGTGGCGTGCCCCTCACACACCTCATAGAAAATGCCCCACGGGCCGAAACCCGTGGGGGGCTGACAAGAGCATGCCCTGCCAGCGTGGCTCGACACGCAAATTATATAATCAACCTTTTGATGCTAAGCCTGTCTCCTCCACGCCGCAGGAAGCAGCGGGTAT
>CAZJPA010000166.1:0-6644 GCA_964547755.1 uncultured Sphingomonadales bacterium
GAAAGAGCTGGTCGCCGCCCGCAGCCGCGAGAAGGCGACCGCCGGGAAGCTCTCGGAACTGAAGAAACAGGCCGCAGAACACGCAAAGAAGCTCGCGGAACTGGAGACGGAGCTGAGCGCGCGTGAGCAGGCATTGGCTGCCGAACGCAGCCGTTCCGCCCGTCAGCGTAGCCGTATCGTTGAATTGCAGGCGGCACTGGCCTCCTTGCGCGAGCAGCTCGCGCGGCTGGAGGCGGCGTTGGAGGCCGCCGAGCGCAAGGACAAGGAGCAACAGGCCATTATCGTCGATCTGGGGCGTCGCTTGAATGTTGCGCTCGCACAGAAGGTGGAGGAGTTGGCCAACTATCGGTCTGAGTTCTTCGGGCGTTTGAAACAGATCCTGGGTGAGCGTCCCGATATCCAGATCGTTGGGGACCGCTTCGTGCTTCAGGCGGAACTGCTTTTCCCTACCGCCAGTGCGGAGATCGGTCCCGGCGGTCGGGAGGAGCTGCGCAAGGTGGCCGCTGTGCTCAAGCAGATCGCAGCCGAGATCCCACCGGATATCGACTGGATTCTGCGGGTTGATGGCCATACCGATCGGCGGCCCATCCACACCCCCCGCTTTCGGGACAACTGGGATCTGTCTGCCGCGCGGGCGGTGGCGGTGGTGCGGTTTCTGATCAGCGAGGGCGTGCCGCCCGGGCGGCTGGCGGCTACCGCCTTCGCCCAGTATCAGCCGGTGGCCGAGGGCGATGATCCAGCGTCACTCGCCCGCAACCGGCGCATCGAGTTCCGCTTCACCCAGCGATAGGAGACGCAAGGGGGAGAAAACTTCAGCCGAGGCTTTCCCCGGCTGCGCGTGCCTTCGCCCGCTCGCGGCGGACGACCCAGACGATGAAGGCGAAGGCCGTCGGGAACATCAGAACGCCATAAGCGGCACCGGGCAGCATCATCAATTCGTCATGAAGCAGGGTCGCGCCTACGAACATGGCGAGCGAGCCATTCTGAATCCCGCATTCGATGGTGATTGCAATCGCTCGTTCCGGCGGCAAGCCTGCTGCAAGCGCGAGCACATAGGCTGATCCCATCGCTGCGACATTGAGCAGCACCACGAGGGGTGCCACGGCTCCCGTATATGCCACGACACGATCCCAATCGACGGCGATTGCCGCCACAATCAGGCCCACGAAGCAAACGAGCGCCACGCGGCGCGCCCAAGGTTCCATCCGGGCCCCCGCTTGCGGCCACAGCCACGCCACGATCATGCCGGCACTGACCGGCAGCAGGGTCATGGTCGTGATGGCGAGGATGGTGTCGGTCACCGATATCGGCGGCGCTGCCGTGCCGAGAAACAGGGCGAGCCCCATGCTGACGATCAGCGGCAGGGTGAGAATGCTGATGAAGGAGGTCGTGGCGGTCAGCGAGATGGAGAGCGCCGTATCGGCCCGAGCCAGATGCGTGAGGAAGTTCGACATCGGTCCGCCCGGACAGGCGGCGATAATCACCAACCCCACAGCCAGTCGCGGATCCGGGGCGGTCAGTGCGGCGACGAGAAAGCCCAGCACAGGCAGCACCATGAGTTGGGAAACAAGCCCCAGTGCAAAGGCTCTCGGGCTTTTCGCGACGGCGGCGAAATCGCGTGGATGAAGGGCGAGCCCCATGGCGAACATGATCACCATCACGACGCCCGGAATGAGCCAGGCGGTCAGCAGATTCACCGGCTGCCTCCCTTTCCGTCGAGCGCGGCGATCCAGGCGCGGATCAGCGCCACCCCTTCTTCGTGGACGATGCTGCGTCCCAGCTCCGGCATCATGACGCCGGGATCGGTGCTCTCCATCCGGTAGACAACGATCGATTCGTCGGGCCGTCCCGGCACGATGTCGTAGAGCAGATCTCCCGCGCCCCGTCCGGCCGCGGTCGGCCGCTTCATGATCCCGAGATTGGGGCCATAGGGCTCATCCCAGGTCAAAAACAGACCGGAAGTGGAGGCCGGTCCCTCTGGTCGGTGACAATGACCGCAATTGACGTCGAGATAAGCGCGCGCGCGCAGCGCAAGGGGCGCGTTCTCGTCGTCGAAGGCCGGCACGCGCGGCGCCTTGTCCGGATCGGCGGGCGCGCCGGCGAGAATGCCGAGCCGCGTCCAATGGACCAACTGATTTTCGATCACATCATTGCCGTAGTCATGCGGCGTGTTGAGGTTGCGGGCTTTCGGTCCGATGGGCGTGATCGTCTTGCCCAACACATGGCAGCCCTTGCATTGGTTCATATTGGGCACGTGGTAGCGAATCTGCTGCCTGCGGCCATTCGGTGCGATGAAAGAAATCGGTATGCGCGCGCCGGCGACCTTAAGCTCGGCATCCGTGCCGTCCGGTCGCCAGACATAAGGAAAGGCCCGCCATCCGCGGCGACTGTGCACGAGCAGACGCGTCTCGACCCAACGCACATCTTGCTCCAGATGCCGCAGATCGGGCGCATAGGCGAAGGTCTTGACGAGGATGGTGCCGACGGGGAAAGCAAAGGCCTCCTTCGGATCATAGCGGGCGGCCTTGCCCTTCGGAACATAGATGAAGCGGTATTTGAGGGCATAGTCTGTGAACAGGGGCGTGGCGATATGGTAGGGCACCACGCCGGCGGCCGGCTTGCGTGTCTTCATGTCCGCAAACAACCCCCATTCAGACAGCAGGCGCGCCGGCCGTCCCGTGATCGCGCGCGCCTCGTCCACCGCCGCCCAGGCCGGACAGGATGAGGTGCTCGCAAAAGCCACAAGGAGGAGGCAGAGGCCGACCGTGAGGCGGATGGGCCGGGCCGATGGCATTGTCATCTTTCAAGAACCACCTTCTGTCGTCGTCTTCTCGCCCTGGTCCTGTGGCAGGGCGACCGGCGCGATGGGCGGCTCCAGACGGCCGCTGCCGCGATAGCGAGCCGGATCACGATCGACGTCCACATGCCAGGGCAGCAGCTTGGCCCAGATCATGCGCAGGTTTGCAAAGCGCGCATGGGCGTCTTCGCGGATCATGATCCCTTCTTCCGGACGGCGGCCGAAGAGTGCATCCATCAGCGGCATGACGCCATCGAAGATGATGTTTGCCCCCTGGCCGCCCAGCCGTTCGCGCAAAGTGGACGCCAACTCGCCTTCCGGTGCGAAGACGGGAGCAGCAAAGTCGTTGTCATGAATGAAGACGGCGGCCGGATGCGGCGTATAGCGCGGATCTTCGTAGTCGAAGGGATACGAGACGACCAGGACATCCGCGGTCGCGTTCCCGCGGAAGACGTTGCCGAAGACCTCGACGCGGCGGTTCGCCATGATCATGAGCCCCGCTCCCTTCGGGACGTTGGCGACAATGTTGCCGGGCGGGGCGAAATTGGGCTGGTCATTATCGACGATGCGGTTGCGGAAGACGCGAATATCATGGCCACCCTGCTGCGGCAGGTTTGGTAGATCGAAGACCAGAATGCCGCCGGTGTTGTGGGTGGCAAGGTTGTCATGGACATCGGCGAAGAAGGAATTCTCGATCTCGATCCCGGCGACATTGCGCTCGGCACGCGAGCGGCGCACGACGATATGGCGCGACTGGCCGACATAGATCCCCGCGTCCGACGCGCCGATCGCCACGCAGCCGTCGATCAACACATTTTCGGATTCGACCGGATAGAGACCGTATGAGCCGTTGGTCGGCTTCGGCCCGCCGGTCCATTCGGTGCGCAGGCGGATGAAGGAGATGTTCTTGACTCCCTTCGCCTTTATGGCATCGCCCTTCGTGTCCTCGATGGCGAAGTCCGTCAATGTGATGCCGTCGGCCGTTACCAGCATGCCCTCACTGCCTCCTTCCTGTCCGGCGAAGGACAGGACGGTGCGTTCCATTCCTGCGCCTTCCACCGTCACACCGGGCACGTCGAGAGACAGGCCGTCCGTAACCGCATAGCGGCCCGCCAACAGGCGCACGGTGCCGCCTTCCGGCACCATGATCAGGGCTTCCTGGAGACGTTCGGTGGCGTTTTCGCCGGGGGGCACCTCGATGATGGTGGCCGCCGCATCGACGAACTGCTGGGCCACAACCGGCCGCAGGGGCAGCATGGCCAAAAGTGTTCCCAGCAGTGCCACGGCCACCGTTCGGCAACGGCTGCGCGGCCCGCTGGGAACAGGACATCCGAAAAGGGGGGGCGTCATGTCTTTCTCCTTCTCCCGCACGCCGCCCTTGACGGGAGGGAATCGACGCATCTAGCGAGGCGAAAGTCAATCCGCGGCTTTCGAGAGGATGATCACATTCATGGTGGATGAGGAGAAGCGAGCAGGCCGTCAGGCTTCGTCGGCGGCCGGTTTTGATCCACAGGCCTGGGGCGGGCGACCGGATTTTCCCCTCACCAGGCAAGTGCTCGGGCGCCTGCTGCGGCAGGCTCTTGAAGAGGATCTGGGCTCGGGCGATGTCACGAGCAAGGCGGTCGTGCCGGCAGATACCCGCATGAGGGTCGTCATGCGCGCGCGCACGGATCTGGTGCTCGCCGGCCTGCCGCTGGCCGCCGGGTGTTTCCATGCGCGTGATGAGGCGGTGACCATCAGGATGCATGCGCGTGACGGCGAGCGTCTGGCTGCTGGCGCCGTGGCGCTCGAAGTGGAAGGGCAGGCCCGCGCGATCCTGGAGGCGGAACGCACGGCGCTCAACTTCGTCTGTCATCTCTCAGGCATTGCGACATTGGCCCGGCGCTTCGTCGATGCGGTGGCGGGCACCCAGGCGGTCATTCTGGACACCCGCAAGACGCTGCCGCTCTATCGGGCTCTTCAGAAATACGCCACCCGCTGCGGCGGCGCGCGCAATCATCGTATGGGGCTGTATGATGCGGTGCTCATCAAGGACAATCACATCGCTGTGGCCGGCAGCCTCGAGGCGGCGGTGGCGGCGGCGCGTCGGGCCGGCCATCAGGCTATCGCGGTGGAGTGCGACACCTTGGACCAGCTGCGCGCGGCCTTGGCGCTCGGGGTGGAGCGCATTCTGCTCGACAACATGACGCCCGCCATGCTCCGCCGTGCCGTGGCGATCACGGCCGGTCGCGCGAAACTGGAGGCCTCGGGGGGCGTGACGCTCGAGACGGTGCGCGCCATCGCCGAAACAGGAGTGGACTTTATCTCGATTGGTCGCCTGACGATGAGCGCACCGGCTGTCGATCTCGGTCTCGATGACGAAACGACGGCGCAGGAGAGGGAGCAGGAGGGGAAACCATGACGACGCATCGCCGTAGGCGACGCATTGTTGCATTATTTCTGATTCTGGCCGGTCTGTTCGGGGCGGTGGGACTCGTGCTCATGGCGCTGGCGGCGCATGGGGCGGGTGATCCTGTCCACCAGCGCTGGCTTCACGAGGCGGGTCTCTTGCTGCTTCTTCATGCGCCCATTCCGCTGCTGGGAGCTGCCGCGCCGGACCGGCCGCCGGCAAGCGAGCGGGTCGGGCGGTGGGGCCTGATTCTGGTGATCGCCGGTATTCTGCTGTTCGCGGCGACCCTGGCCTTGCGGGCGTTGCTGGACCTGCCGGGCGTCCACCCCGTCGCCCGGCTCACGCCTGTTGGTGGCGGACTGGCCATTCTGGGCTGGCTGCTGGTGGCAGCGGCCGGTGTACGGGCTGTGCTGGGCGCGGGGAGGGAACGTCAGACGCGTCCGTAGTCGTCGCTGATGCGTTCGATATCGGCTTCGTCGAGCACCGGACCTGTTTGCACCTCGATAAACACGAGCGTTTCGGTGCCCGGGTTGGCGATCTGGTGGAGAGCGCCGACGGGGATATGCACGCGTGCCGGCGCGGCAAGCCGCTTCTCCTCATCACCGACGCGCACCACGGCCTCACCCTGGACCAGGATCCAATCCTCCGCACGGTGGCGATGACGCTGTAAGGACAAGCGGTGGCCGCCGTGGACCTCAATGCGCTTGACAGCAAAGCCGTCACCAACGTCGAGCACCGTCCATCGTCCCCATGGGCGCTCGTCGGACGCTCCGACCGCATAGCTGTTGCTCATGATCCATTGCCTCTCTTTTGCCTGGCTTGCGCTTCCGTGGATGAGGGGCGGCCCGGTTTCATCGTGGTGGACGGGCGATAGCGGGCCGTGGTGCCGCGGACGATGAGCTCGACGGGGATGAAATGGCCATGAGGCGCGCCCCCCTCGATCGCCTCGGCCAGCAGTTCGGCTACGGCGTGCGCCAGGCCTTCACGATCCTGGCGGATGGTGGTCAGATGATCGCCGTAGCCCGGCATGTCGTCGAAACCGATCACCGAGATATCACGAGGCACGTCGAGACCGGCCTCCTCCAGCGCGACGAGGGCGCCGATCGCCATCTCGTCGGAAAGCGCAAAGATCGCGCTGAACGCAAGGCCGGCCTGCAGGGCGTCCCGCACCGCAAGATAGCCGCCCAACTCCGTAAACTGGCCGTTGACGACATGGCTGGCCGGCAACGCAAGATCCGCGGCGGCCAGGGCATCCGTGAAACCGCGTTGGCGCTCGTGGGAGGCGTAGGTCATCAGATGCGCACCCGGTAGACCGCGGCGCCGCACGCCTCCAGTGACGAAAAGGATGTCGCTGTGCCCCAATTTGACGAGATGCTCGCCCGCCAGCCGTCCGCCGGCATATTCGTCCGACAGCGCCCAGAAGCATCCTTCCGCCGGTCCCAGGGTGACGAAGGGAAC
>CAZJPA010000167.1:0-6633 GCA_964547755.1 uncultured Sphingomonadales bacterium
GATTTCGCCTTCGAGGAAGGCAAAGACCTTCTCCAGCCGCTCGACGACATCCGCCGTTTCGAGAAGCGCCTGTTTGTCGGCGATCTTGAGCGCCAGATGGGCCGCCACCGTATCCGCGAACTTGGCGGCATCGTCGATCTGACCGAGGGTGACCAACACCTCGCCCGGGATCTTCTTGTTGAGCTTCACATATTCTTCGAAGCGCGTCAGAATTGAACGCATGAGGGCGCGCTTTTCGGCTTCGTCCCGAACCGTCTCGGCCACCGGTTCGGTGGCGGCCTCGAGATAATCGCTGCGATCGGTGAAACGCAGCACGCGGCGACGCGCATGGCCTTCCACCAGGACTTTCACCGTCCCGTCCGGCAACCGCAGAAGCTGGAGGACTTGTGCCAGCGTGCCCACGGCGTAAAGCCCTTCGGGCTTGGGGTCGTCATCGCCCGCATCTTTCTGGGTGAGCAGCAAGATCGGCTTGTCATCCTTCACCACCGCTTCGAGTGCGGCGATGCTCTTTTCACGGCCCACGAACAGCGGCACGACCATGTGGGGGAAGACCACGATGTCGCGCAATGCCAACACCGGCGTGATTTCGGGGCTCTCGACTGTTTCTGGAATACTGGTCATGGCTACCGTCTTGAAACCTTTCGCCCGATGCCCTGCCGGCAACGGACACCAACCTCTTATACGGATCGTCTTCGGATCACTATCCTGCGCCCATGCCACAAAGGCAAGCCGCGCTCGTTACTTGATGTGGGAATTCTCCCCAAGGCCTTCAAGTATTTGCCGGAATGTTTCCCCGCCACGCGTTCACAGATAAACGACGCATGCGTCGGCAAACGGGCATAGCGGCCGAAACGCCTGGACTTTCCGCCTCGCCTCAGGCTGGTTTGCCGGCCTCGGGCCGCGCGCGGTCGGAATAGATATACAGGGGGCGACCACGCTTTTCCACGACATCGGCGTTGACCACGACCTCTTCCACGCCTTCGAGCGAGGGCAGCTCGAACATCGTATCGAGCAGAATGTCCTCCATGATCGAGCGCAGTCCCCGTGCGCCTGTCTTGCGGGCGAGCGCTTTGCGGGCAATGGCGCGCATGGCCTCTTCCGTAAAGGTCAGCTGGACGTTTTCCATCTCGAACAGGCGCTGATACTGCTTCAAGAGCGCATTCTTAGGCTTGGAAAGGATCTCGATCAGAGCCGCCTCATCGAGATCATCGAGCGTCGCGATCACCGGCAGACGGCCGATGAATTCGGGAATGAGACCGAATTTCAGCAGATCCTCCGGCTGCACCTCGGCGAGCACGTCGCCGATCTTGCGCTCTTCCGGTGCCGTGACATTGGCGCCGAAACCGATGGAGCGGCCCTCGAGGCGGTTGGCGATAATCTTGTCCAACCCGGCGAATGCGCCGCCGCAGATGAACAAGATATTGGTGGTGTCCACCTGCAGGAACTCCTGCTGGGGATGCTTGCGCCCCCCCTGTGGCGGCACGCTCGCGACCGTGCCTTCCAGGATCTTGAGCAGCGCCTGCTGGACGCCTTCACCCGATACGTCCCGCGTAATGGAGGGATTCTCGGATTTACGGCTGATCTTGTCGATCTCGTCGATGTACACGATGCCGCGCTGGGCACGTTCGACATTGTAATCGGCCGCCTGCAGCAATTTCAGGATGATGTTCTCGACATCCTCGCCCACATAGCCGGCTTCCGTCAACGTCGTCGCATCGGCCATCGTGAACGGCACGTCCAGAATCCGCGCCAGCGTCTGGGCCAACAGAGTCTTGCCGCAACCGGTCGGGCCGATCAGCAAGATGTTCGATTTCTGAAGCTCGACATCACTGCGCCCCTGGTGCTGAAGACGCTTGTAATGGTTGTGAACCGCAACCGACAGAATCTTCTTCGCCCGGTCCTGGCCGATCACATAGTCGTCAAGAACCTTGCAGATGGTCGCCGGCGTGGGCACGCCCTCGCCCGACTTGGAAACCCCGCTCTTGCTTTCTTCACGGATGATATCCGTGCACAGCTCGACGCATTCGTCACAAATGAACACGGTCGGCCCGGCGATGAGCTTGCGCACCTCATGCTGGCTCTTGCCGCAGAACGAGCAGTAAAGCGTGTTCTTCGAATCGCCACCGCCGATCTTGCTCATGCGTTCCGTTTCCTCTTGGCCGTTGTCTGCCGCGCCCATCCGATGCGTGCCGCCTGCTCTCCGAACGCCGTGGGGAGAGCGGCCCGCGCACCACCTGCTAGAGATGGCATCTTCCCAGGATAGATTTCAAGTCTTCCTTACCGGTTAACGCGGCGCATCCTCCACATCCGGTCGGCAAAACGGGAATCCGGACGGCCGGTCATGCGCCGGCCTCATCCTCATCGCCCGGACGCTTCTCGATCACCTCGTCGACCAGTCCCCACTCGCGCGCTTCGTCTGCACTCATCCAGCGGTCCCGCTCCAGAGCCTTTTCCACTTCGTCGAGCGGCTGACCGGTATGGCGCACGTAGATCTTGTTCAGACGCTCTTTGAGACGGAGGATTTCACGCGCCTGGATCTCGATGTCGGTCGCCTGACCGCGGAATCCTCCCGAAGGCTGATGCACCATGATCCGCGCATTCGGCAGGGCGAAGCGCTTGCCCGGCGCGCCCGCGGTCAGCAGCAACGAGCCCATGGACGCCGCCTGGCCGATACACAAGGTCGCAACATCCGGCTTGATGTATTGCATAGTGTCGTAGATCGCGAGCCCCGCCGTCACCACGCCGCCCGGCGAGTTGATGTAGAAGAAAATGTCCTTCTTGGGGTTTTCCGCTTCGAGGAACAGGAACTGCGCAATCACAAGGCTTGCGACATGATCCTCGACGGGCCCCGTCAGAAACACGATGCGTTCCTTGAGCAGGCGGGAATAGATGTCGTAGGCCCGCTCGCCGCGCGGTGTTTGCTCGACCACCATCGGCACCAGCTGTGCCGTGATCTCCTCGATGCTGTTCATCGCCCTCTTCCCGTCCTGTCCATCCGTCAACGCCGACGCCGTCAGCTCTGTTCCGACTCAGCCGTTTTCGCTTGTGCTTTCTTAGGCTTCGCGGACTTGGCGGTCTTGCCTCCGCTCTTCTTAGCGGATGTCTTCTTGGCGGCGGATTTGGCACTTGCCGTCTTTTTCGTTGCCGTTGTTTTGCCCGCCCCTTTGGTTTTGGCCGGCTTGTCGCCGCCGTCCTCCTTGGCGCCGGTTGCGGCTTTCTTACGGGCTGCCTTGGTCGCCTTTGTCGTCTTCTTCTTGCCACTCTCAGGCTGATCGGCCTCAGCCAGGGCATCCGGCCCTTCCTCGACCACCCGCCTCAAAGTCGCGAGCGAGACGGTGCGCTGTTCGCCCGGGGCCATCTCAAGCACGAAATCGACGACCTTGTCCTCGTAGATCGGAGCCCGCAGCTGCGCCATTGCCTGGGGATTCTTGGTATAGAATTCATAGACTTGGCGCTCTTGGCCGGGAAAACGGCGTGCTTCTTCGGCCACCTTGCGCATCAGCTCGTCGCGCGAGATCTCGATATTGTTGGCGAGCCCCACCTCGGACAGAAGCAATCCCAAGCGCACGCGCCGCTCCGCGATGGCGCGGAACTCCTGGCGCTCGGCCTCGTCATCGGGCTCGTCCTTGCCTTCCAGATCCTCGGGCTTGGCCGCCCCCGATGCGATCATGTCGCGCTTGATCTGCTCCCAGATCTGCCGATACTCGAGCGCAACCATGCCCTCAGGCACAGGAAAATCATAGCGGGCGGCCAATTCGTCGAGCAGCAGGCGCTTGGCGGCTTGGCGGGAAAGTTCACGCGCCTCCTGCTCCAACTGATCACGCACCGCCTTTTTCAGCGCCTCCAAGTCGGTCAAGCCGAATTGCTGAGCCAGCTCATCGTTCACCTCCGGCACCACCGCCTTGCGCACCTCCTTGACGGTCACGGTGAAGACGGCCGTCTTGCCGGCGAGCTCGGCGCGTGGATAGTCGTCCGGGAAGACCACCTCGACTTCGCGCGTCTCCCCGGCCTTGGCGCCGACCAGCCCCTCCTCGAATCCAGGCAGAAACTGGCCAGAGCCAAGGATGAGCTGAGCCCCTTCCCCTTGACCGCCCTCGAACGGCTCACCGTCGATGCGGCCTTCGAAGTCCATGACCACCATGTCACCTTCGGCGGCCTTCGCCTTGGCGTCGGCCGGTTCATAGCGCTTGGCCTGTTCGGCGAGGCGGGTGAGCGCGGCATCGACGTCCTCGTCCGTGATCTCGGCCACCAGCCGCTCGATCGCCGGCGCCTCGAAACCGGAGACGTCGATCTCGGGCAGGACTTCGGCCGTCACCTCGTAGCGGATCCCCTTCTCGCGATCCGCTTCCTCCACCGACACGTCGGGCTGAAGCGCCGGACGCAGCTTGCGATCGCGGAACAAGCGTTCGGTATGCTCCTTGATGGTCTCTTCCGCGACCTCGCCAAACACCGCCTCGCCATAGAGCTTTTCGAGAAGAGACAGGGGCGCCTTACCCGGCCTGAAGCCTTTAAGCCGCACCTTCGCACGCAGATCCATGAGTGCCATCTGCATGCGCCGGTCGATCTCCTCACGATCCACGACCACCGCGAAACGCCGCCGCAGCCCTTCCTTCTCGACTTCCTGGACCTCACAAGCCATCGTTGCGTATTCCACCTCTTGCGGCCGGAATGCGACAATCCGACCTGCTCTCCATCCCTTCTTCTCTCGCTCCCTGCGATCCCGATCCGGAACGCGCCATGCGATCGCGGCTTGGGAGCGTGGTGCGGGCGGAGGGACTTGAACCCCCACGTCCTTACTGGACACCAGAACCTAAATCTGGCGCGTCTACCAATTCCGCCACGCCCGCCGATCGGGGTCTGGCCAGGCAGCGCCGCTCGCGGATGAGCCGATCTTCCGCGCAGCTTCGGCCAGACGCTTTACGCAAACGCGGCCAACCAGCGCAAGCCCCTATCCCCATCTTATCCCAAGGGGCAGCGTTTCGGCCGGGGATTCGGACGGATGATCCAGAGCCGTCATCGCGGCCGGCAGCGTATCGAGAAGATCACTCGCGATCATGCCACGTCCAAGACCCCCGGCCGCCGTCTTGAGCAGCCATTGGCCGATGCTCGCCGCCAGCATGGCCGGCAGCCCTTGCGCCATCAGGCCGCCGATGAGTCCGGACAGGACGTCTCCTGTCCCGCCGGTGGCCAGCTGCGGGCAGTCGGCGGCATCGACCACCACGGCGCCGGCCGGATGCGCGATCACGGTATCCGGCCCTTTGAGCAGGATGACGGCCCCGGACCGGTGGGCGGCCTCTTGAGTGCGGGCGATCTTGTCCCCGCATGTGGCGAGATCGGGGAACAGCCGCGCGAATTCCCCCTCATGCGGGGTGAGCACGACATCGTCATCGAGCTGCTCAAAGAGCGCCTGAGGATCATCCGCGAAAGCGGAGAGCGCGTCGGCGTCCAGCACGGTGGGGCGGGGCCGGGTCCGCAGCACCGCCACAAGCGTGCGCGTCCAGTCGTCCCGCCCGGCGCCGGGGCCGAAGACAATCGCCTTGAGCCGGGAATCGGCGAGCCGGTCCCGCAGCTCCTCCGGCTGGCCGAATGGCGCGACGAGAATCGTGTCCAAGGCTGCGGCCTGGATAGCCCAGGATTCCTGCGGACTGGCGAGCGTCACGATTCCGGCGCCGGCCCGCAAGCCCGCACGCGCAGCCAGGCGCACAGCCCCCAGCGTCGGCGGACGTCCCCCAATCACGAGCAGGCTGCCACGCCAGTATTTGTGGGTGGTCAGCGGCCAGCGCGGCCAGAAGGCGCGCCACCAGGTCGGATCGTTGGCGATCGCTTGCGGCGCGATGGTGGCGAGCACGCATGCCGGGATCCCGATGTCCGCGACCGCCACGCGCCCGCAATACAGCCGCCCGGGCATGAGCAGGTGACCGCGCTTGCGGCGAAAGAATGTCACCGTCAAATCCGCGCGGACCGCCTCTCCCAATACGGCCCCATCGTCGCCGCGCACACCGCTCGGCATGTCGATGGCAAGCCGGGGACAGGTCAGCTCATTGACCACGCGCACAAGAGCCGCCGCCGGTCCCGCAAGGGGACGCCCCAGTCCCGCACCGAACAGTCCGTCGATCACGAGATCCCAGGGCGACGCGCTGCCGGAAGCTGTTTCGAGTAGCTCTTCAGGGGTAAGATGCGGCAGATCGGCGACCCGCTCGCGCGCAGCCCGGGCTTCAGCGGATTCCCGGCGCGTGCGACTCAGCGCCGTGATGGTGACCGCCACCCCCATGCGGCAAAGGTAATGTGCAGCGACATAGGCGTCTCCCCCGTTGTTGCCGGGACCGGCCAGCACCAGCACCCGGCGGGGACGAAACTGCAACCAGGCGACTTCGGCCACCGCGCGGCCGGCCGCCTCCATCAGCGCCCCCAAGGAGCAGCCGGCCGCGACCGCCGCCTGGTCCGACGCCTGCGCCTGCGTATTGGTGAGCAGAACCGCCCGATCACAAGGATCGAAAAATCGCATTGCGCTCTCCCAACCGGCATCATCCGCAACCGACTGCGATCATACGTCGGCAGCCTCCTGTCGTCATCCGCCGGCATTATTTCTTTTCGTCATTCGCCGCCCTCCCTTCTCTTCGTCATCCGCCGGCT
>CAZJPA010000168.1:0-6616 GCA_964547755.1 uncultured Sphingomonadales bacterium
ACCCAGGTGATGTGCACCGTCCTTTCCAACGACATGGACAATGATCCAGAAGTCGTGGCGATGATCGGCGAGAGCGCGGCATTGACGCTTTCCGGCATACCCTTTCTGGGCCCCTACGGCGCCGCCCGCGTCGGCTACAAGGACGGCCGCTATATTCTCAAGCCCACCGCCGGTGACCTGGAGGAAAGCGCCCTCGATCTTGTCGTTGCCGGCACCCATGATGCTGTTCTGATGGTCGAGTCGGAAGCAAAGGAGCTGTCCGAAGACGAGATGCTGGGTGCCGTGCTGTTCGGCCACGAACAGATGCAGCCCGTCATCCGGATGATCATCGAGCTGGCCGAAGAGGCGGCGAAGGATCCTTGGGAGGTGCCGGAGCGTCCGGATCTTTCGGCGCTGGAGACCCGCATCCGCGAACTCGCCGAAGAGCCGCTGCGTGCGGCCTATCGGATCATCGTCAAGCAGGAGCGTCGCCAACGGATCGACGCCATCAAGCAGGAAGTCAAGGCGCGGTTGGCCGAAGAGGTCGACGAGGAGCGGGCCCCATACGTCGATCCTCTTCTCAAGGCGCTGGAAAAAGAGATCGTGCGCGGCCAGATCCTCGACACCGGCAAGCGAATCGACGGACGCGGGCTTGCCGATGTGCGCCCCGTCGATGCCGAAGTCGCGGTCCTGCCGCGTGCGCATGGGTCGGCGCTGTTCACCCGCGGCGAGACCCAGGCGCTGTGCGTGGCGACTCTCGGCACGGGCGAGGACGAGCAGATCATCGATGCGCTCATCGGCTCCTTCCGGGAGCATTTCCTGCTCCACTACAATTTCCCCCCCTATTCCGTGGGCGAGGTGGGCCGTATCGGATTTACCGGCCGGCGCGAGATCGGCCATGGCAAGCTTGCCTGGCGGGCGATTCATCCCGTGATGCCGAAGAAGGAGGACTTCCCATATACGGTGCGCGTGGTCTCCGAGATTACCGAATCCAACGGCTCGTCGTCGATGGCGACCGTCTGCGGCGCCTCGCTCGCACTCATGGATGCCGGGGTTCCGATCGCGCGCCCCGTCTCAGGCATCGCCATGGGGCTGATCAAGGAGGGTGACCGGTTTGCCGTGCTCTCCGACATTCTCGGCGACGAAGATCACCTGGGCGACATGGACTTCAAGGTCGCCGGTACCGAGCGCGGGGTGACCTCGCTGCAGATGGACATCAAGATCGCCGGCATCACGGAAGAGATCATGCGCAAGGCGCTGGATCAGGCGCGTGCGGGACGTCTGCACATCCTCTCGATCATGACCGCCGCACTCGGCCATGCGCGTCCCGAGCTCTCCAAACATGCGCCGCGGATCGAGACCATCACCATCCCGAAGGACAAGATCCGCGATGTCATCGGCACAGGCGGCAAGGTGATCCGCGAGATCGTGGAGGTCTCGGGCGCCAAGATCGATATCGAGGACGACGGCACGATCCGCATCGCCAGTCCCGAACCGGCGGCGATCGCCAAGGCGCGCGCGATGATCGAGGAGATCGTGGCGGAACCCGAGGTCGGCAAGATCTACACCGGCAAGGTCGTGCGGCTGATGGACTTCGGCGCCTTCGTGAACTTCATGGGCTCGCGCGACGGCCTGGTGCATATCTCCGAGCTCACGGATCATCGTGTGGAGAAGGTCTCCGACATCGTCAAGGAGGGCGACACGGTGAAGGTCAAGGTCCTCGAAGTCGATGACCGCGGAAAGGTCCGGCTGTCGATGCGCGCGGTGAATCAGGAGACCGGCGAAGAGCGCGCCGTCGAACCACGGGAACGGAGCCGGCCCTCCGGTGGACCGCGCCGGACGCCCGGCGGCGGGCGCGGGCGGCGTTAGCCGTTCCCCCGACCGGTGGCCAGTGATCGGTGATCCGTGATCAGTTATCGGTGATTGGTTGTCGGTCGTCGGGAATGGGCATCCATGATCGGCCTGACCAGGGGGAACCTGGGGGCGAACAAGGGTGATCGACCGCGGAAATTGGTCATCCGGGTCGGTGGATGACGTCTTTCCCTTCCCGCGTCGTTCGCCGGCCCAGACCGGCGAACCCATCGCCCTGACCCGGCCACACATCCTCCTGCATCATTCGCCGGTGTGATCGACAGCTTCATGCCCGGCCGGATGCCCCCTTTCCTCGTCGTTCGCCGGCCCAGACCGGCGAACCCATCCGGCAGGGCGACAACTCCGGCGCTTGGGAATCGCCTGCGCTGTCCGCTGGACCCGCCGGTCACGCCGGCGGGTGACGAAAAGGGCAAACGGTGGATGAGAAGAGGAGGGTGTCAGTGAGTGACGAGGGGGGGAGGGACGTCATTCTCTCATCCAGCCGGAGGATGATGAAAAAGCCGCCGATCATCGAAAGCCCGTTTCTGATCCCTGATCGCTGGTCACCGATCACCGGGAACCGGTCTCTGGCCAGCAGGGGCCGCGCCGGCAGATTCTGGGGATCTCCGTCTTGGAAACCGTTCTAGAAGCTGGCCTCCAGCACGCGGTCCGGTGGGGCGTGGCCATCGACGAAGGTCTTGATATTGATGATCACCTTCTCACCCATGTCGATGCGCGCGTCTTCCGTGGCCGAGCCCATATGCGGCAGCAGCACGACATTGGGCAGCGCGAACAGCCGGGGATCGACGCGTGGTTCGCCTTCGAAGACGTCCAGCCCCGCCCCGGCCAGTTGGCCTTCCTCGAGCAGCCGGATGAGCGCGTCCTCGTCCAGGATCTCGCCCCGGGCGGTGTTGATCACGACGGCGTGGCGCGGCAGCTGCCGCAACCGCCGCTCGGAGAGCAGGTGATAGGTCGCTGGCGTGTGCGGGCAATGGATGGAGAGCACGTCCACCCGCGGCAGCATCTGCTCGAGCTGTTCGTAGTAGCGGGCCTCATACTCCGCTTCGATCTCGGCAGGCAGACGGTGGCGATTGTGATAGACGATCCGCATTCCGGCCGCCCGCGCGCGCCGAGCCAACGCTCGCCCGATGCGTCCCATTCCCACGATCCCGAGCCGCCGCCCCTTGAGCCGCGTACCCAGCAGACCCGTCGGCGCCCAGCCCTGCCACCGTCCCTGGCGCAGCATCTGCTCGGCCTCGGTGAGCCGGCGCAACGTCATCAAGATGAGAGCGAAGGCCACATCGGCCGTATCCTCCGTCAACACGCCGGGCGTATTGGTGACGGTGATCCCCCGCGCGCGCGCCGTCGGCAGATCGATGTGATCGACGCCATTGCCGAAATTCGCGATCAACCGGAGCCGCGGACCGGCGGCGGCCAGCACGCCCTTGTCTATCCGATCGGTGACGGTGGGAACCAGCACGTCGGCTTCAGCGACCGCCGCGCGCAGTTCGGCCTGGGTGAAGGGATGATCGTCGGCGTTGAAGCGGGCGTCGAACAGCTCGGCCATGCGTCGCTCGACGACCGCCGGCAGCCTCCGGGTTACGATTACCCTGGGTCTTGGCGCCGCATTCATGGCCGGCCTGCTCCTTTCCACTATCCATCTCGCGCCATGCGCTCCTGCTATGGAGCTAGCAGAGCCGCCCGCGCGAGGCAAACCCTCACCGCTTGTCTCCTCCCGCTCCCGCGAGCCTTGCGGGCTGGGCGGCGATCGCCTAGAGGAAGGCCATGACGGAGGAGACGACAAGCCTGGCCCCGCCGGGATGGCTGCGCAAGAAGTGGACGGCTATCGGCATCGCGGCCGCCGGAGTATTGCTGTTGGTGCTCCTTGGGTTGTGGTGGGCGCGCGAGGCGCATCATGAACAACCGCACCCCCGGGACAACCGGCCCATTGGAGCCAGCAGTTTGCCGTTGCCGCGTTTCGTGTCCTTGAGCGCGCGACGGGCCAACCTGCGCAGCGGCCCCGGTCGTGACTATCCCGTGCGCTGGGTCTACACGCGCCGCAATTGGCCGCTCAAGGTGATCCGGGAATATGGCGTCTGGCGCCAGGTGGTGGATATGGACGGCACGACCGGCTGGATGCATGCGGCCCTGCTCTCAGGACGCCGATTCGGGGTGATTCGCGGGGACCGGCCCGTCGCCTTGCATGCGAAGCCCCGAACGGATGCCGTGGTGCTGTATCGGGCTGAACCCGGCGTGCTCGTGCGTATCCTGCGCTGCGCCCCCAGCTGGTGCCGGGTGCGGATCGCCGGCGGCAAGGCCTGGGTTCCGAAGACTGCGCTTTGGGGCGTGTTGCCCCAGGAAATCATCGACTGATTTCGGTTTCCACCGAAGACGGAAAAAACGACGCGCAGCGCCAGACCACCACCATTGCGCGCGCGCCAAGCAAGAAGGATATCCCCTCTCCTCGCGCAGCGGAGCCGCAAGACATGCTACTGCGGTATGAGATCGGCCCGCAAGCGATAGCGCAGAACGCCCTGGGCACCCCGTGTCACCACGAGTGCGCCCACAGACCCCAGTTTGTTGAGGGTGTTGTAGACGGTCGCCAGCGCCAGCGGCACACCGCTTTCCCGTGCCTTGGCCCGCAAGGACGAGGCGGACAGCGCATCGCCCTCCACCCCTTCCTTGATGAGCAGATGCAGCAGCCACAAGCGCGCCCGTGTGGACCGCAGACCAAGCCTCTCAAGGAGGTCGGCCGCTTGCGAAAAGGTCGCCGAAGTGGCCATGATATCCAGTCCTTCCTGTGTACCGTCGTTCGATCGTATCTCCGTCATGGCGCCCCTTTGTCTTTCTTGCTTTCTTGCCTGCTTGCCCCCCAGCTTGTCGCCGAAAAAGACAATATGTGACACTTTTTTTCATAGTGCGTCTAGTAGCCGGTCAAAATCCGCTCGACCAGCTCCTTGACGCTGGGGATGTAACCGTTCGAATAGAATGGATCCTGCGCGAATCGGTAAACATTGTGCCCGGCGAAGACGAGATTGTCCTCCACCGATCCGCCATGCGCGACGTCCTGGAGTGTTTTCTGGATGCAGAAGGATCGTGGATCGGCTTTGCGCGGCGGAAACCGGTTCGGATCCTCCACCCAGCCCGAGAAATGGCACAGCGACAGACAGCCCATACAGGCCCGCTGATCGCGGCGGATTTGATCGGCCTCCTCGCGTGAGACGAAGACGAGCGTGTTGTCCGGCGTCTTGAGGGCTTCCGTATAGCCTTGGGCCATCCAGCGCCGCGCGCGCTCGGCGTCTGCGGCCGTCACGTAGAAGCGGCGGCGGGAGCCGTCGGTCAGCAGCGTGTCATGCTCGCCGGCTGAGACCAGCGAATAGGCGATCTGCCGGGTGCTGCGCGCAATCAGTCGGTCGAGGAAATGGTTGCGGATCGCCGAGGAATAGAAGCCCGTGGGCGAGAAGCGGTGCAGCAACACGTCTCCCGGTTTGAGGGTGAGCAGCTTATCCTTCCAGGCTTGGGGGATGGGGCTTTCGCGGGTGAGCAAAGGCCGTGTGCCGAACTGGAAGGCGATGGGGCCGAGCTCGGGATTGTCGATCCAATCCTCCCACTCGCTCAACCACCACACGCCGCCCGCCATCACGATCGGCACTTCACCCAGACCGGCTTCCCGCATGGTCTCGCGCAGGGCCTTCACTCGGGGATAGGGATCCTGTGGCTGTTCGGGATCCTCGGCGTTCGACAGGCCGTTATGTCCGCCCGCCCGCCAGGGATCCTCATAGACCACGGCGCCGAGGTATTCCGCAAATTTGTGATAGGCGCGCTTCCACAGCGCCCGGAACGCCCGGGCCGAGGAAACGATCGGGTAGTAGTGCACGCCATAGCGCGCACAGATCTCCGCCAAACGATACGGCATGCCGGCGCCACAGGTGACTCCGTGGATCAGATTGCGCACCTTCTCGAGCACGCCTTCGAGCACCCGCTGGGCGCCGCCCATCTCCCAGAGGATATTGATATTGAGCGCACCCAGCCCGCGTGAGAGCTCATAGGCCCTCTTCACTTGTGTGATACCGCCGGCGATCGCATAGCGGATGAGCTCTTCGTGGCGCTCGCGGCGCGTGCGGCCATGATAGATCTGGGGAATGACACAGCCGTCCTCATCGTAGGAATCGGCATTGACCGCCGAGACCGTGCCGATCCCGCCCATCGCCGCCCACGGCCCCGAGGATGCCCCGGAGGTTACCGATATGCCCTTGCCGCCCTCGATGAGAGGCAGCAGCTCCCGACCGCCGATGCGAATTGTGTTGAGTGCCTTCATGCGTGAACCGTTCTCGTCCGACCCTGCCTGTCCGTCACCATCGCTCCCCCTTCGCAGTCCTCATATAGGGTTTCCGTTACGGAAAGACCACAGACTTTCGTGTATCACGGGAATGGGGCGCCCCCAAGCCGCCGGGCGCGGCCGTCTTCGGCTGCTGCACGATACGGTCTTGTTTCAGGAGAACAGCGAAAGCGGGCTTGCCAGATTGATCGACTGCAGGCGCACGAGCGCCGTCGTGTATTCGGAAATCTGGGCCGCGATTTCAGGTGGCGTCACCGTGCTTTCCAATCCCGGCCGCACGAGAGAGAGCGGGTTGGGAGTCAACGAGCGGAAAGCGCGCTTGACGGTCTCGATGGCATCTTGGATCTGCTGGAGCGTGAAGCGGGCGGCAGCCTTGTCCTTGAGCCCCAGCGGCTGATCGAGCTTGAGGGCGAACACGCCGCCGATCTCCGGCACGATCGGATCGCT
>CAZJPA010000169.1:0-6602 GCA_964547755.1 uncultured Sphingomonadales bacterium
TGGGTTTGGGCGCGACTGGCCGATTCAGCCGCCAGCTTGGCCTCCTCCAATTCCTTGGCATGGGCGCGGGTGCGGACGATCTGGGCCTGAAGCAGGGACAGTGCGGTGCCGATTCCGAAATAGCGCCCCCGCTCAGTGATGATGAATCCCTGCAGCAGGGCGGCCGTGTGTTCCCCGGCCAGCAGTTCCTCAAGGCGGGTGAGTGGTTGGTCGGCCTCGATCAGGAGAGGACGCCGATCCATCAACCAGGTGATCGGCTTTTTCTCGAACAACGGTCGGCCGAAGCGGTCGGCAAGCCGCAGGGTCAGTTCGTGACGGTTGACAAGGCCGATCGGTCGCCCGTCCTCCACCACCGCCAGCGCCAACAGCTCGGGATCGCTGCTCAGCAGCTCGTAGACCTCCGCACACGTCGTCTCCGGCGTGAGCGCAGGAGCGGCGATTGCAAGCTGGGCGACCGCCTCATGAGCCTGTGCGCGGATGTTCCGATCCTGATGCGTCATTGGGTGATCCCGTGGTGGCCGTCCCCCCGGGCCCCCAATCCCGTAAGGAAACCCCATCTCATGCCTTTCTCCAGCCACCGTTCCCGGCCACGGCAGGCAAGACGCCCCTGACACCGCCTTGCATCTCCCGCGGCCATCGGGTTGCCCTCACGGCAATATTCCGGATCGCCCATCCCGATCCGGTCCCGCCATGAGACGAAGTCCGGATCATTCTGTGAACAGTTGGTAAATAAATCGTAAAATGGGGAGAGACTGGAAGAACAAGGGATCCTCAGCCGCCCCCCCGCCGGCGATAACGGTTTTTAACAACCTCTGTCAAAAAGGGTAGTTTTTTCGAGATATAGGTGGTTTTTTGAGAAAGTATTGGGAGCACGTGCCATCGCGTGCGCTGCTGGCGATCCCTTGCTCCGCTGGCAGAGATGCCTGCTTCGCTGATGAAGAAGACGGAGACGAGGAGGTCGCCCCTGGAGTTGCCTTCCCCTCCCCGCATTCTTCGCTGGCTTGAGACATGACCTGAAGCGTAAGCGGTGGGCGTATGTGCCTTCCCCTCCCTGCATTCTTCGTTGGCTTGAGACCCTTCTCCCTCCCCGCGTCATTCACCAATTTGCGATGCTTCTCCCCTCTCGCGTCATCCTTCGATTTCGCCAAGGAGTCCGTGTCGGCGACACCTCCCCTCCCCACCTCATGCGCCGGTTCATCCGGTGTATCCAGCCCTCTTTTGCGCCGTTCGCCGGCCCTTTTTGCGTCGTTCCGCCTGGCGCGCCCCCTTCTGCGTCATTCGCCGCCGAAGAGCGGGGAATCCAGCCGATGGTAAAGCCGCCTCTGAGGCCGGGACTGTCTCCTCTGCTTGCTGGACCCGCCGGTCGAGCCGGCGGGTGACGAAGAGGGGGGCTGGCGGATGACGTTCCAGTGATCGGAAGACCGGTGATCAGTGATTAGGGGGCGGTGATCAGTTATCGGAGAGGAGAAGCGTGTAAGGGCATCCTTCCCCATCCACATCCTCGCCGCTTTCAGTTCTGATCACCGATTACTGATCACCGATCACTGGGTCGTCATTCGCCGCCGAAGAGCGGCGAATCCAGCCGATGGTAAAGCCGCCTCTGAGGCTGGGACTGTCTCCTCTGCTTGCTGGACCCGCCGGTCAAGCCGGCGGGTGACGAAGAGGGGACGGATCTGCCGGTCGAGCCGGCGGATGACGAGGGAGGGGAGCAGGTGACGAAGAAAGGTGTCGGCGGGTGATGCCTTCCTTCCCACGTCATTCGCCGGTTTATCCGGCGAATCCAGGCGACGGTTTCGCAGCTCCAACGCTAGGGGCTGTCTTCCCTGCCTGCTGGACCCGCCGGTCAAGCCGGCGGGTGACGAAAGGGAGGCCGGTGGGTGATGAGAGGGAGGGCGGATGAAGAGGGGAGGATGGCGGATGATGGCGAAAGGAGGGCGGTGGGTGACGAGGGACAGATGCCGCCAGGGGCGCTCCTCTTTCCCTCTTCTTTACCGCACGGATTGCTGATCCCTGATCACCGATCACTGAAGTGTCATTCGCCGACAGATGCGGCGAACCCACCGGACTGTTCCCCTCCCACGTCATTCGCCGCATGGCTTGCTGATTACTGATCACTGATTACTGATCACTGATCACCGATTACGGGACCGTCGTTCGCCGGTTTGTTCGGCGAATCCAGCCGGCAGTCCAAACGACTCTCACGCTGGGGGACTGTGACCCCTTCCCCAGGATGATACTCTTTCATCCTCAGGCGTCGAGCAGGCATGTTCACGCCTGCGCATTTTCTTGTTCTCCCGGTCCTCTCACAGAGCGTCAATCGCAACAACGAGCGCCGCTGTGTTTGCCACACGCCTTTCCCACGTCTGCTCACGCGCCTTTGCCCATAGGATCGGGGTCTTCCTTCACTCTCGGCCTTTTGAGACAACGCCCCTATCTCTGCGCGCACACAGTGCGACCAACAGCACCCATGACAGCGCCCCAACAACCCCCTCACGGCGCCATTGAGTTCGTCAATGACGCGGGATCAGCGGCACTGCGGGATCAGCGGCACTGAAGCAACTAATGATAGCGCCGCAAAAGCGCCACCAGCCGTCCCTGAATACGCACACGATCGGCTTCCAGCATGCGTGTCTCATAGCGCCGATTGGCGGGAATGAGTGCGATATGCTGCCCCAGCCGCTTCAGAATCTTGAGCGTCGCCTCGCTGCGATCGACGAGAGCGACGACGATCTCCCCATCCCGCGCGATGTCACAGGATTCGATGATGGCGATATCGCCGTCGAGAATGCCGGCCTCGATCATACTGTCGCCCTCGACCGTCAAGGCGAAATGTGGACGGGTGCTGCGCAGCCAGTCCAACGGGACCGAGACATGACTGTCCACCTCCTCCAGAGCCTCGATCGGCGTGCCGGCGGCGATACGGCCGTGGAGCGGAATCTCCACGCTCCCCACCGCTTTACCCGCCTGCCGACCGATCAAGGGCACGACATTCTCTCCCTTTCCCTCTCCCTTTCCGGACGCGGCAGGCTGACCACCGCTGGGCCGTTGCCCGGCCAGCGCCAGCTCCGGAGGCAGACGCAACACCTCGAGCGCGCGTGCGCGATGCGGCAACCGCCGCAAGAACCCCCGTTCCTCGAGCGCGGTCACCAGCCGGTGGACGCCCGATTTCGATTTCAGACCGAGCGCTTCCTTCATTTCATCAAAAGAAGGGGCGACCCCCGTCTCTTCCAGCCGTTCATGGATGAATCGGAGCAGATCATGTTGTTTGCGCGTCAGCACCGGCCGACTCCCCTCGTATCTCTCACTTTTGTTCCTTATACGTTCATCTTTCGTGCCGGTCAAGCTGAATAACGAGGGCGGCATACAGGCGACAAGATCAGTCGGGCGACCAATCGGGCGGCACCAGCCGCCGGCGGCCCCTATCGGTGGTCAGGATGCCCTCCTCGTCGAGGTTCAAGCGATCCCAGAGCTTGCATGTCACGGGTTTGTGTTTCTGATCGAGGGCCTCACAATAATTCGTGTATTCGCACAGCCGGACCTCTTCTCCCCGACCGGCGCGCACCTTGCGGAACCAGTCGGGATCCGCGAGCGCCTGACGGGCGAAGGCGATGATGTCGGCATCGCCCCGGCGCAACGCCTCTTCCGCCTGGCGGAAGCCGTGAAAACCACCGGCGACGACGATCGGTGTGGCGCAGCCAGCCGCGCGCACCGCTTGGCGGATGGTCCGGGCTGCCGGCAGATTCCGGCCGAAGGGTCCCCGTTCGTCGGAGATGTATTGCGGCATGCATTCATAGCCGCTAGGCCCCGTATAGGGATAGGCGGCCTCGCCGATCTTGGGCTGAGCGGCATCTTCGAACCGCCCGCCGCGCGACAGGGACAGGAAATCCATTCCAGCCTCGGCGAAGCGGGCAGCGAACCAGGCCGTATCGTCCACAGTGGAACCACCGGCCACGCAATCCTCGGCCAACATGCGGCAGCCGACGACAAAATCCGCCGAGACGGCCTCCCGCACCGCGCGGAAGACTTCAAGCGGCAGGCGCACACGATTGGCGCGCGGTCCGCCATAGCCATCTTCGCGCGTATTGAGAGCCGACAGGAAAGAAGCCATCGTATAGGCATGGGCGTAATGCAGCTCGACACCGTCGAAACCGGCCTGCTCGGCCCGACGGGCGGCGGCGGCGAACAAATCCGGCAGGACTTCGGGCAGACGCGCGATATGGGGCAGATGCGTATCGGTGACCCGTTCGCGGTAACCCATGGTGAGCGCTTCGTATTCGCGATCGGTCAGGATCCGTCGCCAGCCCTCGTCACCCAAGGCTTTCAGGCGCGCCCGCACGGCCTCTTCGCTCGCATCCTCCATCCCAAGCCGACGACGGTGATGGTTCGTGATCACAAGATAGCGATCGAAGAATTTGGCGGGGTCCGGACGCCGGCGGATCACGAGAAAATCGATGAGCTGGATAAAAAGCCGCGTCTGCCCCCCGCTGGCCCGGCGCACACGAGCCACCAACTCGGCAAGGCCGGGCAGGAAGCGGTCGTCGCCAATCCGCAGCAAAGGGCCGGAAGGGATGTCGCGAATACCGGTGGCCTCTACCACCAGCGCGCCCGGTCGGCCGCGGGCAAAGCGCTCATACCAGGCCAGCAGCGCCGGGGTGACGAAGCCCTCCTCACTTGCCCGCCAAGGGACCATCGCCGGCACCCATGTGCGGGTCTCAAGCCGCAGGCGACCGACTGCAAGCGGCGAGAAGAGAAGGGCGCGTCCAGCCTCTTCAGATGTCGGCCAGGGCCCCGGGTCAGGCTGCCAGCGGATCCGCTGCGGTGGCCGCCACATGCTCACGGGCCTGTTCCTCCTGCTTGCCTTGCCATCTCGCCCCGACCCGCCCGCGCGCCCGTTCCTGCCGTCCCTTGGGTTGCGCGCAGACCGCCTCGCACCGAGTCACGGGATCTGCGGCGTTTGTCACCGGGCTTCGCAGCCGCCCATGGGCCTGCTGATCCTCAGCAGAAATGCCTATTATTTCATGCTTAAACTAACTGCCGGGTCTTGGCAAGGGCCGCGAAAAGCCGGTGGGGGGGGCGCGTCAGGCCGTAAACCAGCCGGAGATGGCATAGCGGTAGCCGCCGGCGAAAGGCGCCACCACATCGACATAATGGTCTTGCGGAACGCGAAAGAGGTGCAAGCTGTTGAAGGCAGGGAAAAAGGCCTCGCCTCTGCCGCTTTCGGCCGCCGGAAAGACGAGTGCGCCGCCCCAGTCCGGATGCCAGTTCGGGGTCAGCTGGAACACATAGGCCAAGCGGCGATCATGTGTGGGAGCCAGATCATTGTGCACCCCCAGAAACTGCCCCGGGCCGAAGCGCGTGGCCTGGGCATCGGCGGCCTTGATATCGTCCTCGCCCAGAAGCTGTCGGACCACGGCCAGCATGGTTTTGCTGTTGAGGAAATCGAAAAAGGCCTCGATCGGTGCGCCCTGGCGTTGGAGAGCGGCGGGCCGGCCGAGTGTGTAGACATGATAGGCGTAGGCGAATGCGTCACGGGCGCGCAGATAGATCCGTCGCTGCAGGGCCTGCCATTCGCCCGGCGTCAGGCTCTCCAGCCGTGCATAGGGCACGATCGCCGCCTTGCCGTCGAAATAGGTGAATGACCAAGGAGTCTGTTGTTCGAGCCAACCGAGCAGGGCCCGCGCACTCGCATCAGCCAGTACGTCGCACACCACCACGCGCCGCCGCCTTGCCAGCTCCTGCGCGACGGCGGCCCAGTCACAAGCCGGATTGAGGGCGATCTTCATCGACCTGCCTCCCTGCCTTACCCCGCTTCTTCATGACCCACCCCCATTGTTGTTTCAAGATTTTTCTCATTGTGTCGTGGTGTGTTCTGGCGCAAGGCGGCAGAGAAGATTTCCCTTGCAGCACCGCGAACACTCTGCTAAGCGCTCGCCCCGATGTTCCGGCCGACCGTGGGTGGCCGGCGCGGATAGTTCAGAGCAGGAAGTGGTCTGGGCCAGGGATACGCATTCTCGAAGGAGCGGAATTGCCGTCATGGAGATCGTCGTTCGCGACAACAACATCGATCAGGCGCTCAAGGCGCTGAAGAAAAAGCTGCAGCGCGAGGGGATCTATCGGGAGATGAAGCGGCGCCGCTTCTACGAAAAGCCCTCCGAGCGCCGGGCCCGCGAACGGGCCGCCGCCATCCGCCGCGCCCGCAAGGCCGAGCGCAAGCGGCTGGAGCGGGACGGCTTGATCCTGCGTTGATCGCTGCGCCCAGCCCCTTTTGACAAGAGCAGGTCGCACGACCGCCGCAGCCCAGACCACGGGCGGGGGCGGTCGTTGGTGTCTGCTTTCTCGCCCTCTACCGGCCTTGGTTTCTGTGCGCTTTCCCTTGCGCCGATCGGCAACGGAGCGAGGCGGCAAGATGTGCATTCATGGCCGATCAGGCCGGGATGTTTCTGGCATCCATCAGGGCGACACCGGCCAGGCTCGATGCGGCCGGTGACACCGACGCTCGGCAACCAGCAGGAGACCGGCTTTCCATCCGTACAGTCAGGATCCCTCTTCTCCATTTGCCATAATCGTTCGGAAGCTTCGCAATAGCCCTGGGCGCGGATTAA
>CAZJPA010000170.1:0-6586 GCA_964547755.1 uncultured Sphingomonadales bacterium
GCAGATGACATTGCCGTCGGCATCCAGCCGCAGTGTCTGCAACGCCAACGTCAAATTCGGCTCGAAGAGAATCGTCTGGGACTGGAAGCCGGAACCCCGGTCATAGGTGAAATAGGCGTCGTAGTTCCAGTTGTGCTCGGAGAACCAGGAACCGCCGATATCCCCGCGGAAACCGATCACGCCGCGGAACTGTTGGACATCCACATTGAAGTTCTGCGGGATGTCATCGAGCGTGATGATCGGCGCCACCGTCACCGGGAAGGGATTGAGCGGGTTGTCCACGAGAATGGGATTGCCGTCCGCATCGACGATGATGTTCCCGTTCTCGTCTTCCTGCGGGATCATGCCCGGCACGTCGGCGAAGATCTGCTCGGTGCTCGCATGAACCTTGTTCTTGCGATCGAAGAAGAAGGTCTCGAAATAGAGCTGCTCGTTGTGGCCCCAGTCGAGATCCCAATAGCCGTTGGCGACCACCGAGATACGCTCGGTCGGCCGCACCATGTCGGCTGCGCGGCGCTCGTCCTGATCGTTGTAGAAATCGTTGTAGATGAAGCGGTTGAGCGCCCGGTTGATGTCCGAATTCGGGAAATTGCGGACATTGGGATCGCTGGGCTGTGGAATGGCGAACGCCGTCGACCAATTGGGCACGCCGATGTCCGTCTTACCCGGCGTGTAGTAGAAGAACAGCGCATCCGAGAACGACAGACCGTCCGGCCCCGTCACGCCCGGAATGACCGCGCCCGGCTCGGCGCCCGGGACGAAATCGGAACCGATCACGACGATATTGTCGAAGAACGGCGAGCGGCAGACCTCGATGCGGGTTTTGCCGTCCTCGCTGACCTCGATGTCGCGGAAGCAGCGGGTGTATTTGCGTTGGCCGGTCGAAAGCCGCTCCTGCTTGTAGTATTCGAAGCCGATGGTGATGTTACCGCGCTCGCCGTTAAGGCCGAAAACGATGGAATTGCGGAAGGCCTCGGCCCCGCCATGCTCCGGCAGCTCGATGCTGCCCGAAATATCCACGCCCTCGAAGTCTTTCTTGGTGATGAGATTCACCACGCCGGCGACCGCGTCCGCGCCATAGATCGTCGAATAGCCGCCGGTGAGAATCTCGATGCGGTCAAGCATGGCGAGCGGGATCAGATTGATGTCCGGCTGGGCCGGCGCACCCCGCACGCCCGCCACACCCAAGCGCTTGCCGTTCATGAGAATAAGGGTGCGCTCAGGCCCCAACGCACGCAGATCGACATTGGACGAGCCGATGCCACCGGTCGGGGGCGCCTCGGTCGCATTGGCGTTGCCCGCGTTGGTGTTGATGGTGTTGTCGATCTGGGTGCCGGTCACCAGCGTGGAGCGTTGCAGCAGGTCGGTCAGATTGCTGACACCCAACTTGATCGACTCGTCGGGTTCGATCACCTGCAAGGGCGAAGTGCTGGTGAAGGCATCGCGGCGGATACGCGAACCCGTCACCACGATCTGTTCCAGCTCTTCCTCCTCGCCGGTGGCCTGGTCTCCCTGGTCTTCGCCCTGGGCCTGCTGCGCCAACACCGGATGCGTCGCCAATCCCACCGCCAGCAACGAGGCGGCGGCCAAGAGCCAGCCACGCCGCGTCACCGACGTCTCGATGATGGAAGATGTCATGGTAGTCCTCCCTGTTGGTTTTATCGCTACGCCCGGCTCCCTCGCCTCCCTGCAAACGGAGCCGGCATCGCACAGCAGAAGAAGCCGCCATCCTCCACGGAATGGCCATGATTGGATGTGGCAGCCTCCCCCACATCCGGAATTGCAGCACCCCGCGGATGAAATGTAAACGCAGGACAGAGGCGAAACACAAATTTCCGCGAAACTGTTGCGCATTTGCCACAGTTGCGGCGGTGGAAGAGTGCCCTGCTGCCGCAAGGGCGGTCACCAGGCTGGAAGGATGTGCCATTCCGCTTGACAGCGCAGGCGTGGCGACATATCGTTGCGCCCATGAGCAGGAATCGCAGCTATTATTATATCGGCTTCTTTACCTTCCGCCATCGCGGCGGGAGCCCGAGCCGATTGTCTGCCTTCCAGCTCTAAAACCCCAGCAGACGAAATCAGGCAAACGGCCCCGCCGCGGATCCGGCGGGGTTTTTCGTGATGGAACAGACCCGGACGGCAGCGGCGCAGGATGAGCAAGGAGCAAAAACGATGGCTTCCAAGACAGACAAAGAATCCGAAAACGTGATCACAGACAAGCCCGCGACTGAAGATCCCAAGAGCGCCGAGCGCCTTCAGGCCCTGCGCGGCGCCATCGCCGAGCGGGACCGGCAACTGCTGACGCTTCTCGCCGAGCGGCGGGAATTGGTCAAGAAGGTTGCCCGCGCCAAGGCCGACGCGCATCTGCCGGTGCGTGCGCCGGCCGTGGAAGTAACGGGGCTGATGCGGCTTCTGGATGAAGCCGACCGTCTGGGGCTGGACCCCGAATATGTCCAGCGGTTGTTTCAGACCATCGTCGAGGATTCGGTGTTGCTCCAGCAGGCGACGCTGACGCGTTTGGGCGCAAGCGAGGCGCGGACCGTGCGCATCGCCTGTCTGGGCGCAAAGGGCTCCTACAGCCAACAGGCCGCCCGGCGTTTCTTCGAGCGGCGCGGCGAGCCCCATGTCGTGATCGACTGCCGCAGCTTCCGTGACGCCGTGCGCCGGACGGAACGCGGCGAGACCGATTTCGCGGTGCTGCCGATCGAGAACACCACCTCCGGCGGCATCAGCGAAGTCTACGACCTGCTGCAGCACACCTCTCTCAACATCGTCGGCGAGATCCGCCACCGCATCGAGCACCAGCTGCTGGCCCTCAACGAGCGCGTCACCCCGGCCGCCATTCGCACCCTCTACGTCCACCCCCAAGTCTATGCCCAGTGCAGCCATTATCTCGGCGAGTTGGAAGCGGCCAATGTCATCTACTGCGCCAGCACCACCGAGGCGATGGAACGCGTCGTCCAAATCGGTGACGCCACCGCGGCCGCCATCGGGAGCGCGGAAGGTGGTGCACTCTATGGACTGGCGGTCATCGCTTCCGATCTCGCCAATCAGAAGGAAAACCACACCCGCTTCATCGTTGTCGCCCGCACACCGGCCGAGGTGCCGGATGGAGTCTCGGCCAAGACCACTCTCATCTTGACCGTGGACCAAAAGCCGGGTGCGTTGGTGGATGCGCTGGTTGTCTTTCGCGACCGCGCGATCAACATGCTCAAGCTGGAGTCCCGGCCGTTGGCCGGCAATCCTTTCGAAGAGCTCTTTTATATCGACATCGCCGGCAATCTGCGCGCGCCCAATGTCGCGGAGGCACTCGACGAGATCGCGGCGCGGGCGCGCTTCCTCAAGGTGCTCGGCTGCTATCCGGCCGACGAGGTGATCCCCGTGGCGTTGCCCGAGCGCAAGCCGGCGGTCAGACCGGCCGCGCCTGCGCCCGTGCAGGCGGTCCGCAAAAAGACCGCGCAGGCGGCAAAACCGACCGGCGAAGCGCCCAAGGGCTGGCGACTGGCCAGTCGGGTGACCCGGCCGGAGCCGACGATCATCCGCTTGGGACCGGCCGCCATCGGCACGGGCTTTACCGTGATCGCGGGGCCGTGCTCCGTCGAATCCGAAGAGCAGATCCTGGAGGCCGCGCGCTATGTCCGTGCCGGCGGCGCACAGGCTTTGCGCGGCGGCTGCTTCAAGCCACGCACCAGCCCCTACAGTTTCCAGGGACTGGGGTTCGAGGGGCTCAAGCTGCTCAAGCAGGCCGGGCGTCGCTTCGGGCTGCCCATCGTCACCGAAGTGTTGGCGCCCGAGGATGTCGAAGCCGTGGCCGAGCAGGCCGACATGCTCCAGATCGGCGCGCGCAACATGCAGAACTTCCCGCTCTTGAAGGCGGTCGGGCGGACGCATCGCCCGGTGCTTTTGAAGCGCGGCATGATGGCGTCCATCGACGAGCTGTTGCAGGCCGCTGAATACATTCTGCGTGAAGGCAATCGCCAGGTGGTGCTGTGCGAGCGCGGCATCCGCACCTTCGAGAGCGCGACCCGCAATACGCTCGACCTGTCGGCCGTGCCACTCTTGAAGCAGCTGACGCATCTGCCGGTGATCGTCGATCCCAGCCACGCCGTCGGCCGGCGCGATCTCGTGATCCCGATGGCGCGCGCGGCAAAAGCCGTGGGGGCGGACGGCATCATCGTGGAGACGCATCCGCGGCCCGAAGAGGCGCTCTCCGACGGTCCGCAGGCGCTCACGCCCGAGATGTTCGCCGAGATGATGGCCGAACTCGTCGGCACGAGCGCGGCGGCGTGAGCGCGGCAGCGTGAGCGCGAACAGGCGGCAGGGCCGGTCCGCAAGGGACGGCGCAACAGAAGCGTCCCTTTTTGCACGGAGCCAATGTCCCGATGAACAGGGGCGAGAGGCGGCGATCCTTCGTCCGAATTGCGGCCGGGGGATCGGCCGACGGCCGATCGCGGCGACTGACGCCTCGCCCCCTACCCGGCGCTCAGGCGGCTGCGGGCAGGGGCAGACGGCCAGTGTTCCCCCTCGGTTTATGGGGAAGTGGGACATGGGCGGCACCGGGTGGTCGGCGCGGCCCGTGGCGGTGACCAGGGGAGACGTCGGCGGGTTCGCGCGAGACCATGGGCGGCCGTCTCCCGAAAGCCCCCAAGCCGCTTGACAAGAGACGGGCGAGCGATTAGCTCCAAGCCGCCTTGTCGCGCTTAAAGCCCAGGTGGCGGAATTGGTAGACGCGCTGGTTTCAGGTACCAGTGGCCATTGCGGCCGTGGAGGTTCGAGTCCTCTCCTGGGCACCACCTCACCTTCCGAAGAAATCCGAAGAGGTCCGGAAAACCCCTTTCATGAGATGGGATTGTCTCTCGCCCATCGTCCGGGGGAGTTCCCGTTATGTTCGTTAACAGCCGGAAAAAGTGGGGGTAACTCTTGAAAGGGATGGCTGCTAGCCGGCCGCTCCGGAGGTGAGTGCAGATGCCCCTGACGGACTCTGCCTTGCCGCCCTCGGAGCCCGGCGCGTTGCACAGGTTCCACTTCGGCTCGACATGCCAATCGGCCCAGAAGCCGAACTTCGACAGCGGCTCATCGGCGAAGCTCGCGCCGATCGTCCTCTCGGGCACGGTGATGATGGCCTTGCGGAGTCCTTGGTTGTGCAGCTTGTCGAGGGCGATGAACATGAGCGCCCGGCTCTTGCCGGAGGCAGGCGGTGACTTGATCAGCAGATACTGTTCGCCCCGCTTCTCATAGGCACGTTCCTGCATCGGCCGCATGCCCAGTTCATTGGACCGTGTCGAAGCACCAGCCCGGGCATAAGTGACGGAAACGGACGGGACGGATTTGGTTGGTTTTTTGTCATTTCTTGTTCACCTGTCGTTGTCCATTCCGATCCTTCAAAATGGCTTTTTCAAACCAGTCCGGCACATTAGTTATTTGATATTTGAATATTTTTTCGGGAACATCCTTCCAGAACGCGACTATAGCGTCAGAGAACACTTGAAACTGCTTATCACTCACCCTGAGTTTACTATGATCACAGTATTCCGAACCTGTTAGTTCACCGCCAACTTCTCTGAGCGGATCATAAAGATATTCAGGATAACTCTGACTCAAATCGGCGAGGGATTTTCCCTCCCCGTGCTTGTAGACGTTGACGACTAGACGGCACGCATCAAGCGCGCGGAAATAGCTGGCGCTGCGGACTTTCCAGCCGAAGCTTTCCAACAAATCGACTATCTGGTTGAATTTGGCTGACCAGACCTTCAACTTAGTGTTATCACCGCTATGCCAATGCCCAATTTCCCTCACGAGCCAATCTCGCAACTGCTTGTCCCACTCGTGGAACATGCCTGCGGTGACGCTTAGACGGATTTGCTCCCGCATATCACTTAAAAGTTGATAAAACTCGAGCTCCACGTCGTTGGCAGCCTCGTAGAAATCTGCGGGATCGTGACGATCAGGGTCAAACCGCGCACCAGCTTGTTCAAGCCATTCGTCAGCGGCCTTGTTGGCCTCCGCCTCGACGTCTTCAAATTGCGAGAACAAGCGCTTTCGGGCCTGCTCGACATAAAAATGATGCCGCCTGATCAGCCACTCACGAAATGGTCTCCACATTTGAAACAACGCATAATCACTCATGTTGTCGCCTCCCACCCTTTTTTGAGGACTTGCGCAGTGTGGTCGTCATCTTCGTATACATCTCGAAGAGTTTCTCGAGCCGTTCGGTGTCGTTCTTGAAGCGGCGGCCGATGTAGATGCGTTCCACCACTTCGTTGTTGCGTTCGTGCGCGGAGCGGAGATTCTTAGACACCTTCTCGAGATTGTAGAGCTCGCCGTTGGTCATTCCCCACTCCTCTCCGTCCTGTGACGGTGCCCATGCATCTGAAAAGCCTCGGTATCAGCCAACAACCCTACTCGCTGACCAATCATACCCGCTTCTGTTGCAGAAAGTCGACCGGCTGTGAAGCAAGTGGGGGGACGCCATTCTCATCCCCCTTTTCTGGAGAGTTCGCGTGGATCGGAGATGGTGGCCATCGTGGTCTCGGTTCTGGTCGGGGAGACTGGATTCGAACCAGCGACCCCCTGCTCCCAAAGCAGG
>CAZJPA010000171.1:0-6581 GCA_964547755.1 uncultured Sphingomonadales bacterium
GGTCGAGCGGGAATACTCGCTCCAAGTATACGGCCCCAAGGTGGCGCAGATCTTCTGCGAACTCATCGAAGGGAAGGGCGCGACCCCGTGACCTATGTTGCGATTTTCATTGCGCTGATCCTGTTGCGCTATGCGGTGGCGGGGCAGGCAAGGCTGCGCGACCAGCTCTACCCGATTGTTCTGCTCCTGCTGTTCCTGTTCTCGGCCTTCCGGTTCGAGGTTGGCTGCGACTGGAGCGGCTATCTCAATCAGTTCGAGCTTCAGAGCGTCAATACCCTTGCGGTCGCCCTGCAACAGAACGAGCCGCTGTGGTGGGCCATCATGGAAGGGATCATCCGGTTGGGCCTGCCTTATCCATGGGTCAATGTCGTCGCCTCGGTGATCTTCTTTGCCGGAATGCATGCACTGGCGCGGCGCCAGCCGGACCCGCTGGGGTTCCTGATCCTTCTCTACCCGATCCTGATCATCGATATGGCAATGACGACGCTACGGCAGGGCGCGGCCATCGGTGTTTTGGCCTTTGCCTTTCTGGCCTTTGTCGACCGGCGACTGTTTCGTTTCGTGTTCTTCGTGCTTCTTGCCAGCACGTTGCACGCGAGCGCCATAATATTCCTGCTGCTCGCCCCGCTGGTCAATGGGCGTTATTCCAAGAGCCGTTTGGTTCTGGCCGCGTTAATGGCGTTGCCAGGTGCCTTTTTCCTTTCCCAGACCCAAAGCGCTGAAACAGGTGTTTCCAGATATATAAATACCGGAATCGAAGCTGCTGGTGCAACTGCCAGGGTGGCATTGCTGGCAATGTCCGGCCTTCTTTTTTTCACGCTCCTGCGAAACAACTGGGAGCGCCATTATCCGGGAGATTTCAAGCTACTTTTGATCGGTGCGATTGTCATGCTGGCCTTGACGCCATTGATAACGATTTCTACCGTGATTGCCGATCGGCTCAGCTACTATTTTGTTCCGATCCAAGCGATCATGCTGGCACGTATTCCCTACCTGCCTATCGGGCCATCCCGCAAGGTTCTTGCCGCTTCGCCCTATCTCCTTTTGCTGCTTATGTTCACTGTATGGACAATTTTCTCATGGCATTTCCAAATATGTTATCTACCCTATCGCAGCTGGATTTTCGGCATTCCGCCGGACGGGCTATACAGCTATTGAGCAGCGCCACGAAGTTACCGAGCCGAGTCGAATGCCAGCTTGCATATCCGGGAAGAATCCAATGCATATCGTCCTGACCGTGAACACGGCATGGAATGCCATCAATTTCCGCCAAGGCCTTATTTCTGCGCTGCTGGAGAAAGGATGGCGGGTTACGGTTTTAGCACCACAGGATCCGGCCACCGCTGGGATCCGCGAGATGGGCTGCGAGTTTTACAACCTAGCAATGAATCCATCAGGAGTATCACCCTTGGGGGGGTATCGACTTTTGCGCGAATTTCGTCGTTACTTCAAGAGTTTAGAACCAGATGTCGTGTTGAGTTTCACGATCAAGAACAACATCTTCGGGGCGCTGGCGGCGCGCCAAGTCGGCGTGACGCTCATTCCTAACGTGACCGGACTCGGAACAGCCTTCCGTTCGGACGGGCTCCTCATAATTCTCGCTCAACTACTGTATAAACATGCTTTCAATGGATTGCCGGTCGTCTTTTTCCAGAATAGGGACGATAGGTCGATCTTTCTTGATCGAAAACTGGTTTCATCTGCACAGGCCCGGCTGCTGCCGGGGTCAGGCGTCGACCTCAACCATTTCAAACCAACACCGCTTCCTGGCAAAACCGATGCTCCAACCTTCCTGCTGATTGCGCGCCTGCTCCGTGACAAGGGTGTGCTGGAATTCGTAGAGGCGGCTCGCAAAATCCGATCATGGCTGCCATCAGCCCGTTTCCAGTTGCTCGGCCCGGCTGACGCGAAAAATCGCTCGGCCATTGGCTCGGAAACCGTGACCAGATGGGAAGATGAGGGCGTGATCGAGTATCTCGGCACCACCGCCGATGTCCGGCCCTATATTGCCGCTGCGCATTGTGTCGTGCTCCCATCCTACTATCGCGAAGGTACCCCGCGCACGCTGCTTGAGGCAGCGGGTATGGCGCGGCCGATCATCACGACTGATGCGCCAGGATGCCGGGATGTGGTGGAAAACGGACGTACCGGTTTCCTGTGCAGACCGAAGGACGCAGATGATTTGACCCGATCGATTCGGGATTTCCTGGCGTTAAGCGCGGAGGGATGGCGCGACATGGGCCTTGCCGGGCGCGCAAAGATGGAGCGGGAATATGACGAATCCATCGTCATAGACCGTTACCTGCAGGCGATCGACGAGGTGATGCGAGCGCACCAAGAATGAACACCGCGATCTTCATTCTATCCAAGATTGTCTGGTTCCTGATCCGTCCTGAATCGTGGATCATTCTCGCACTTATCATCGGTTTGTGGCTGTTGCGCCGGGGGCGCATATTGGCGGCGTTCCGAATATTTTCGGCGACAACGATATGCCTGATTACGATCGGCTTCCTGCCCCTCGGCCAGCTGATGTTGCGGCCGCTGGAAACCGCCTTCCCGGCCAGCCCGAAGATCAGTTCGCCAACGGGGATCATCGTCCTTGGCGGGCCCGAAGATCCCCGAAAAACAGCCTACTGGGATCAGGTCCAGTTGAAGGGAGGGGCCGAAAGATTTACCGCAGCGCTGGCGCTGGCGAGAAGATTCCCCAACGCGCAGGTGGTCTTTACGGGGGGCAGCGGCGCCCTGAGCGATGCCTTTGGCTCGAAGATAAGCGGCGCGGATGTGGCCCGGCGCTTCTTTATGGAGCAGGGCCTTTCGGAAGACCGCCTGAGCATCGAGGCCAAATCCCGGAACACGACCGAAAACGCACGAAACACGCTGGCGCTGATCAGGCCCGCGGAGGGTGAGCGCTGGGTAATTGTCACCTCGGCCTTTCACATGCCGCGCGCGATGGCCAGCTTTCGCCACGCCGGGTGGCGGGGCATCACGCCTTACCCGGTCGATTTCAGGTCGGCGGATTTTCGTGACCAGATCAGCTGGGACTTGGCCGAGCATTTGCGCGAGCTGAATATTGCGGTGAAGGAATATCTGGGCCTTGCAGCATACGGGCTGTTGAAGCGATAGAGATTTTGGCCCGGTGTAAATTAAGCACCTATGCCGTTTTACTATCTGCTAGAGGGTTGACATGGAGTTTGCGCAAACGAAATTGGCTGGTGTCTGGGTCACAACTCCGCGGAGGCTTGGCGATCACCGCGGTTTTTTTGCCGAAACCTACAGTCGCCGTATTTTCGCGCGGCACGATATTGAAGTTGATTTCGTACAGGACAACCATTCGCTGTCCAGGCAGATCGGGACGGTCCGGGGGCTGCATTTTCAGGCACCGCCCCGTGCGCAGGCCAAGCTGGTACGCTGCGGGCGCGGGGCGATCTTTGACGTCGCGGTGGACATAAGGCGCGGCAGTCCGACCTTTGGGCAATGGGTGGGCTATGAACTCAGCGCCGAGAACGGGCGGCAGCTATTCATCCCGGCAGGATTTGCGCATGGTTTCATGACGCTCGAGCCCGACAGCGAGATCATCTATAAGGCCTCGGACTACTACGCCCCCGAAACCGAAGGTGCCCTGCGCTGGGATGATCCGGCCATCGGCATCAAATGGCCCCTGAAGGGTGACGCGATTCTGAGCGCCAAGGATGCGGACGCTCCGCTGCTTGCGGATCTCGACACCCCGTTCCTGTGGGAGGGAGAGGCATGAAGATCCTCGTGACCGGGGGAGCTGGCTTCATCGGCTCGGCGGTTATCCGTCTTGCCGTGGCGCGGAGGCATTCGGTGGTCAATGTCGATGCGCTGACCTACGCCGCCTGCCTTGAAAATGTCGCCCCGGTGGCCGACAGCCCGCTTTATGCCTTCGAGCAGGCCGACATCCGCGAGCGCGCCGCGCTTGAGCGGATTTTTGCGAGCCATCAACCTGACGCGGTCATGCACCTTGCGGCCGAGAGCCATGTGGACCGCTCCATCGACGGCCCGGCCGATTTCATCGAGACCAATATCACCGGCACCTTCAACATGCTGGAGGTCGCGCGGGAGTACTGGGAGGACAGAGGCCGCCCGGAAGGCTTCCGCTTTCACCATATCTCGACCGACGAGGTCTATGGCTCGCTCCCCGCCGACCCGACCGTGAGATTCACCGAAGACACGCCTTATGATCCGCGCAGCCCCTATTCGGCGTCGAAAGCCGGCTCGGACCACCTAGTGCGCGCCTGGCACGAGACCTATGGCCTGCCCGTCGTGCTGACGAATTGTTCGAACAATTACGGGCCCTACCACTTCCCCGAGAAACTCATCCCGGTGGTCATCCTGAACGCGCTCGCGGACAAGCCGCTGCCGATCTACGGCGATGGTTCGAACGTGCGCGACTGGCTTTATGTCGAGGATCACGCCGACGCGCTGCTGACGGTCCTGGAAAAGGGAGAGCCCGGGCGCAGCTACAATATCGGCGGCGAGAACGAGTGCAGCAATCTCGAACTGGTGCAAACCATCTGTGGCATTCTCGACCGATTGCGCCCGCGCGAGGGCGGCGGCGCATACGCCGATCTCATCACCTTCGTGGCCGACCGTCCCGGCCATGACGCCCGCTATGCCATCGACCCGACCCGCATTCGCGAGGAGCTCGGCTGGCGCCCGTCGGTGACGATCGAGGAAGGGCTCGAGCGCACCGTGCGCTGGTATCTTGACAACGAGGCCTGGTGGCGCCCGCTGCTCGCGCGCAAGGGCGTGGGTGAGCGCCTTGGCACCGGAAAAGCTGCGCCGTGACGGTGCTCGTCTTTGGCAGGACCGGGCAGGTGGCGACCGAATTGCGCGCCCTCGCCGATGTGACCGCGTTGGGGCGCGACGCGGCTGATCTGTCCGATCCCGAGGCCTGCGCGCAAGCGATCCGCGCCCACGTACCGCGCGCCGTCATCAATGCCGCAGCCTACACTGCTGTCGATCGCGCCGAAGAGGAAGAGGCACTGGCAACCGTGATCAACGGGGCCGCGCCCACGGCCATGGCCGGGGCTTGTGCGGATCTGGATATTCCCTTCATCCATCTCTCGACCGACTATGTTTTTTCGGGCGAAGGGAAGCAGCCATGGGCGCCAGGGGATGCAACCGCCCCGAAAAATGCCTATGGCCGATCGAAACTGGTTGGGGAAGAGGGCGTGCGCGCGGCAGGCGGGCGCTTTGCGATCCTGCGCACCTCCTGGGTGTTTTCTGCGCACGGGGCGAATTTCGTGAAAACCATGCTGCGCCTGTCAGAGAGCCACAACGCCTTGAACATCGTGTCAGACCAGATCGGCGGGCCGACGTCCGCGCGTGCCGTCGCGGCCGCCTGCCTGACCATCGCCCACCACCTGGCCGTCGATGGCACCATGTCCGGCACCTATCATTTCAGCGGTGCTCCAGAGGTCAGCTGGCATGATTTCGCGGTGGAAATCTTCGCGCAGGCTGGTCGCCGTATCGCGGTTGCCCCGATCCCGACCAGCACCTACCCGACGCCGGCCGAACGCCCGCTCAATTCCCGGCTCGATTGCACGACGACCGAAAAGACCTTTGGCATTGCCCGCCCCGACTGGCGCTCAGCGCTCAAGGATGTATTGAAAGAACTGGAGATCATTTCGTGACTGCACGCAAAGGCATTATCCTCGCCGGTGGCTCCGGCACCCGGCTTCACCCGCTGACCCTCGGGGTGTCGAAGCAGCTCCTGCCGGTTTACGACAAGCCGATGGTCTATTATCCGCTGACCGTGCTGATGCTTGCGGGTATCCGCGAGATCCTGGTCATCACCACGCCGCAGGATCAGGAGCAGTTCAGGCGCACGCTGGGCGACGGCAGCCAGTGGGGGGTAACGCTCGAATACAAGGCCCAGCCCAGCCCCGACGGGCTTGCGCAAGCCTTCATCCTTGCCGAGGATTTCCTCGCCGGTGCCGCGTCCGCGATGGTGCTGGGCGACAATATCTTCTTCGGTCACGGCCTGCCCGAGATCCTGCGCGAGGCAAATGCCAGCGCGACTGGCGCGACGGTCTTTGGCTATCACGTCGCTGACCCCGAGCGCTATGGTGTCGTCGATTTCGATGGAAACGACGGGGTTCGTTCGATCACCGAAAAGCCCGAGGTACCACCCTCAAACTACGCCGTAACCGGGCTCTATTTTGTCGACAGTTCGGCCCCCCAGCGTGCCCGCGCGGTCAAACCTTCGCCGCGGGGTGAACTGGAAATCACCTCGCTTCTTGAAAGCTACCTGTCTGACGGAATTCTGTCGGTCAAACGCATGGGACGCGGCTATGCCTGGTTGGACACTGGCACCCATGCCTCGCTGCTCGATGCCGGAAACTTCGTGCGCACCCTGACGGAGCGCCAAGGCCAACAAGTCGGATCACCTGATGAAATCGCCTATCTGATGGGCTGGATCGACAAACAAGCGCTACTGGCTCGTGCCAAACGGTTCAAGAAAAACGGATACGGTGACTATCTAAAAAACCTTCTCAGAGGATAGATGGCTCCACCGGTAATCCTCTTTACCGGCATCGCAATAATCAACGCGAGAT
>CAZJPA010000172.1:0-6567 GCA_964547755.1 uncultured Sphingomonadales bacterium
ATCGACGGCAAGCCGGTGCGCAATCTCTCGCATCGAGGCCATAGCCGCCTCCGGAGCATGCTCCAGCAGATAGCCCGCAATCAACCGGAACACCCGACTCTGCCCAGCGGCCCGGTCGGCGATCCGATGCCGGAGCTCGGCCAGATTTTCTGGTCTTTTCTCATTCACTTCCCGATGCTCCGACCGAGCGGACGCTCCCTCCTGCCGCATGTCCGGGTCGGGCTTCGAGTGGGACTCTTTGTCACGGTTCGTGGGTGAACGCGTCATCCTGTGTCTCCTCGCCGTCCCAAAGCTAACAGCGGTGTTGCCGAAAAACAACACTTGTTGCCTTTTGTGATCAATTTCCCATCATATGATGATTTTTTCCTTGCGAGAGCCCTTTCCGCTCTGATACCTTCGCCCGGCCTGGGATGGTGGATGACAAGAGCAATGCGCCTCTCTGTCCGCGCCTTGCGGATAAGCGGGGTGGCGAATCGACTGCACGGCTGACCGGGGAGGACGAGGCATCCGATTGAAAGGCGCCTTTCGGCTCTTCTTTTTGCGGGAGAGCAAAGGTCTGACGGTGGCTTGGAGCATTGGGAGGAAATGCCATGGAACGGAGACGGGACACAATGACGGATACATTGATGGGCGGTATCTCGCCAGATCGGCGAGAGGACTGCGTTTTGTCGGCACGGCTGTTGCGTGGCTTGGCCGCCTGCGCCCTGTTGGCCGGGCTGTTGGGTCAGGCGGCCTGGGCCGGTGAGGAACGGCCCACGGCGGGTGACAATCCGGCGGCGGCCGCGGCCGGCCAGCCGGCTGATGCTGCGCAGACGGCTGCCGACGAAGGGGACAAGGGCAGTCAGGCCGAAGCGGCCGAAGGCCCGATCGAGGAGATCGTCTCCATCGGCACGCGCGTGCGCGGGCGCACGGTGGCCAACACACCGGTACCGGTGGACGTGGTGAATTCCGAATCGCTGGCGTTGACGGGTCAGACGGAAGTCGGCCGTATGCTGCAACGGCTCGTGCCGTCCTTCAATTTCTCGAGCTCGACGGTCTCCGACGGCACCGACGCCCTGCGTCCGGCAACGCTGCGCGGCTTGGGACCGGATCAGACCCTGGTGCTGGTCAACGGCAAGCGTCGGCATCTGAGTGCGCTGGTCCATGTCAATACCTCCGTCGGCCGCGGCACGGCGGGTGTGGACATGAATGCCTTTCCATCCGCCTCCATCAAGCGCATCGAAGTGTTGCGTGATGGGGCGGCGGCGCTCTACGGCTCGGATGCGATCGCCGGTGTGATCAACATCGTGTTGCAGGACCGCGTCGGCGAAGGCGTCGCGCGCACCCAGTGGGGTCAGACCTACAAGGCCGACGGCGACCAGTTCCTCGCCAATCTGAACTACGGCATCGCGATCCGTGACAGCGGCTTCATCAATTTCACGGCCGAATATCGCCATCGCGGCGCCACCAACCGCGCCGGTCTGGATGGCACCCGCCAGTATCCCTACATCAACGAGGAGGATCCGGAGTGCAATTTCGGCGCCGGGCCGGACTGTCAGTTGGATCCGCGTGAATTCACTTTCAATCGCCTGAGCCACCGCATCGGCGATGCGAAGTCCGAGCAGAAGTCCTTCGCCGTCAACGGCGAAATTCCGTTCTCGGACACCGGCACCTTCTACTTCTTCGGCACCTATTCGGGCCGCAAGAACGAATCGGCTGGTTTCTATCGGCGTGTGGTGGATTTTGCGCGCACGGTCACCGAGCTTTATCCAGACGGTTTCCTGCCGATGATCCGCACCAATATCCGCGACTGGCAGATCGTTGAGGGCCTGCGCTGGGAGCTGGATGACGGTTGGTATATCGACTTGTCGGGCAATGTGGGGGAGAACAATTTCGACTTCACGACATTCAACTCGCTCAACGCCTCGCTCGGTAAGTTCAGCCCCACCGAGGCCGATACCGGCGCGCTCAATTACGGGCTGACCAGTATCAATGCCGATTTCTCCAAACCGGTTGCGATCGGCGATCGCGAGCTCAACGTCGCCTTCGGCGGCGAGTATCGGCGCGAAACCTACAAGATCGTGCCCAGCGAGCCGGCGGCCGTCATCAACGGTGGCGAGGTCAACACCAACTGCCCGGGCTGCGACCCGGCCAAGGGCGGCACGCCGATCCCCTACGCGGCGGGCTTTCAGGTGTTCAAGGGTTTCTCGCCGGCCAATGCCGTCAATGAGGATCGCGACAGCTTCGCGCTCTACCTCGACCTCGAATCCGACGTGACCCCGGATCTGACGCTCTCAGCAGCCGGGCGCTTCGAGCATTTCAGTGACTTCGGCAGCACCATCAACGGGAAGTTCGCCACCCGCTACCAGGTCAACGACGCGCTGGCTCTGCGCGGGGCGATCAGCACCGGTTTCCGGGCGCCCTCGATGCAGCAGAAGTTCTTCAACTCCACCTCCACGCAGTTCGTGGACATCGGCGGCGTGGTCGTGCCGGTCGAGCGCGGCACCTTCCGCAATGACAGCGAACTGGCCCGCGCCCTCGGCATTCCGAAGCTGAAGGAAGAGACGTCCTTCAACATCTCGGCCGGTTTCGTCGCCAACCCGCTGCCTGAAATGACGGTGACGGTGGACTTCTACCGGATCGCGATCAACGACCGCATCGCGATCACCGGCGGCATCGGCGGCGACAAGTTTCCGCAGGAAGTCCAGGATGCTCTGGAGGCCGCTGGTGCGAGCCAGGCCCAGTTCTTCATCAACGCCGCCGACACCAAGACGCGCGGTGTGGATATCGTGATCACCTATGATGTCGCGCTGGACAATGGTGGCACCATCAATTTCTCGGCAGCCGCCAATTTCACCGATACCGACATCAAGAAAGGCAGTGTCGTGCCACCGGCCTTGCTCGCCGGGTTCGAGACGGTGATCTTCACGCCGCAGGACCGGTCCATTCTGACCCAGTGGCAGCCGAAGAACCGGGAGGTGTTGACCGCGGTGTACCGCAAGGGACCGATCACCTTCACGATCTCGGGTCAGCGCTTCGGTTCCTATACCGTCTGCGAAGGCGCCTGTGACAACCCCAACGAGGGGCCGGGCCAGAACATTCAGAAGTTCTCGGCCAAGTGGTTGACCGATGTGCAGTTCGACTATGAACTCGGCACGTCCGGCCTCGTGCTCACCATCGGCGCCAACAATCTCTTCGACGTGACGCCCGACAAGAACAAGATTGGTCAGGCGCGTGGCGGGACGATCCCGGGTATCGTCAGCTCGCCCGGCATCTTCAAGTTCTCACGGCGGGCGGCACCCTTCGGCTTCAATGGCGGCTTGTATTACGGACGCGTAACCTATAACTTCTAGCCCGATCCGAAATCCGGTAAGGGCACCCAAACAGGGCACGAGCCCGTGGCATCAGCGGTGGCGCATGGCAACATGCGCCACCGTTTTTTGTATGTGCGGACATCCGATCGAAAGGGGCTGCGAGCCGGTCGAGACGGTTATGTTGGCGCCGATCGGAAAAGGGCTCCAACAGGGCTACGGCATATGCGCCGGGCGGCTCCGTTGTGTCTGGGCCATGATCCTTGGGGGGGGTGCCCCTTGGTGAAGGCGTCGGCCGAAGCCGATTCAGCCAAGCAACACGGCATACAGGCCAATGAGGGACTGCGCGGTGATCACGAGCCAGGTCAGCAGGGTGCCCCAGTAGCGTCCCGCGCTCCGCCCCGTACTGCGCGAATAGCCCCAGGCGTGCAGCAGCCGCGCGATCACCAGCACACCGCCAAGCGCGAAGGCCAACATCGTCTTGTGCACCACCAGCTCGATCGCCGCCAACTGCACGAGAGCGAAGGGAACGTATTCGACAAAATTCGCCATCACCCGCATGCGGTGCGCCAGCGCTTCCTCGATCGCAGCGCGGCTTGTGTCATCGGCTTTTGCCAAGGCGCCGCGTAAGGCGACACAGCGCGCCGCCAGCACCAGAAGCAGCAGGCCCATCAGCGATGCGGTGAGCAAAGTGGCCGGGATCGTCATTCGCCTTCCTCCCCAAATCACGGAATCATTCGCCCCTGTCGTGGCATCAACCTGCCGCATCCGATCCCCTTCTGGCAAGCCACGCAATCCATGAGGCGAGACACGCCGGCCAAGAGCCGCGCCCCGGCCATGCGATCAACCGCCGCCGCGCATGCTTTCCCCCCGCTGCCGCCGGTCGTCCTGCTCTGCAGACGGGCCTTCCGCCGCAGCCGTTGGTTTAGCCGAGCGATCCACGCAGTCCTGTTGTTCAAGCTGCAAGGTGGAATGGTGGATGGCATAGCGGCGGGCAAGCTCCGCCTTGGTCTGCCGCATCACCTCCGGTCCATGGGCGAGATCACGGACCTCGAGATGCGCGGTCAGCAGGCGATCGCCGCGATTGAGAGACCAGACGTGGATGTGATGGATCCCGGCGAGCTTCGGCACATGGGCGAGCAGATGGCGCTCCAGCTCGGCCGGATCGATCTCCGGCGGCGTGCCTTCCATAAGGATGTGCATGCTGGGGCTGAGTACGCTCCAGGCCGCGCGCAAGAGCAGGATCGCCACCAGCAGACTCAAGATGGGATCGATCGGCGTCCATCCGGTCGTCAGGATCACGATCGCCGCCGCGATCGCGGCCACCGATCCCAAGATGTCTCCGATCACATGCCAGATCGCCGCGCGGATGTTGAGGTTGTCGTGATCGCCCCGATGCAACAGCAGCAAGGCCGCTATATTGGCGATCAGTCCGGCTACGGCGACCACCAGCATCGGCGCACCCTTGACCGCAGGCGGCGTGATGATGCGCTCGATCGCCTCGACCACGATCCACACCACCAGCACGATGAGACCAAGGCCATTGACGAAGGCCGCCAGCACCTCGGCGCGGGCGTAGCCATAGCTGCGCTGCTCGTCCCGCGGGCGGCGCGCAAGGCGAAAAGCGATAGCGGCCAGAGCCAACGCCAACGCGTCGCTCGCCATGTGACCGGCATCGGCGATCAGCGCCAGCGAGCGGGCGTAGACGCCGCCGATGATCTCGACCACCATGAACACGACGATGATGGCGAACGCGGCCCAGCTCAGCCGCTCGTTCCGGCCGGCGTGAACACCCCCATGCGCATGGCCGTGGTCGTGACCATGTGTCTGCGCGGACAGCCGGCCGCTGCCGCCGGCCTCACAGCTGCAATCCCGCTGCGGTGTGGACGTGCTATGTCTTGTTCCCACCATGCCAACAGTCTCGCCGCTTCCTGCCCGTCTTGCGACACAACGCGCGCAAGGGAGCGCTCCGTCCCTTTTCCGCCTGCCGGCCCTACCTGTCATGGCCGCCGGGCGAACGACGGCCTCTCGTCATTCCTTTTACGCAGGCCACAGACGGGCGAGGATGGCGCGCGCGTCGGTGCCGGGCGGTAGCGTGCCATAGGCATGTCCCCAGCGTCCAGCCAGTCGCGTGGCGATGAAAGCGTCGGCCGCAGCGCAGCTGGCATGCCGGCGCATCAGCACCGCCTGGAGCAGCAGCGCCATTTCCTCTGCCGTCTGGCGCGCGTCCCATTCGGTGATCGCGCGCCGGCGCACGCGGGCTTTGATCCGCTCCAGCTGATCGGCAAGAGCGGGTTCCCCGGCGGTCGTCTCCTCCACCGCAGCGAAGAAGACGTCATAGGCTTCGGGCTCCTTGCCGAGCACACGCAAGATGTCGAGGGCGATGACATTGCCCGAGCCTTCCCAGATCCCGTTGAGCGGCGCTTCGCGATAGAGCCGGGCGAGCGGCGCCTCCTCGACATAGCCCGCCCCGCCCAACGCCTCGAGACATTCATAGACCACACCGACCACCCGCTTGTTGAGCCAATATTTGCTGAGTGCCACTGCAAGCCGGGCGAAAAGGGCCGCCTCCCGACTTTCGTGCGCGGCATCAAAAGCGCGGGCGACATGAAAGGCCGTGTGGGTCGCCGCCTCCCATTCGAGAACGAGATCGGCGAGCACATTCTGCATCAGCGGGTGATCGATCAGCGTCTTCTGGAAGGCGCGGCGATGACGGGCGTGATGCACCGCCTCCACGAGTGCCCGACGCATCAAAGAGGCCGCCCCGACCATCGTGTCGAGACGGGTGTGGTGCACCATCTGGATGATGGTCTTCACACCCCTGCCCTCCTCTCCGACGCGGAAGGCGAGCGCCTGGTCGTATTCGATCTCGCTGGAGGCGTTCGCGCGGTTGCCGAGCTTGTCCTTCAGCCGTTCGACAAAAAAGCCGTTGCGCGCGCCCTCCGGCGTCCAGCGCGGGACGAAGAAGCATGTCAACCCGCCCGGTGCATAGGCCAGCGTGAGGAAGCCGTCCGACATCGGTGCCGAGCAGAACCATTTGTGACCGGTCAGCCGATATTCGGGGCCCAGGCCATGGACCCCCTCCGGCTTGTCCGGCGCGAGCGGTTCGGCCTTCGTGGCATTGGCGCGCACATCGGATCCACCCTGCTTTTCGGTCATCGCCATACCGATGGTGGCGCCCGTCTTGTCCTCTATCGGCCGACAGCGCGGATCATAGCGGCGCGAGAGAATCTTCGGCAGCCAATGGGCGGCCAGTGCCGGATTCTCCTTCAAGGTC
>CAZJPA010000173.1:0-6564 GCA_964547755.1 uncultured Sphingomonadales bacterium
GGGGGAAGTGGAAACCGTACATCTATCCCCATTGGTACGACAATCCGTATCGGCAGTTGCCGTTTCCGCTGCCACAGCAAAATCCACTCGATCCCGGCCATCCGGCCCCCAGTCCGTTGCCTGGTGTCCATGACGAGCAGGCCTATCGGGCCGGCAAGGGCCCGAACGGCGAGCTCTGGTGGCTGCCTTGGGGCAATCGCGGGCCCAACCGGAACTGTCCGGCGCGGGTGCTGCCGTTTACCAGCGACAAGACGGTACTCAAGGACTATCTGGCCACCGCCCTCGTGCCGCGCGGCTGGACCATCGGCAATCAGGGGCTGGTGTGGGGCTGGCGGATGCTCGATCCCAATCCGCCTTTTCCCAACGACATCCCATGGGACGACCCGCTCACCGTGAAGGCATTGGTTCTGATGACCGATGGCGTCAACGAAATCGGCTGGAATGCTTATACGGCCTATGGCCGGCTGCCGGCGGGGCGGCTGGGCGTGGATAACCCGGATGATGCCGTCGTGGAATTCAACAAGCGCATCGCTAAGATCTGCTATGCCATGAAACAGGGCGGCGCGCGCGGACGCGACCGTGTGGAGGTCTACACCGTGATCTTCGGCTGGGTCGCGACGTCGAGCAGCAAGCAGGCGGCGGATCTGCGGGCCCTGTATCGAGACTGCGCGTCCCGTGACGCGAATTTCTTCCTCGCTCCCTCCAGCGCGGATCTGCGCGCCGCTTTCCAGACCATCGGCAACGATCTCGCCAATCTGCACTTGAGCCGCTAGCCCTACAGCGTCCATGAGAGCCGCAGGAGGTCTGTCCGGTCGTTTCGACAGCGGTGACCGCGCATTCCTTGTCGCAGGCCGGCAAGCCTGTGGACGAACAGCGCCGTTCGCGGTAAGAGCGGAAGGCAGCCCATGCTGCGGCGCAACACGAACGCTGGCCTGTCGCGGCAGGACGTGTGCGGCGTCCGGCCGGAGGCGGTAAGACAGGACGATGGCTTCACGAGTGAAGGCGATGGCGACCGAGCCGACGATCACGCTGGCCCTGCCGAAGGGGCGGATTTTGGAAGAGGCGTTGCCGCTGCTGGCCCGTGCCGGTATCGCGCCTGAGCCCGCCTTCTTTGATGATGCGAGCCGCAAGCTCCGCTTCGCCACCAATCATCCCGGGCTGGAGATCATCCGGGTGCGGGCATTCGATGTCGCGACCATTGTCGCCTTCGGAGCGGCGGAGATGGGAATCGCTGGCCTCGACGTGATCGCGGAGTTCGATTACCCGGAAGTCTACGCCCCGGTGGATCTCGAAATCGGCCGCTGCCGCCTGTCGCTGGCCCAACCGCAGACTCAGGCGGGTCAGGAAGAAGAACCGTCGTCCTCGCATGTGCGGGTGGCCACCAAATATCCGCGCCTCACGGCCCGGCATTTCGCTTCACAAGGGATCCAGGCTGAGTGCATCCGGTTGTCCGGCGCTGTCGAGCTGGCGCCGTCTTTGGGGCTGACCACGCGGATCGTCGATCTCGTCTCCAGCGGCCGCACCCTGGCGGCCAATGGCCTGGAGGAGGTGGCGGTGATCTTGGAGGTTACCGCCCGGCTGATCGTCAACCGAGCGGCTTTCAAGACGCGCAGCGCCACGCTGCTGCCCTGGATCCGACGGATCGCGCAAGTGGTGGCGGAAGAGCGATCGGCCTAGGAGTGCAGAATGCCGCACAGACTGGACAGCAGCGATCCGGAGTTCTCCGCCAATCTTGCCGACTTTCTGGCCCGCCGGCAGAAAGAGGAAGCTGATGTGCGTGCGGCCGTGGTCGCTATCCTCGACGAGGTGGTCCGCAAAGGAGACGCGGCGCTGCTGGCGCTCACACACCGTTTCGACCGCTGGAAGCCGGCGGGCATCGCTGATCTCGCTATCACCAAAGAGGTTCTTGCGCAGGCGTGGGCGGAAACGGATCCGGATCTGCGCGCCGCGCTGACCTGTGCGGCCGAGCGCATTCGCCTCTATCATGAACGTCAGCGCCCGGCCGATGCACTCTGGACGGACGAGGCCGGCATCAGGCTGGGCTGGCGGTATACGCCGGTGGACGCGGTCGGCCTGTATGTGCCGGGCGGGCTTGCGAGCTATCCTTCTTCCGTGCTGATGAACGCGATCCCGGCCCGGGTCGCCGGTGTGCAGCGGCTGGTGATGACGATGCCGACCCCTGACGGGCACATCAATGCGCTTGTCCTGGCCGCGGCGCATCTGGCCGGCGTGGACGAAGTGTGGCGACTCGGCGGCGCTCAGGCCGTGGCGGCGCTTGCTTATGGCACGGCCAGCATTGCGCCGGTGGACAAGATTGTCGGCCCCGGTAACCGCTATGTGGCTGAGGCCAAGCGGCAAGTCTTCGGGCGTGTGGGAATCGACGCCATCGCGGGGCCTTCCGAGGTTGTGGTGGTGGCGGATGAGACGGCCCGTCCCGATTGGGTGGCGGTCGATCTGCTGGCCCAAGCCGAGCATGCGCCGGATGCCATGGCCGTGCTGATCACTCCCGATACCGCCCTGGCCGATGCGGTCACACATGCGGCTGCCGAGATGCTTGCGGCGGCCTCTCCAGACAGTCCTGCGCATGCGAGCTGGCGGGAGTGGGGGCTGATCATCGGCGTGCAGGATTTGGACGAGGTGCCGGCCATCGTCGACCGCTTGGCTCCGGAGCATCTGGAGCTCATGATTGCGGAACCGGACGAACTCGCCCTGCGCGTGCGTCATGCCGGTGCGATCTTTCTTGGTGCTCAGGCGCCGGAGGCTTTCGGCGATTATCTGGCCGGCCCCGATCATGTGCTGCCGACCGCCGGCACGGCCCGTTTTTCGGAGGGGCTGTCGATCTTCGCCTTTCTCAAGCGCACGAGCCTCATCGGCGCCGATGCCTCAGGACTTGCGCGGCTGGCGGGTCATGCGGCGCGCCTCGCCGAGGCCGAGGGCCTGCCCTTCCACGCCCGCTCGCTCATCCTGCGCCTGAAGGAGAAGGCGTGATGGGCACAGGAAAAGAATCTGCCGCGCCCGGCGGACGAAATCACTTACCGGCCACCGCCCGGCTGGTGGGGGTGACGCTCGACCAGTCCACCATCCTGCGCTGGAGCGAAGATGTCGAGCACGAGCGGCGGGTTGCGATTCACGATCTGCTCGAACACAATGTCTTCTGGCCGCTCGGCCCCTTGCCCAAGGGGTGTGAAGGGCCCTTCCGCTTGCATCTGGCGATCACCGATGGGCGGCTCGTCTTCCATATTCACGACGAGAATGAGCGGCCGCTGGAAAGCTTCCGACTTGCGCTCACACCATTCCGCCGGATCGTCAAAGAGTATTTCGCCATCTGCGAAAGCTATTATCAGGCGATCCGTCATGCGCGTCCGCATGAGATTGAGGCCATCGACATGGGCCGTCGCGGATTGCACAATGAGGGGGCGCGGCTGCTTCAGGAGCGGCTGGCCGGCAAGGTTCATATCGATGAAGACACGGCCCGGCGGCTGTTCACGCTCATCTGCGTGCTCCATATCCGCCAGTAGGTGGCGCGAAGCGCTTGCATTTTTCCCCTCAACACCGCATGTAAAGGGCCGCAATTGGCCCCGCCGGGGAAGACTCGCGCGGGCAGTGTGGTTTGTCACGATATGATTTGCCACGATATTCGGAGGAAACGGCAGGACGACATATGGCGAAAGAAGAAGTCATCGAGATGCGCGGAACCGTGACCGAGGTGCTGCCGAACGCGATGTTCCGTGTCAAGCTCGAGAATGGTCATGAGATTCTGGGGCACACGGCCGGTAAGATGCGCAAAAACCGGATTCGCGTGCTGGCCGGCGATGAGGTGCTGGTGGAGCTCACGCCCTATGATCTCACGCGCGGCCGGATCACCTATCGCTTCAAGTAGCGGCACGGCCGGCTTCGGCCGCCGTCTGGACGGGCGGATGGTTCCGGGATGGATGCACCGGATCTGATTCTGGCCTCGGCGTCACCGCGGCGGCGGCAGCTGCTTGAGCAGGTGCATCTCGCGCCGACGGCAATCCATCCGGCCGCAATCGACGAAACCCCTGGAAAGAACGAGCTGCCGCGGCGGTATGCTGAGCGTCTTGCACGCGAGAAGCTGGCCGCCGTCGCCGATCGGTATGCGGGCGCCTTCGTGCTGGCGGCTGATACCGTCGTGGCCGCCGGTCGCCGAATCCTGCCCAAGGCCGAGGATGCGGACACCGCGCGGGCCTGTCTTGCTCTTCTTTCCGGTCGCCGCCATCGGGTGACCACCGCGCTCGCCTTGCGACGCCCGGACGGGGCGGTGCGCCTGCGGCTCGTGGAAACGCGGGTGGCCTTCAAGCGGCTGAGTGAAGAGGAGATCGCCCTCTACCTTGAGAGCGGTGAATGGCAGGGCAAAGCGGGCGGCTATGCGATTCAGGGCTTGGCGGCGGCCTTCGTGCGGCAGGTGATCGGATCCTACAGCAATGTCGTGGGGCTGCCGTTGTTCGAAACGGTGCAAATGCTGGTCGGAAACGGCTATCCCGTCTTCGCCCGCTGGCGGGCACAGACGGGCGAGAGCGAGGCATAGGTGCCGAAGCTGATCTATGAAGAGCGTCCCGGTGAGATCCGCACCGCCTGGCTGGTCGATGGCGCACCGAAAGCCTTGCTGTTCCGGCGCGCGCATTGGCCGGCGGCCGGCGATGTGCATTTAGGACGCGTCCTCGGGCATGCTCCCGATGCAAGCGGTGCCTTCGTGCTGTTGAACGCGGAAGGGCTCACGGGTTTTCTCAAGCGTCGGGGGCGTATGCGCTTGCCGGGGGAGGGCGAACGATTGTGCGTCACTGTGGACGCCTTCGATCCGCTCGCCCGGGACAAGGCGGCGCGGGTGCAGCCGGGCATCCACCTTTGCGGGCGATATGTGAATCTGGTACGGCCGGGTGCCGGGATCGATTTTTCCGACTGCGGGCCAATAGCCCAAGAGGCGGTCGCGACTGCTGTGCGGGATCGGCTGGCGTCCTTGGCAGAGAGGGCCGGGATCCGGCTGAAGGCGGCGGCCGCTCATGTGCCGTCTGCGGCTGTCGTGGCGGAAGCGCAGCGCCTGTGGGCGCAGGTGACGGCGATCGAGGCGCAGGCGGCGGACGCGCGCGTCGGCCGGCTCTATCGCCCGCCGGGGTTGCTGGCGGCGCTGGCCGAGGGCCCGCCAGGGCCGGTGGCGCTTTCGCTGGACATGGTGGGCGCGCCTTCTCCTGCGCTTGTCCGGATTGTGGAAGCTCGTCCAGATGTCGCCCTGGCACCGAAGGATGCCCGTCTTTCCTTTGATGCAGCTGGTCTTGCGGACTGGCTGGAGACGGTCGCAGGCGGCGTGCTGGCGCTGCCGGGCGGCGGCGGATTGCGTTTGGCCCCGGCGCCGACGGGAGTGGTGGTGGATGTCGATGCCGGCGCGCATCCTGCCCGCGGGGACCGGACTCACCTCTGGCGCCGGCTGGGGGAAGAGGCGGCCCGGCATCTTGCGGCTCTGGCGGCAGCCCTGCGGCTGCAGGGGCTCGTTCTGGTCGATTTACCCGTGCGGGCGCGCGATGGCGAAACGCGCGCCTATCTGGCCAAGCGCTGGCGTGCGGCCTTTTCGGCGGTCGGGCTTGGACGGGATCTCGACGGACCGAACCGGCACGGGATCGTGAGCATCGCACTCAGACGACGGGATACACCGATTCTCGCTTTTCTCGACATGGCCGGCCTGCCGGAGCGGTTGCGACAGGAAGCGCGGCTATTCGCCGCTCTGCGTTCTCTGGGACGCGCCGTCGTCGCCGGGTCGGTTGGCGCGACCGCTGTGGATCTGACGTTGCCCACGCCCCTTGCGGCGTTGGCCGAGCAGTTGGGCCTGCCGTCGGCCTGGGAGCAAGCCTTGAACCTGCCTCTTGCGTTGCGACCACAATGATTCGATGTGAAGAACGGCATGGAGCGGATTCGTAGAGGATTGGTAGAATCGCTCGGGCAGGCGGGAAAGCGCATATAGCGCATATGGAAAAAGAGGCGAGCATGTCGCAAAAAGACGCCTCGGGCAGCAGAAGACGCAGCTGTGTGGTTTGCGGTCGCCCGCAGGATCCGGCCTGGCGGCCGTTTTGTTCGCGCCGCTGTCAGTTGGTGGATCTCGGGCGCTGGTTGCAGGGACAGTATCGTCTGCCGGGTGAAGAGCTGTTTTCGCCTGATGTCATCGAAGACGGAGACGATGGGCAAACCCGCAGCTGAGGGCGACTCTTGGGCGCTTTCCGGTCCCGGCAGGCAAAGACGGCCCTAGCCGGACGGTGTTGGGGCGATCGGGCGGTGCCTCTTTTTGGGCTGGACGAAGGCCGCTGGCGCAGCGCGGCGTGTCGTTGCCCGTGTCGGAAGGGGGAGGTGAGAAGAACGCCGGCGCCCTCTTGCCAAGCCCCTCTGGTCTCGGCTAAAGCGTCATCCGCCCGGGCCGAGCGGGCGTGCGCCGCGCGCTTCGGACATCGCCGGCCCAGAACATGCCCAGGTAGCTCAGTTGGTAGAGCAGCGGACTGAAAATCCGCGTGTCGGCGGTTCGATTCCGTCCCTGGGCACCATCCCTGCCTCATGCGCAAAAAG
>CAZJPA010000174.1:0-6541 GCA_964547755.1 uncultured Sphingomonadales bacterium
GATGTGGAAGGGAAGTGCCATCCGCCGTCTTTCGCATCCGCTGCATCTCCTCCCACCGTCATCCGCCGACTTGATCGGCGGGGCCAGCGGAAGGGGAAGACAATCCCGAACGTCGAAGATCTCATCCCCGCCGGATGGATTCGCCGGATAAACCGGCGAATGACGTTTCCGTGATCGGTGACCGGTGATCAGTGATCAGAACGGAAAGCGGCGGATGATGTGCAAGGGAAGTGCCATCCGCCGTCTTTCGCATCCGCCGACTTCCCCTCCCTCTTCGTCATCCGCCGGCTTGACCGGCGGATCCAGCGGACAGCGGAGACAGCGCCCAATGCCGGTGTTGCCGGAACTGCTGGCTGGATTCGCCGGACAAACCGGCGAATGACGTAAACAGGATCCGCGAACGACGCGGGGGGAAAAGCGCCCCAAGCCGGCGAATGGGCTGCGAGGAGAATCGCCACCTCTTTCCCCTCTCCAAGAACCAATGAACCAGATATCCAACCAATCGCACTGTCCCGCCGGCAAAATCTGCCGGCCGTTAACCCCATCTTTACCTGCTCTTCCTAGCCTCGTGGACAAGGCGGTCACGATACGGGACTGCCAGACAAGGCATCGGGAGAGTGCTGGCCGTGAATCGTTTCCTGCAAATCCTCGCCAATTTCGGCACCGCCCGGCTGCTGGCCATGACCGCGATCGTGTTGGGAATCATCGGTTTCTTCTTCTTCGTCTCGATGCGCCTGTCGCAGCCGCAAATGAGCTTGCTCTATGCCGATCTCGACATCGCGGAATCCGGCCGCATCACCGAGCGTCTCGATACCATGAAGGTTCCCTACCGTCTGGAAGACGGCGGGCGCACGATCCTGGTGCCGGCAGACCGCGTGGCCAAGCTGCGTGTCGCGCTTGCCGGTGAAGGCCTGGGCGGACATGTCGTGGGCTATGAGATCTTCGACCGCTCGGAGGGGCTGGGGACGACAAGCTTCGTGCAGCGGATCAATCGCCTGCGCGCGATCGAAGGCGAGCTGGCCCGCACGATCCAGGAGATCAAGTCCGTGCGGGCCGCGCGCGTCCATATCGTCATGCCCGAGCGTGAGCTCTTCTCGCAGACAGCCCCGGAGCCCTCGGCCTCCATCATCCTGCGCACGACGACACGGCTGTCGGCCGAACAGGTGGCGGCCATCGAACATCTCGTGGCCGCCGCGGTGCCGGGATTGAGCCCGTCTCGGATCTCCATCGTCGATCAGAACGGCACCCTGCTGGCCCGCGGCAGTGACGACAGCGGCGATGCGGCCGCCGCTACCCTGGACGAAAAACGCCGCAGCCTCGAAACCCTCTTCCGGCGGCGGATCGAAGCGCTGCTGGAAAAGGCGTTGGGCCCCGGACGCGTGCGGGCGCAGGTGGCCGTCGAACTGGACCCCAATGCGGCGACCATCAATGAGGAGATCTACGATCCCGACGCGGCCGTCGTGCGCTCGACCCGCACCATCGAAGAGACGGCAAGCGAACGCAAACCGGGAGAAACACTGGTGAGCGTGGATACAAATCTACCTGGTAACCAGCCGGCCACGACAGCCGCGCAAAACCTCAACCAGACTCAGAAGACCGATGAAACGGTCAATTACGAGATCTCGCGGACCGTGCGCACACTGGTCAAGGAACGCGGCACCATCCAGCGCATTTCGGCAGCCGTCCTCGTCGATGGCCATCACAGCAAGAACGAAGCCGGCGAAGACGTCTTTGCGCCGCTTTCGGACGACGAAATCGAGAAGCTCGCCGCTCTTGTGCGCTCGGCCATCGGCTATGACGCGAACCGTGGTGACAAGGTGGAAGTCATCTCCATGCCGTTCGTCGAGCCGGAGATCGAGCCGGTGGAGATCGAACAACCATTTCGCCTCTTCGGCCTGAACAAGGAAGATCTCTATCGCATCGTTGAGGTCGGCGTCTTCGGCATCGTTGCGATCTTCGTGTTGCTCCTGGTGGTGCGCCCCCTCGTCAACCGACTCGTTCAGGCGATCCCCGAGGCGACCCCGGCGCCCCAGCTCGCCGGTCCCGCCGGCGAGGCCTTGCCGGCCGGCGACGTGGAGGGAGCCGCCCGCCTGCCGGGAGAAGCGGCCGGCGCCCTGCCCGGTCCCGCCGGTGCGGCAGTAGGCGCAACCGGCGCAGGCGGCGGCGATGTCGTCGCGGTCGGCGGCCAGGGTGGCGCCGTGAGCACGGAGGATGTCGAAGAACAGATCCAGGAATCGACGATCCGCAAGGTGGGCGAGATCGTCAGCAAGCATCCTGATGAAGCCACCGCCATCATCCGCACTTGGCTGTATGCCGAAGAGTAAGGGCGGATCCAGGTCACCGGGAACGGAATGGACGAACAGGGACGGACAGGTCCATGAGCGAAGAGGCCAAGAAGGAGCTGGCGCGACTGACGGGGCCCGAACGGGCCGCTGCCTTCATGCTCGCCATCGGTGACGAGTACGGCAAGCCGATCTGGCAGCAGCTGTCCGAAGAAGAGATCAAGGAGCTGTCGGCCACGATGGCCAATCTTGGCCGTGTCAGCGCCCAGGCCATCGAACAGCTGTTCCGGGACTTCACGCGCGAGGTGTCCTCGGTGGGCAATCTGCGCGGCTCCTTCGATACCACCGAACGGCTTCTTGCGCGCGTGCTGCCGCCCGACAAGGTCCAGCAGATCATGGAAGAGATCCGCGGGCCCGCCGGCCGCACCATGTGGGACAAGCTCGGCAATGTGAACGAAGTGGTGCTCGCCAATTATCTCAAGAACGAATACCCGCAGACCGTGGCGGTGGTGCTCACCAAGATCAAGCCGGAACACGCCGCACGCGTGCTCGCCGCCCTGCCAGAAGATTTTGCGATGGAAGTCGTCATGCGCATGCTGCGCATGGAGGCCGTCCAGAAGGACATTCTGGACAAGGTGGAGCAGACGTTGCGCATCGAGTTCATGAACAATCTCGCCCGCACGAGCCGGCGCGACAGCCACGAACTGCTGGCAGAGATCTTCAACTATCTCGACCGCAATACGGAAAACCGCTTCCTCTCGGCCCTCGAAGACCGCAACCGCGAATCCGCCGAGCGGATCCGTGCACTCATGTTCACCTTCGAAGATCTTGCAAATCTGGATCCGGGCAGCATCCAGACACTGCTGCGTAACATCGACAAGGACCGCCTCGCCCTGGCCTTGAAAGGAGCATCCGACACCCTGCGCGATCTGTTCTTCTCCAACATGTCCGAGCGCGCGGCCAAGATCCTGCGCGAAGACATGGAGGCCATGGGCCCCGTGCGGCTGCGCGACGTGGACGAAGCGCAGATGGAGATCGTCAACAAGGCCAAGGAGTTGGCCGAGGCCGGCGAGATCATCCTGCGCGACAGCAAGACCGAAGACGAGCTGATCTATTAAGGGGGCGGCAGCGCGATGGCACCGGTCAAGTTCCAGTTCACGACCGCATTCGACAACGACGCCGAACGGCGCCGCGCCGAGGAGGAGCGTCGTCGCCGCGAAGAGCTGGAAGCCGCTCGTGCGCAGGGATTCGCCGAAGGCCGCGCCCAGGGACGGGAAGAAATGCGGCATGCCCTGGAAGCGCAGATGGCCGCCGCCCTCGATCGCCTGGCGGCTACGGCCGAACGGCTGTTCGCCGATCGCACAGGCTTGCAGGCGTTGCTGGAAAAGGAAGCCGCCCTGGTTGCACACCGGCTGGCGAGTGTGCTGGCCAAGAGCCTGATTGCCCGCTTTCCACTTGCAGAGATCGAGGCGCTGTTGGCGGAGGCGATGGCCGCCGCCCGTCGGGAACCACGACTGGTGGCCCGGGTGCCGGAGGCGCTTGTTGAGTCTTTGGAGCAACGTCTTGAGAAGCTGCGCTTGGAAAACGGCTTTCTTGGCGACGTCGTCTTGCTGGGAGACGAAACGCTGGGGCCGGCGGATTGCCGCATCGAATGGCCGGACGGCGGCGCCGAACGCAATCTGGCCGCACTGGAAGCAGAAATTGCGGAAATCGTCGCCCGCCATCTCGATGAGCAGGAGGCCCTGGCCGCCGGCGACGGCATGAGCGATTGACGACCGGTCATCAAGCAGCAAGGAGACCAACCCATGGCCGAGGACGAAACCAACAAGCCCGAAAACGACGGCGCGGACGGTGCCGGCACGGGTGAGGCAACCGATAACGGTGGAGCATCCGAGGAATCCGCGGCCCAGAACACGGATGAAGTGGCGCTCGACGAACTGCAATCGGGTCTCGACGTCAAGGCGGACGAGGATGAGGAACCCCGCACGGCACAGGATCTGGAGCCGGTCTTCGATGTGCCGGTCAAGATCCAGGCGGTGTTGGGCCGGACCGTGCTCGAAGTCAACCAGCTCCTGAAGCTGGGACCGGGCGCGGTGCTGGAACTCGACCGCAAGGTCGGCGAGGCCATCGATATCTATGTCAACAACCGGCTCGTCGCCCGCGGCGAGGTCGTGCTGGTCGACGAACATCTGGGCGTGACGATGACCGAGATCATCAAGTCGGATCACTGATGGGCCGCAAGAGACCGGTCGGAACGGATTGAAGGCGAAAGGACCGCGAAACGTGACGGGCGTGCTGTTTGGACTGCTGCTGACGATCGCGATGCTTGCCGGCGCCATCTGGCTCGGCGGCGCGCCGGGGGCTTTCGTCAATGGCGCAGGCGCCCTGATCGTGGTGGGCGGCACGATCGCCGTGTTGTTCATGGGCTTTCCCGTCAAGGAGATCCTGCGCACCCTCGCCCAGCTCAAGGATACGCTCAGCCGCCGAAGCGTCACGCCGGAACGCGCCATGCGTGAGGTGGTCACGGTCGCGGGCCGACTGCGCACACGCGCCGTCAACCAGCCGCTGCGCGAGCGGCTCGCCGGTCTGAAGACCCACCCCTTCTTCCGTGAGGCCATTGAGCTCGTCTTCGACGCCGGCGGCAGCGACGGTGCCTTCGAGGAGGTGATGGAAGCCGAACTCGCCACAGCCCGCCTGCGCCGTGAACGAGCGGCGGCGATCCTGCGACGGGCAGGCGAAGTGGCGCCGGCCTTCGGTCTCATCGGCACGCTGGTCGGCCTCGTTGAGATGCTGGCCCAATTGGAATCGCCGGAACGCCTCGGCCCGGCGATGGCGCTGGCATTGCTGACGACCCTATACGGTGCCCTGCTTGCCCATGTCGTCTTTCTGCCGTTGGCCGATCGCCTGGAACGATTGGCCGAGGAAGAAGACCTCGTGCGGCGGATCTACGCCATCGGCGCCCGCGCCATCGGCCGGCGCGAACATCCCGAACAGCTGGCGCGGCTGCTCAAGGGGCTCGTCGCAGCAGGACCGGCCACAGCGACGGGATGAGGAAAGTCGGATCACAGATCAGGACGCGATGTGAGATATGACAAGGAGTGAACGATGCGGCTGTTGATCATCGGTGAGCTGAACGGACAGTTGGGTGCGGCCAGCAGCATCGCTGTCGCCCGGGGCGCGCAGGTGACCCACGCCTCGACCATCGAACAAGGCATGCAGATCCTGCGCAATCGCGGCGCGGATCTCGTGATGATCGACGTCCTCTTCGACATCAAAGACTTCATCGGCCGTCTCAGAGCTGAGCATTTCTCGCTTCCGGTGGTCGCCTGCGGTATCGGATCGGATGCCAAGCGCGCAGCACAGGCCATCCGGGACGGCGCCAAGGAATATATCCCGCTGCCACCCGAGGCCGACCTCATCGCCGCCGTGCTGCAGGCAGTCGCCGAAGACAACGAGACCTTCATCTTCCGCGATCCGCTCACGCGCCAGGTCGTAGCCTTGGCCGAACAGGTGGCGCCATCGGAAGCCAGTATCCTGATCACAGGGGAATCGGGCACCGGCAAGGAGGTCTTCGCGCGCCTCGTGCACCGCAAGTCCCACCGCGCCAACAAGCCCTTTGTGTGCGTCAATTGCGCGGCAATTCCGGAAAACCTTCTCGAATCCGAGCTCTTCGGTCACGAGAAGGGAGCGTTTACCGGCGCGATTGCCCGTCGTATCGGGAAGTTCGAGGAAGCCGACGGCGGGACGCTGCTCCTCGACGAAATCTCCGAAATGGACATCCGCCTGCAAGCCAAGCTGTTGCGCGCCATCCAGGAGCGCGAAATCGACCGTCTCGGCGGCACGAAGCCGGTCAAAGTGGACATTCGCATCATTGCGACATCCAACCGCGATCTGCAGGAGGAGGTCCGGAAAGGTACCTTCCGCGAGGACCTGCTGTTCCGGCTGAACGTCGTCAATCTCTGCATCCCCCCCTTGCGGGAGCGACCGCAGGACATCCCCGCATTGGCCGAGCATTTCGCGCGCAAATATGCGGAGGTCAACGGTCTGCCCTACCGTCCGCTCTCAAAGGAGGCCGTTGCGCTGCTCCATCAGCATCCCTGGCCGGGCAATGTGCGCGAGCTGGAGAACACCATCCACCGCGCGGTGCTGTTGGCCAGCGGAAACGAGATCGGTCCCGAGGCGATCGTGCTGCCAAACGGCCAGCGGCCGTCTCCGGCGCGTGCCGCACAGCCCCTGGCTTAGATCGGAAGAGCACACGG
>CAZJPA010000175.1:0-6470 GCA_964547755.1 uncultured Sphingomonadales bacterium
AGTGCACCTATCCATTACCTGTGTCTCAATCCCCTCGAGATCGGGGCAAGATTCAAACGAAACAGAATCTGTTAAACTTGCAAAGAAATAAGTCTCAATCCCCTCGAGATCGGGGCAAGATTCAAACATTTTCAAACGCAATGGCCATTATTGGCCATTTGTCTCAATCCCCTCGAGATCGGGGCAAGATTCAAACCCGCTTTATTTACGGTATGAGTGGTGCCAATTTGTCTCAATCCCCTCGAGATCGGGGCAAGATTCAAACTGTGCGCTATTACATGGACTCGCGCGATTATTAGTCTCAATCCCCTCGAGATCGGGGCAAGATTCAAACGGCGCTCACAACCGAACAAGACATGGTAGATGAGTCTCAATCCCCTCGAGATCGGGGCAAGATTCAAACTAAGCGGCGGGCTAACGCCAACGCGGCATATGTCTCAATCCCCTCGAGATCGGGGCAAGATTCAAACACTGGCACTTAAAAAATCACTGTGAAATCCACGATTTGCAAAGAGCGATTCCAAAGCCTGCGTGTTGCAGGGAAGATATTGGGCATTGTTTACGTATACGTCAGGCATTGTCAAGCTTCCGTAGTCCGCGGATGATTGGCTATCGCCCGCGCGTTTTCCCGTCTGTCGCGGCATGCCCATCGAACCTGGTGCCCAGGACAGGTGGTATGTGGAAAAAGCAGCGTGGAACGCCCATCTTGGATCTTGGCCTCCATGTGACTATACCCCTCTCCTGCAAGGGGCTTGCAACGTTACCTACAGGCAACCCGGGACATTTTCTCTCTCCAGCCCATCTTTTCCGGCAAACAATTTCGCCCGAACAGCCACATTGTTCCAGTGTGATGATCATGCTCGCTGTTTCGCCAGCGCCAGTCCGTTACTTCAGCCGCAGAAAGCTGTTGTGGCGCAGCGGGCGGGGCTGACTGCGCCGCTTGCGCATGGGGACTCGTCGCTTGCTCTCCACAGACAGCGTGGTGTCATTTTGCGTCTTGTTTTGTTGTCCTGCGGACTCGTGGTTTGTGTGTTCTTCCTGGGTAGAGAAGTGCTCAAGAATGAGTGGTGCGGGCAAGTCCGTCAGCACCACGCCTGGTGGCAGCACCGCTGCGCCCAGTCGGGCGGCGAACCCGCGCGCCGGCAAGCGGTAGCACCGCAGGTCATCGCTTTTTTCGTCTATGAAGGTGGCGGCTTCGGCAAGCAGATCGTCAATCCGGCGCGCATCACAGTTGAGGAGAAAAACGCTGTATTGAATGGGCAGCGCCCGACGCTTCAGCCAGCGATGAAGCCGTGTCAAGCGTTTGGGATCCGTGATGTCGTAGCAGATGAGATAATGCGGCATGCTTGGCTTTCTCGCCGATCACGAGTGCTCTTCACGCGCTTGTGGATAGGGACCGATCGTTTGGATCGTGGTCCGGCCCATCGGGGAGTGTTTCCAGCAGTGCTTCGGCCAGTGCACCGAGCAGCTCATCCAAGCGCCGGCGCATGCGTTCAGCGGTGCGCTCAAATTCCCGATAGAAACGCTGGCGAGCGGCCTTGCCCATGTAGCAGCCCTCGCGGCTGGTCGTGAAATGTTCAGGACGCAGAATACGTTCGGAGAACAGGTGGATGACGAGACAGTCGATTTCGGTGCGTAAGGGCTCGACAAGATCGCAGGCCAAGGATTCGCGTCCCCAGCTGAGGTCGTGGTAGAACCCGATATAGGGATCCAGCCCGTGGCCGTAGGCTGCAACGATGACTTCGGCGTGCAGCAAGGTATAGCCAAGTGACAGGGCGGCGTTGACGGGATCACGCGGCGGGCGTCGGTTGCGCCCGGAAAAATGCAAGGAATCCGGAAAAAGCTCCACGAAAGCCGCGAAATAGTGATGTGCGGCCGCGCCTTCGAGCCCCCGCAAGGCATCAAGAGAATCCTTGCGCGCGACCTGGCGCGCCATGCTTTTAAGGATCGTGATCCGTTCGTTGAGCCGTGTGGCCAGCCGCGCATGTGCCGCGGCCAGCTCGCCGAGCAGCGTGGTCTGTGCGCCAATCTTGCCGGCAACCAGCATGCGCGACAGCTTCAGCCGGAGCGTCATATCGGTGAGCAGACGATACTGGGCACAGCGCAGGCGCGCATCCCGGTGCGGTCGGGGATGGAAAAGAACAGGCACGCCTTTTCTCCCATGAAGGATGATGACGGCGACGTCGTGTGCGCCGAGTGACGCCAGTACGGAGGTATTTACACGCACACCGCCGCGCAGATAGACACGGTCGATGGGACCAAGAGGAAGCGTCGCGGCGCGCCCGTCGCCGTCACGACAGATCAGCGCATCGCCGTCAATGGCGAGTTCGAGATTGCGGCGGTCGATGTAAAGTGTCGCCATGCTTCGTTGCTCCTGCCGGATACTCGTCCTCACCGATATCGGTGGGGATGCGGCCACGCAGGTCGGAAAGTGGAGAGCCCGGGTTATGCTGACGGGGTGCCAAACCTCATCCCACGAGAAAGGGGGGACCTGTGAAACTTTGCGCCCGGCCGAAACAGCGCACATGGGCGCGCGGGTCGAGCGCAAAGCAGTGGATGCGGTCCACCTTCGGGTCCATGACTTGCTCCAAGGCGGCCAGCAGTCGTTGGCGTTCAGCCGGTGTCAGCCAGCATTCAAAGACTGATTTCTGTCCCGCCACGCGCCAGGCACGCGCCGCTTTGAAGACGCGCCGTAGCCGCCGAGGATCGGCGATGTCGTAGCACAACAGATGCAGGCCGCGCGCCATACTCCTCCTCCTTCAGCCAAGCCATATGCCGAGACCACCGGGGCGGTCCGGCCGTTTTCGTGGCTCCCGTCCTTTCCTCTTCCGCTATCGTGACACTCCGCACCAGACAGTGTTCAGGAATGATCGGGCGTATGGCCGCCGGTTGGATGCGCCTCATCCGCGCGCAACGACGATGGGCCGGCATCCGCCTTTTGCGGCTGCGTATCCGGCTTCGCTTCAGGCGCGTCCGCCGTACTGGCGGGCGCATTGGTCGCATCGGTGCCCGTTCCACGGGCTTTGGCGTCATCCTCGTCATCTGCGGCAGCTGGCGGCAACGAGATGTTGACGTAGCGAGGATACTTGTTGTCGGCTCCACCGGCCGAATCGATCGCCCAGCCGACACCACCGCCAAGAATGATGTTGCCCCAGGTTGCATCCTCGATTTCACTTTTGACGAAATGAACCGTCTCTTGATAGCCCGGTTTGCGGCAGGTGATGCGCAGATCGTATTTGCTTTTGCGAATCGTGATGGTCTGTGGGGTGACCACCCGTGCAATAAGATCGCCCTTGCCGGCGCGGACGATATCGCATTGCGCGCCTTGGGGGCTGGTGTTGATGGTCATCTCCTGCGAACGTCCGCTGATGATCGTGGCGCATCCCGCAAGCAGCAGACAGGTGCCCATCGGGACAAGAATGCCGCGTTGCATGACTTTTCCTCTCCTTTTTTGTCGCGTCTACGGGTCTTCCCGACATGCCCAAGAGGCCGGTGGCCGTGACCGGGATGACGGGCGGAGAGGAATCTTGACAGAGGCGGACGGGTCGGTGGGGATTCACAAGATTGGGAATCCGATCATCCCCGGATCCGGATGTGACTCGGTGGCAAGGCAAGAGTGAGAGCGGTTTCCGGGCGCCGTCCCACCGTTATGACAAGAAACGGAATCGCGCGCGGCCCCAATTGGAGACGCAATCTGCGGTTGATCCGGGATTTCTTCTCTGACAGGTAGGCGGGATCGAAGCCATGACGCAGACTCTGGCGAACACGGTCAACATGGGATGGTCCGCCCCGGGCATTCGCTAGAGATTCATAGATTTCCAGGAACTCCTTGACCTTGGCAATGCGTGCTGTCAGTGGCGGCATTCCTTTCTTTTGGCGCTGTGCCAGCCATACGTAGACAGCCATTTCGCCGAGGGAAAGCGAGACAGTCAGCCCATCCATCCGCAAACGCGCGCGGGCAAGGTCGATCTCAAGGCTCGGCTCGCTCAATCCTTTTTGCACTTGCTGCACCAGTTCGGAAAGGGGAAGCTGCTCGCGCAGAAGCCGTTCAGGAAGGTGCGCGCGTAGCCGCACGAATGGTATACGGGCCAGAGTCAATGCGCGCTCGGCCTGCGCATCCCCTGGCGCTGGATAGAAGAAATCGGCTCGACTTTCATAGGGTGGACTGACCAGTACATGCGACAATTCATCATCTTCACGGCCATACAGGCCCATCGCCATCGCGAACAGGGCACCCATCGTCTTACGACCGCCGGCGATCGAAACATGGAGGATGGCGTTCTCGTCTTCCGTTAACCCGCGTATGAGATTCATGATCTGATCTGCAGCCATGGCCGCTTCCTCGGACGTGCGGATGTCCGGTAGAGGACCGCGTATGCCTTCCAGCGAAACCAGTTCTGGATCAGGAGCAGCTGCTTCCGCCCAGTCCCGCCGGAATCGAAGCAATGCGCCGGCCGGCTCTTCCAGAAGTTGACGCCGAAGCACTTCCAAGCCGGCGGTCGTGGAAACCAGGATCAGACGGTCGGGATGGAAGGGAGGATCGAGGCGGCGATGAAGCGCATACAGCGTTTCGGTGACCACTTGGGGCGCCAACCCTGTCGCACAGAGCAGGATGCGGCTGCGCGGTCGTGATCCTGGAAACTGGTCGAGGGGCCCTTCCATGCCAATCACCCTTCCTCCTTCCGTCGGTCGCGGCTGCAAAATACCTTCACAATCTTGTGAAGATAGTCCACAATGCCACCGGAGGGATAAGCTTTCCGCATCACGCGACCAAGGGTGCAGTCGTCGTAACGGTACAGGTGCAAGCCGCGATCGGCAACCAACGCAACCCAAGGCTTGGTCAGAAGCGGCGGAGAGCAAGGCAGGAGAGGGCGGAATCAGGGGGTCGGTATGGCACGCAAGCGACTCGATCAGTCCTGTCGTGTGGCGTTCGCAGCTCTTCTTCACGATCTCGGCAAGTTCGCTGAGCGGGGGCGTGTCTATGCCAAAGATCCTCGCCTCGAAAGCCACAGGCAGATCTATTGCCCGCAGCCGGCTGGGAGCGGACCGCAGGGCTCTTTCACGCATATTCATGCAGCCTATACGGCGCTCGCCTTTGACGCGCTCGAACACTGGCTGCCCGACTTGAAAAGCGATTGTGCCCCCTTCGCCGCCCGCCGGCGTGCCGAAGAGCAGGCGGAAGGTGAACCGGATGATTCCCTGATCAATGCCGCAGCCATGCATCACAAGCCGGAGACTTTCCTGCAATGGGTGATCGCCTGCGGCGACCGCATCGCCTCCGGCTTCGAGCGGGAGGCGTGGGAGGCCTACAACACGGCCGCCGACCCCGAAGAGGAGGAGGGAAGCACCGCGCCGCGGGCCGTCGGACACTATCGCGCGCGGCTGCTGACCCTGTTTGAGCAGATCACATTGCTGGATGAAGCGGACGAAGATGGAAAGAGCGGGGCGAAAGGGAATCTGCGCTATCGCTATCGCCTGGCGCGGCTGTCGCCGGAGGCGCTGATTCCCGTCCCGTGCGACGAGGCCATTCCCCGCAAGATGAAGGAAGCGCAGACGGAATATGCGGAACTGTGGGCGGCGTTCGTCAAGGCGCTCGAGGAGATCCCGGCACCCCATCGCGGCGATTGGGCGCTGTGGCTGGATCATTTCGATACGCTTTGGCTGCAGGTCACCCATGCGATCCCGGCCGCGACCGCCGGCAACACCAAGCCGGAGGTCTCGCTCTACGACCACTCGAAGACCACCGCCGCGCTCAGCGTCGCCCTGTGGCGCTATCATCACGACCTCAAACACGATCTGGAGGCGGTGGCTGCCAAACAGAAGGATCGCAGCGACTGGTGCGAGAAGAAGTTTCTGCTGGTCCAGGGCGATCTGTTCGGCATTCAGCGCTTCATCTTCGCCGACGGCGGCGAGTCCAACCGTGGAGCGGCGCGGATTCTGCGCGGGCGCTCGGCCTATGTTTCATTGCTGAGTGAATGCGCGGCGCTCAAGCTGCTGGAGGCGCTCGACCTGACCCTCTGGCTGCCTGCACCTCGCCCCGCTGCCCGTGGCTGCGCGAGCTGAAGAAGCACCATCTGGCGCACCACTTCCACAGCGAGAAGGGCAACTACGGCATCACCAGCTTCTTCTGGGACCGGATGCTCGGCACGCAGTACCACCGGCCGCAGGATGTGACGAGGAGCGCCACCGTGCACAACCTCGGCTACGACGGGGTCGAGCGCGAGGCTTACCCATGGGTGGCCGAGATGTCGGCCGACGACGCCACCTTCGCCGCCGCCCGCCGCCGCCGCCCCGCCCCGGTGGAGTGACTTGGCCGGTCGACGGCATTTCAGTCGCCCGTGCTCTGACCACGGCAGCGGAGGCCGTGGTATGGCCAGCTCGCACCGTGGCCTGATGCGGCTTGCAGGCTCGGTAGCTCGGGAAAACGCGCATGACCGCTAGGGTCGTGCCATGAGGGGGACGTCGATGAC
>CAZJPA010000176.1:0-6456 GCA_964547755.1 uncultured Sphingomonadales bacterium
TCCACCATCGCCCGAATGCGGTTCTTGGCGCGCGGCGGCACCCAGCGCACCTGGTCGATGCCTTTGAGCGCCACCTCGCGCAGGCCGCCTTTGTCCATGGAGATGAACCACTGTTCGGTGGTGCGGAAAATAAGCGGGGCCTTGGAGCGCCAGGAATGCGGGTAGCTGTGCACGAGTTCGCTGCGGGCGAGCAGCGCGCCGGCCTCTTCCAGCAGGCGGCAGACCTTGTCGTCCACCTTATAGACATGCTCGCCCGCCACCAACGGCACATGGTCATAGTAGCGGCCATCCGGTCCCACGGTCGCGGGGACCTCCAGCCCGAACTGCTGACCCAGTGCGAAGTCCTCCTCGCCGTGACCGGGCGCGGTATGGACGAAACCGGTGCCCTGCTCGACGGTGACATGCGCGCCCGGCAGCAGCGGGACCGGAAAGTCATAGCCTTTCCCGCGCCAGGGGTGTGCGCACACGACACCCTCAAGGGCCGCGCCAGGAATGCGCGCCACGACTCCATAGACGGTGATGCCGGCGCGGGCGGCGAAATCCTCGAGCAGGGGTTCAGCCACCACCAGCCGGCGGCCGCGGGACAGGCGGGCGTCTTCTTCCGTTTCCTCGACCGCGATCAGCACATAGTCGATTTCGACTCCATAAGCGATCGCCCGGTTGCCGGGGATGGTCCAGGGCGTTGTCGTCCAGATCACGATCGCCGCCTCGGCCAGGCGCGGATCGGGCGTCTCCACCACGGGGAAGGCCACGTCGATCTGGGTTGAGGTATGGTCGTGGTATTCGACCTCCGCCTCGGCCAAGGCCGTCTTTTCCACCGGCGACCACAGAACCGGCCGCAGCCCCCGATAGACACGTCCCTCGCGCACGAATTTCAGCAGCTCTTCGACGATCGCGGCCTCGGCGGCGAAGTCCATCGTGGTATAGGGCTTGTCCCAGTCACCGAAGATGCCGAGGCGCTGGAATTGCTCCTTCTGCCGCGTGATCCAGTGAGCCGCGAACTCCCGACATTCGCGCCGGAAGACGACCGGATCGACCTCGTCCTTGTTGCGGCCGCGCTTGCGATACTGCTCTTCGATCTTCCACTCGATCGGCAGGCCGTGACAGTCCCAACCCGGGACATAGGGCGCATCATACCCCGTCATCTGATGGGCGCGGACGATGACGTCCTTGAGGATCTTGTTCATTGCATGGCCGATATGGATATCGCCGTTGGCGTAGGGTGGGCCGTCATGCAGGACGAACTTCGGACGGCCGCGGGCGGCTATGCGCAGCTTGCGGTAGATGTCTTGTTCGCGCCAGCGGGCAAGCCACTCCGGCTCGCGCTGCGGCAGCCGCGCCCGCATGGGAAAATCCGTCTTCGGCAAGAACACGCTCTCGCGATAATCGGGACCGTCGGCCTTGCGGGTTGCCTGCCGTGATCGATCCGTGGTCTCGTTCGCCATCGTGGTCGCTTTCCGTCGTTCATCCCCTGCCTGTCCTGCTCCCGGCCGCGGGGACCGTCACAGGGACTTGCCGGAGATATCCTTTGTTCAGAATCACGTGGGAAAAGGGCGTTGGAACCGCTAGCACTCCCGGCGCTCCCGGCAACCGACCGGGAACACCGGGCCCATAATTCGCCGAGGGAACATGCGCTCGCCCGCGTTATCCATGCTTCGAGCCGTTCCGTTATCCCTGTCATGCGCTTTTCGCTTCGTGAGCTTTAGCGAAGGCGCCCCCGCCAACGCAAGAAACTCGTGATCATCCGGTCATGTGCGACAGACGCTCACGCGCCGAGCATCCCCGCATATTCCCGCAGCGCCACCGGAGGGTGGGGATGGTCGGCGAGATAGCGCGCAAGCGTGGGCGCCGGCAGATGCGCACGGGCATTTTCCGGATCGGCGAGCATGGCGCGTGCCGCCTCGCAGTCCCGAACGATCTGGTCCCGGAGCGCCTGGGCCGATTCGAACTTCCGCTCGGGACGAATGAAGCCCACGAATTCAACCCGCAGATGCCGACCGTAGAGATCCGCGTCAAAATCGAAGAGATGCACCTCCAGCCGCTCGGCCAGGCCGGCGAAAGTCGGCCGCAGCCCGAAATTCGCCACGCCCTCCAGGACGGCGGGCGCGCCTGCGCCATTCTCCAGAAGGACGCGGACGGCATAAACGCCACGCCGCGGCCGCAGGGCGCTGGGTCGCATGCGGATATTGGCCGTGGGAAAGCCGATCAAATGCCCCCGGCGGTCTCCTGCCATGACCCGGCCTGAGACCGTCCACCAATGACCAAGCAGAGCCGCCGCCCGCCTCGCTTCCCCATCGCGCAGGGCCTGACGCACGAGACTGGAGGAATAGATCTCGCCGGCCGCCCCTTCGATCCCGAAGCGCACCGGCGGAACGATGGTCACGCCGAACCCCTCCATGCCGCCTTGCCAGGCCAATGTCTCGGCCGAACCGGCGCGCCCATGCCCGAAACGATAGTCGAAACCGACGACGACATGGCGAACGGCGAGCGCCTCGACCAGATAGCGCTGCACGAACGCCCAGTGCGGTGTGGCGGCCAGGACATGGTCGAAGCGCAGCACCGCCAACAGATCGACACCGAATGTCTCCAGGAGACGGAACCGGTCGCGAAAGGGGGTCAGGCGGAACGGTGGGGAGTCGGGCGCGAAAAAGGCGCGCGGATGCGGCTCGGTCACCAGCACGGCAAGCGGCGCCCCCATCGCCCGCGCCAGCCGTCCCGCCTCCCCGATCACCACCTGGTGGCCACGGTGGAAGCCGTCGAAGTTGCCGAGCGCCAGCACCGCGCCGGCGAGCGATTCGGGTAGAGACCCGCGATGTCGCCAGATTCGCACGCGCCGCTGTCTCCCATTTGCCTCGGCCATGCGCATGAGCATGCCCCGCGCACGGAAAAGATGCCCACACCAGGCTCGTCTCGGCATGCCCGCAACGGCCTTGTCGGCGCGCGACTATATGGACCGACATCCTGGCCTGCAAGGATCTCGCGCGTTCGTCCCCGGCAGAGAATGAACGGCCGGCACCCTCTTCTATCCCCTTCCTCTTTTTTCTTCCTCTCTTTCCTTCCTTATTCTCACCCCTGAGGCATCGGATCGCGCATGTCGTTGTCCGTCATTAACCAGTTTTTTAGAGCCAGGCTCTAGCTTCTGCTCTCGCAGCACGGCCCGTCGGATGGGCTTGTCCGGTTGCGTGTCAACCATGACGAGGCCGTGAATCGCCATCTAGCAAGCGCGCCAAGAGGACCAAAAACCGAAGAGGTGACTGTCGATGCCGGTGGACAAGGGAATTCCGATCTTGATCGTGGACGATTACAAGACGATGTTGCGAATCGTCCGCAACCTGCTCAAGCAGCTCGGCTTCAACAACGTCGATGAGGCCACCGACGGCGCCATGGCGTTGGAAAAGCTGCGGGCGAAGAAATACGGGCTCATCATCTCCGATTGGAACATGGAGCCGATGACGGGATATGAGCTCTTGAAGGAAGTCCGCGCCGACGAGCAGCTCAAGAACACCCCCTTCATCATGGTGACGGCCGAATCGAAGACGGACAACGTCATCGCGGCCAAGAAGGCGGGCGTCAACAACTATATCGTCAAACCCTTCAATGCCGCAACCTTGAAGCAGAAGCTGCAGGCCGTTCTCGGGGAGTTCTGATGGCAGCGGACAAACTTCCCGAAAAGATTGCGGCCCTCGTCGATCACCTGCGCGCGCATCGTGACGACGAGCTGGCGCTGGCCGACGTGGCGGCGGTCACCGAAATTCTGATCGCCACCATGCAGGCCTATTTCCGCAGCATCGACACGCGGATCTATCGTGAATGCCGCGCGATGGCGGACTATCTGACCAACGCCCGGCGCGAGATCGCCGCCCTTCAGCCCAAGGATCTTGAAAGCGCCCGCATTCCGCGCGCGGGGATGGAGCTGGACGCCATCGTCCAGCAGACGGAAGAAGCCACCAACACCATCATGGAGTCCGCCGAAGCCATTATGGGCGCCGATCCGACCAACACGGAAGAGTTCCAGGCGATCGTCCAGGAGCACATCGTCCGCATCTTCGAGGCCTGCTCCTTTCAGGACATCACGGGGCAGCGGATCTCGAAGGTGGTCGAAACCCTGCGCTATATCGAACAGCGGATCATGGAGCTCCGCCGCCTGTTGGGCGTGACCGACGAGGACATCGAGGCGCTCATCGACGAAGAAGAAAAGCAGCAGGGTGAAAAAGAACTCCTGCGTGGTCCGGCGCTCGCAGGCGAAGGCATCGATCAGGCGCAAATCGACGCCCTGCTTGAAGGAGAAGACGACACGCCTCCCCCAGCGTGAACCGGTGCTTTATCACGCGCGGTCATCCTTCCTGCTTGGAAAGCCCCCTTCTCCTCCTCTTGCGGCCCCTACCCCGCCGGCGCGGGGTGGGGGTCGTTTCGTCCTTCCTGAGATGATGGGCCAACCCCGCCTTCCCACAGGCGCTGGAACCGACGCGCCTGACCCCTCCGGGCAGGTGGAAGATGAACGCCCGGCAGAGACTGCTTGGTCGCCTCCCGTCCGCCCCGTATTGCCTGAGATCGCACCACCGGCCGGCCGGGACCGAGGGCATTCTCCCACTTTTCTCCCACTTATCCCACTTCATGACCCGCGTCAGGCGATCAGGGTGGCTTCCGTCTTGGCGCGCACCTCGTCCAGCGTAACCTGGGGAGCGAGCTCGACGAGCTTTACACCATCCTCCGTGATGTCGAAGATGCCGAGATTCGTGATCACGCGGTCCACGCAGGCGACTCCCGTCAAGGGCAACTTGCAGCGTCTGACCAGCTTCGGCGAGCCGTCCTTGGCGGTGTGGTCCATCATCACCACGACGCGCTTGGCGCCGGCCACCAGATCCATCGCGCCGCCCATGCCCTTGACCATCTTGCCGGGCACCATCCAGTTCGCGAGGTCGCCGTTTTCGGCCACCTCGAGCGCGCCCAGGATCGTCAGATCGATATGGCCGCCGCGGATCATCGCAAAGGAGGTCGCCGAATCGAAATAGCTGCACCCAGGCAGCTCGGTGACGGTCTCCTTACCGGCGTTGATGAGGTCCGCATCCTCCTCGCCCTCATATGGGTAAGGCCCCATCCCGAGCATGCCGTTTTCGGAGTGCAGCGTGATCTGGATCCCGTCCGGGATGAAGTTCGCGACCAAGGTCGGCATGCCGATGCCGAGATTGACATAAAAGCCGTCCTGCAGCTCCCGGGCCGCCTGCTGGGCCATTTCGTCGCGTGTCCAGGCCATGTCTGTCCCGCCTTCCCTTCCTGCATCCGCCTGAATGATACCGTTTGTCGCCTCACGCCGCCGAGCGGGGGCGCACTGTGCGCCGCTCGATCCGTTTCTCATGCGTGCCCACGATGATCCGCTGCACGAAGATGGAAGGGGTGTGCACCGCGTCCCCGTCGATCGCGCCGGGTTCGACGAGCTCTTCGACCTCGGCCACCGTCACGCGACCGGCCATTGCCATCAGCGGATTGAAGTTGCGGGCGGTCTTGCGATAGACGAGATTACCTTGGGTGTCGCCCTTCCAGGCCTTGACGATGGCGAGATCCGCCCGCAAGGCCGTCTCCATCACATAGGTTCGGCCGTCGAACTCCCGCGTTTCCTTGCCCTCCGCCACGACGGTGCCGACACCCGTGGGCGTGTAGAAGGCAGGAATGCCGGCGCCGCCGGCACGGATACGCTCGGCCAGCGTGCCCTGGGGATTGAATTCGAGTTCGAGTTCGCCGGCCAGATACTGACGCGCGAATTCTTTGTTTTCCCCGACATAGGACGAGACCATCTTGCGGATTTGACGCGTCTGCAACAGGATCCCGAGCCCCCAGTCATCCACGCCGCAGTTGTTGGAGATCACGGTCAGATCTTTCACGCCGGAATCCCGGATGGCCAGGATCAGATTCTCTGGAATGCCGCACAGGCCGAAGCCGCCGGCCATGATCGTCATGCCGTCGAACAACAGGCCGTCGAGCGCAGCCGCTGCGTTTTCGTAAACCTTGTTCGCCATGTCACTTCCCGCCTTCTGCCGTCTCCTGCCATCAAGCATGTGCAAGTGTATGCGAGGGGTTGCCGTTTCTGCTCTTGGCGCAGTGGCCTGCCGGCGTCAAGCCGATCGGCCCCCGCACCCGCTTGCTCTGCAATGCCGCTCTCTTCAAGAGACGAGCAAGGCGCGCGGTTCCGCAATCGAAACCGGTCCCCACCACCACAAGAGGAAGCAGGACGCATGCGAAAGGCCCACAGCCGGCCTTTTTTCCTTTTCTCGTCCCCCGCAGAAGGATGGCCGCGCCTTTCTTTGCGCCGGGGATGGGGAAAACGGCGCCCTGCCCGGTGTGGCCTTCGTTTGCGCGCCCGTCTGCTATTCTTGCCGAAGCACCTCGACGGGCCGTATGCGCAGCACACCACCAGCGGAAAATTGTCGTCGAACTTGCCCTCGATCACCTCGCCCGCCG
>CAZJPA010000177.1:0-6411 GCA_964547755.1 uncultured Sphingomonadales bacterium
TTTTTGGGGGGGGGTGATAGAGAATAAGAGACTAGCAAGATAAAAATTCATAGGTTAGTGGGGATCCGGGCAGGCTGCGCTCCTGCCTGCCGCGGCCAAGGGCGGGCGCGACTTTTTCCCAGCGGAAGCGGTTCATCACCATAGCAAAGCAATGGCGGCGCGCGTCGAACCCCATGTCGGCGACCTTGAGCACAGCATCCTGAACCATCGCCGAAATGACGGCCAGATCCTCCTTGCTCAGCGCCTTCAACCGCAGCCGCTCATCCGCCATGGCCTTCTCCCGCTGGTTCGCACCGCCGAGACCTGCCCTGAAGCAGGATCTCGTGCTGGGAATGTGCGCATTCGTGCGCGCGATGGCAAGGGGAGAAAAGGCGATCCCGCGCAGAACAATACCCCCCGACGCTTACCCGCCGATCGAACGCATGAGAAAAGGTTTCTGAAGGAAACGCCCTGTCCCTTTGCCGAAGCACCTCCCCAGCGAAACCGATCCGCATGGGTGCCGCCCCATATGAATACGATGCGGATGACGATGGGAGAAGAGCCGGCGGATGCCATAGTTTTTTGCGTCTTTCGCCGCCCAGATCACCGGTCACTGAATCGTCATGCGCCACACGGATGGCTGATCACGGATGACCGGTCACCGATAACCGAATCGTCATCAACTCAGTTTGAGAAGGTGGCGTATGGGCGGCGGACGCTTCTTTTTCGCCTCCTTCGCCGCGGGGATGGCTGATCACTGATCACCGGTCACCGATCACCGAATCGTCGTTCGCCGGCAGATCCGGCGAATCCAGCCGGCAGCTGTCGCTCTTCTTCCCGCGTCGTTCGCCGACTTGACCGGCGAACTTATCCCGGCTGCTCTTTTCGCGTCGTTCGCCGGCTTGACCGGCGAACCCATCCGGCGGTGAGACAATCCCGGCGCTGGGTGCTGTCTTCCCTTCCCGCTGGATCCGCCGATCAAGTCGGCGGATGACGAAGAGAAGGAAACGGACCCGCCGGTCGAGCCGGCGGATGACGAGGGGGGAAACGGACCCGCCGATCAAGCCTGCCCCGGGCCAAGACCCGGGGTCGGCGGATGACGAGGGGGAGATGACGCGAGTGACGAGGAGCAGAGCGTGCCGGCGGGTGACGTTCCAGTGATCAGTGACCGGTGATCGGAGATCAGTTATTGGCGATCGGTCATCGGTTATTGGAGAGAGGCAGGTGTGTGACGACCTTCTTTCCCCATCAACATCGTTCGCCGCTTTCGGTTCTGATCACCGATGACTGATCATCGATAACCGAATCGTCATTCGCCGGTTTATCCGGCGAATCTATCCCGGCTGCTCCTTTTGCGTCATTCGCCGCCGGGGATTATTTGATCACTGATCACCAGTCACCGATCACTGAATCGTCATGCGCCGCACGGATCACTGATGACCGATGACCGATAACTGATGACCGATCACTGAGACTGATCACCGGAACACAGGCGCTCACGGTCCTTCGTAGGGCACGACCGTCTGCTCGATGGCGCCGAACAGGCTGTTGCCGGCCTCATCCAGCATTTCGATGCGCACAGTATCGCCATAAGCCATGAAGGGGGTCTTCATCTCGCCGGTCAGGATCTTCTCGACCATACGCATTTCCGCGATGCAGCTGTAACCCACGCCGCCTTCGCTGATCGGCCGCCCCGGTCCCCCGTCCGGATCACGATTCGAGACGGTACCCGAACCGATGATCGTGCCTGCACCGAGCGGCCGGGTGCGTGCGGCATGGGCAATCAACCGCGGGAAGGAGAACGTCATGTCGGTGCCCGCGTCCGGGCAGCCGAAAAGCGTGCCGTTGAGCCAGGAGCGCAGCGGCAGATGGACTTTGCCGCCGTCCCAGGCTTCGCCCAGTTCATCGGGGGTAAGCGCGATCGGCGAAAAGGCCGATGACGGCTTCGACTGAAAGAAGCCGAAGCCCTTGGCGAGCTCGGCCGGGATCAGATTGCGCAGCGAGACGTCGTTCACCAGCATCAGCAGCGTGATATGCGCGCCGGCGTCCTCTTCCGTGATCCCCATCGGCACGTCGTCGGTGATGACAGCGATCTCGGCCTCGAAATCGACGCCCCAGGCGGTGTCGGCGACCGGAATGTCGTCACGCGGGCCCAGGAAGGCATCGGAACCGCCCTGATACATGAGGGGGTCTTCCCAGAAGCTGGGCGGCATCTCTGCGCCACGGGCCTTGCGCACGAGTTCGACATGATTGACATAGGCCGAGCCGTCCGCCCACTGGTAGGCGCGCGGCAGAGGCGAAGCGCAGAGCGTTTCGTCAAAGGCCTCGCCTGTAATTTCACCGGCATTCAGCGCATCCGACAAATCCTGGAGCTTCGGCGCCACATTCCGCCAGTCGTCGAGTGCGGCCTGCAGCGTCGGCGCGATGCTTGTCGCATCGGCCATACGCTCACGGTCCCGGCTCACCACGACGAGCCGCCCGTCACGTCCGTGCTTCAGGCTTGCAAGCTTCATTCATTCCTCTCCCGCTTTGGCATCCGCGCGTGGGATCGGCGCGCATCATCACTCCGCCGCCTGTTGATAACGGCTGCGCCCGCCCCAGGACAACCAGTAGTCCGTCCACTCGATCTCCTCGGCCGTCGGCGTGATCTCCAGTGCATCGCGGGTGTCGATCATCACGGCCACCTCGTCGGTCTCTTTGCGGGCATGTTTCAGCCCCGCCTCGAAGGCCTTGGGATGCGGTCCGTGCGGAAAGCCGCATGGATGCAGCGTCGTCATGCCGGGCTTGATATTGTCGCGGCTGAAGAACTGACCGCGGTGATAGAAGATGAATTCGTCGTAGTCGTCATTCGAGCGATAGAAGGGCACTTTCAACGCGCCGGGATCGGATTCGATCGGCCGCGGCACGAAGGTGCACACGACGAAACGGTTGGCGACGAAGGTGGTATGCGCAGACGGCGGCAGATGATAGCGATGACTCATCAGCGGCCGGATGTCGCGCCAATTGATCTTCACCGGCGCCAGATCCCCCTTCCAGCCCACGGCATCGAGCGGATTGAACGGATAGGTGATGGTGGTGAGCGCGCCGCGCTTTTTTACCACCACCCGCCAGCGCCCGCCTTCCGCCTGTTGGGCACGGAAGGCTTCGTCGAGACGCGGCACGTCCAGACAGGCCGGATCGAAGATCGCATGCGGGCCGACGAGCCCCTTCTCGGGCAACTGGTAAGCGGCATTCGTAGCCTCCACCAGCAGCATGCGGCTGGGCAGCCTCGGTTCGATTCGCCACATGGTGCCGCGCGGTAGAACAATATAGTCGCCCTCGCGGTAGGTGAGGTGGCCGAAATCGCAGAAGACGTCACCTTCGCCCTCATGCACGAACAGCAGCTCGTCACCATCGCCGTTGCGCACGAGATGATCCATCTTCTCCGCCGTCGCCCAGAAACGGATGCGCACATGCGGGTTCACCAGCAGATCCGGCGCCGCGAATGGCGATCCCATTTCGCCGTCCAGACGGTTGAAGTCGAAGGCATGCGGCTTCAGGGGCCCCTCGAAATCAATCCAGTCGGTGGGTGGATGGGCATGGTAGATGTGGGTCGCCGGACCGAAGAAGCCCTCGCGCCCCATTTCGCGCTCATAAGCCCCCTCCGGCAGATCGCAGTGTGCCTGCCGGGAGGCCCGCCCTTCGGTCTTTGGAAAACTCAGCCATTTGCGCATCGCTTGTCTCCTCTACCCTGCCCTGCTCCGGCGCAGCGGTGCGCCGGCGGTGGGAATGGCGTCAGGCCTCCACCTCCTCCGGCTTCAGATAGCCGCGCCGAATCTGGTCTTCCTCGATCGACTCAAAAAGCGCCTGGAAGTTGCCTTCGCCGAATCCCGTGTTGCCCTTGCGCTGGATGATTTCGAAAAAGATCGGCCCGATGACGGTCTTCGTGAAGATCTGCAGCAGAAATCCGTCCTCACGGCTGCCGTCGATCAGGATCCGCCGCCGCTGGAGCTCCGCCACGGATTCCGCATGCCCCGGGACCCGGGCGTCCACCTTCTCGTAATAGGTGTCCGGCGTGAATTGGAATTCCAGACCGATCTCGCGCAGGCGGTCGACGGAGGCATAAATATCACCGGTCAGCAGCGCGATATGCTGGATGCCCTCACCGTTATATTCTTCGATGTATTCGTTGATCTGGCTTTTCGGATCATCGGACTCGTTGATCGGGATCATGATTCGTCCGCAGGGACTGGCCAGCGCGCGGCTCACAAGCCCTGTATAGCGCCCCTCGATATCGAAATAGCGGATCTCGCGGAAGTTGAAGAGACGCCGATAAAACTCATACCACTTGTCCATATTGCCGTAGCGAACGTTGTGGGTGAGGTGGTCGATGACCTTAAGCCCCGCACCTGCAGCCGCCATCCGTGCCTGCCAGTCGTCCACGAGCAGATATTCGTCTCTCCAGGCCGCCATGTCCGGCGTGTCGCCATCGACGAGATAAAGCCGTGAACCACCGATGCCGCGGATCACCGGCCGATCGAGCGCGCGATCATCCGCCTCATCGCCTTCCGCGCCCAACGACACCGCCCGCACGTAGGCCTTTTCGGCATCGGCGACACGGAAGCCCATGCCGCAAGCGCTCGGTCCATGGGCGCGCGCGAAATCGGCGGCAAAGCCCGTCTTCTCGCCATGCACGAGAAAGCGGATGTCACCTTGAGCATGCAGCGTGATATCACGCGCCCGATGCCGGCCGATGCGCGCAAATCCCATCCGTTCGAACAGATCGCGCAGCGCCTCAGGGTCGGGCCCCGCGAATTCCACGAAGGCGAAGCCGTCTGTGCCCATCGGATTGGCTTCGGTGATTGTGGCCATCTCTCCCGTCTCCTTTCCACATCTGAGAACCAGCCGGGTGACGCGCCTCTTTCCATGCGCTTGAACACCTCTACCCACAGAGCCCTTGGCACAGAACCTGCGGGGCTGGTTTTCCGTTTCATCTGAAACTATCATAGACGGGCGCGCAGATAGTTTCAAGAGAAACTGTTTGCGTGTGGATGCGCCGCAGGAAGGCCGGCTGAACCGGTCGCTTCCCATGGGCCGCCCGCTTCCTATGGGCTGACCGGAAAAAGGGCCGCAGCGAGCACCGATCAGGAGCGTTGCAGATGGAACGCACCACCATGAGGACGGGGCCGGTCACCTTGCCCGATTCCGATGCACCGGCACGCCCCGGGACCACGGATCGTGAGTCGCCGCTGGTGTTGGAAGCTTTTCTTCCTTACCGGCTGGCGACGCTGTCCAACCGCATCAGCCGTGCGATCGCGACGCTGTATTCCGAGCGCTTCGACTTGTCGATCCCGGAGTGGCGCATCATGGCGGTTCTCGGGGAGCGTCCGGAACTTTCGGCAAGAGAGGTGGCGGAACGCACGGCGATGGACAAGGTCGCGGTTTCGCGCGCGGTCCGGCGGCTCTTGAAGAAGGGGTTGCTGGAGCGCCATTTTGCGCCCGATGACCGGAGGCGTTCGGTGCTCGCCCTGTCCACAGGCGGGCGGGCGGTCTACCGCGAGGTGGTGCCGCTGGCGCGGGCCTTCGAGAAGGCGTTGCTCGCAGCACTCACTACCGAGGAAATCGCCATTCTCTCGTTGCTGCTCTCCAAGCTCGAATCCCTGCCGATCGAGGATATGGCGACCGACTGAGCCTTTGTTCCTTCGCCTCTTCAACCGTTTGTGCCCCGTTCCCCCCTTCTTTTCCTAGCAAACACCAACGGAGAAAGATGGCAGCCAGTCGCCTACCGGCAGCTCTCCACACATGGAAAGGCGCGGCGCCGGCCAGCTCCAGAATTCTGGCCAAACACCGCGCCCATAGACTGTAACAAAGATAGTATTACCGCTACTTCTCCGTCTTCTTTTCCGGCAGCGGGATCGAGCGGAATAGCGCCTGGTCTCCGCGCAGGATTCGCAGGAGCACCGCCTTGCGCCCTTCCTTCTCGAGCGCCGCCACGGCGTTGGCGACATCGGTGACCGAGTCCACGCGTGTGCCGGAGACTTCGGTGATGATATCGCCCGGCCGCACATCGCGCATCGCCGCCCGTTGGGAAACGCGGGTCACGATCACGCCCTTCACGCTGTCGGGAATATCGAAGCGTGCGCGCATCGCCGGCGTCAGATTGGACAGGCGCACCCCCAACGTCCGCGCCACGGATTTCGGCGCCTCAGGGCTGGGGACGGCCTTGTCCTCTTCTTCCCGCTCGCCCAGAACCAGGCTCTTGGGCCGCTCGGTGGTGGTCAGCTGCAAGGTGAGCCGCTTGCCGTCACGCAAGACGTCCACGCTGACCTTCACGCCGATGCCGGCATCCGATACCGCGCGCACGAGATCGTCATTGTCCTCGACTTCCTTGCCATTGAAGGCAACAATCACGTCTCCAGGTTCGGAGTTGTCACGAATACCGAGGATGGTGTC
>CAZJPA010000178.1:0-6245 GCA_964547755.1 uncultured Sphingomonadales bacterium
GGGCAGAGCGGTTTAATTCTTAAAGAAATGGATCCGAAAGTACGCTACCTGGATGCCGATGTCGATCGCGCCCACCGCGCGCGCCCCGACGTCATAGGGCCCTGGTGTGAGATCCCGCGGCGTACCGCCGTCCACGGGCACGACGAACAGATGGGTGTACCACCGCACGCGTCCCACCCGATCAACACGATAATGCAGCCGATCGATCACATCGGGGTCCGGAGTCCATTTTGCGTCCGCCGGCCGGCCCGGCACCGGCAGGATGGCCTGGCGCTCGTCTTCGCGCGGCACACGGGCGCGAAAGGCGAGAAAGCGGCCATCGGGCGACCAGGCGAGATTGCGGGGATGATCTGCGCCATGGGTGACCTGGGTCGTGGTGGCGCTGTCATCCATGCGGCGGACGAAGATCTCGGTGCCGCGCTCCGTATCGTCGGCGTCAGCACCGATATAGGCAATCAACGACCCGTCAGGTGACCAGCGGGCGCCGGTGCCGGCGACGAGTTCCTCATGCCGCCCGCGCCCAGGCGCCAGGATCCACAGACTGCGGCGCCAGCGGTCATTGTATTTGTCGATGGATAGACGTGTGTAGACGATCCAGCGCCCGTCCGGTGAGATCTGGACGTCGGATGCCCGCTCCCAGTCGAGCCAATCGACGATCGACAAGGCTCGCCGTGTGCCGACGATGGGCGCTTCTTCCGCAGCCCGCGCCCCGCTGCTTCCCAGTGCTGCGTCCACCATCACGAGAGCGAGGATCGCGATAGAGAGCCGTTTTAGCGATGCGATCGATCGGGGCATGGTGTGGTTCCTCCCCAGCCAAGGCGCTTGGTCTTGGCGCATTCTGCCACTATTGTGCCGGCAAGCAAAGAGGATCGCCCCCAAGGGCAACGAAGGTGCAAGTATTTCGGTGATGAGCGCGCGCGTCTCCGCCATTCTCGGACCGACGAACACGGGCAAGACCCATGCCGCGGTCGAGCGCATGCTTGGTTATCGCAGCGGCATGATCGGTCTGCCTTTACGGCTGCTCGCCCGGGAAGTCTACGACCGTATCGTCTCACGCGCAGGCCCGACACGCGTGGCGCTGGTCACGGGTGAAGAAAAGATCGTTCCCGCCCAGCCCCAATATTGGGTCGCAACCGTCGAGGCGATGCCGATCGGCACGCCGGTGGACTTTCTTGCGGTCGACGAGATTCAGCTGGCCGCTGATCGCCAGCGCGGCCATGTCTTCACCGCCCGTCTCCTGCATGCACGGGGCATGAAGGAGACGGTGTTTCTCGGCAGCGACAGCATCGCTTCGGTGCTCAAGCGTCTGCTGCCGGACGTCGTGATTGAACGCCGTAGCCGGTTTTCGACGCTGCGTCATGTTTCTCCTGAGCAGTTGAAGCGTCTTCCGCGCCGCAGCGCTGTCGTCGCGTTTTCGGCCGAAGAGGTCTATGCTCTGGCGGAGATTCTGCGCCGCAGGCGCGGGGGAGCGGCGGTCGTTCTCGGCGCGCTCAGTCCGCGCACGCGCAACGCCCAGGCGCAGCTGTTCGAGAGCGGAGAGGTGGACTTCCTTGTCGCCACCGATGCGATCGGCATGGGGCTCAACATGAATATCGCCCATGTCGCTTTCGCCAGCCTCCACAAGTTCGATGGCGAGCGGGAGCGCCCTTTGCTCGCTTCCGAGATCGCCCAGATCGCCGGCCGGGCGGGCCGCTACATGGACGATGGGACGTTCTCCACCCTCGCCGATACGACGTCGCCGATCCCCGCCCCCATCGTCTCGCGCGTCGAAAACCACCGCTTCGTTCGCTTGAGAAAGCTCGTCTGGCGCAACAACGAGCTGGATTTCCAGTCGCCTGTGCGGCTCATGAAGGCACTCGAGGCACCGCCGCCGCGGCCGGAGCTCGTGCGGGTCAAGGATGCGCTTGATGAGATCTGCCTCAGATTGCTGCTCGGTGATCCCGACGTGCGACCGACGCTGACCACCCCGGACCGGCTGCGTCTGTTGTGGGAGGTCTGCGGTCTGCCGGATTATCGCCAGACGACGGTCGGGCGCCATGCCGCACTCGTCAAACGCCTCTATCTTTCGCTTGCCGAACGAGGGCGGATTGCGGAAGACTGGATCGCCCGCGCCATTCGGCGAATCGACAATGTGGCCGGCGATATCGAGATGCTCGCCGACCGGATCGCGCGCATCCGGATCTGGACCTACCTCACCCATCGGGCCGATTGGGTCGAGGACGCGGCCGCTTGGGCGGAGCAGGCGCGGGCGGTGGAAGATCGCCTGTCGGATGCGCTGCATCGCGTGCTCTCCGACCGCTTCGTGGATCGTCGCCTGTCCGTGTTGATGCGCCGGTTGCGGGAGAAGGCGGAGGTGCCGGTCCGGATCGGCGACGATGGCCTGGTCACGGTCGATGGCACGGCGATCGCGCGGATCGAAGGCTTGCGTCTGCGGCCGCTGGCCAGTGACGGCGATCCCGATCGCAGATTGCGCGAGAAGCTCGCACAGAAAGCGATCAAGGCAGAGATCGCGCGCCGCTTCAAGGCCTTCATGGCCATAGGAGAAACGGCGCTCGCGCTGGCCCTTCCGGAAGAAGAGGCGGGGGCCGTGCGGATCATGTGGCGGGGAGCGCCGCTTGCGGTTCTGGACAAGGGAGCGGATCCACTGCGGCCCATCGTGCGGCTGGTACCCGATCTGGCACTTGCGGCCGACCAGGCGGCGGTGCTGAGCCGGCGTCTGGAGGATTGGTTGCACGCCTGGCTGCGACAGCGGTTGGAGCCGCTGTTCGTCTTGCGTGCGCTCAGAGAAGACGGCCCGGCAGGCGCGGGATCGGCATCGGCGAAGACGGATGGGGGGAGCGTGGGGCTGTCGGCGGCCGGCCGGGCGATTGCCTTTCGGTTGGAGGAGGAACTGGGCGTGGTCTCCCGTCAGGCTTTGCGGGCCGAGTTGTCTCGGCTCCTGCCCCGCGATCGGCGCCTGTTGCGGGAAGTCGGTGTTCACTTCGGGGTGACGACTGTGTTTCTGCCGGCCATGCTCAAGCCCGAGGCGATGCGATTGCGGGCCCTGTTGTGGGCGCTCGGTCGAGACGGCCGCGGGCCGGTCCGCCTGCCGCCGCCCGGTGAGGTGACGACCTCGATGCCGAAAGACGTGGATGATGAGCTGTACAGAAGGCTCGGCTATCTGCCGATCGCGCCGGGTCGGGCCGTGCGGGTGGATATGCTCGAGCGTTTGGCTCGGCGGGTCCGGCCCTATGGCCAGAATGGCGCTTGGTTCGCTCTGGATGGTGATGAGATCAGTCTGATCGGCTGCCGGCGGGAGGAGATCGTCTCCGTCATGCGTCTGCTGGGCTACGGGCACAAGTGCATCAGCCAGCCGGTGCAAGTGGAGGGCAAGGAAGCGGGCGAAAGCGCGCAGGAACGCATCGTCTTCTTCTGGCAGGGGTGGCGGGGGAAGACGGAACGCCGCCCCAAGAAGGACAGAGGCCGGCGCAAGCGGACGACGGCATCTCCTGCCGGAACGCAGCGAAAGGCCGAGAAGACGGAGCCGCCAACGCGCGATCCGCACAAGCGCAGAAATCGTCCCAAAGCGACCGACACCGCCCGGCACTCCCCCTTTGCGGTGCTCATCGACCTGAAGAAGGAGCTCATCCGGCGTGAGCGGGGGAAGGCGCAACAGGTGGACGCCCCGTCGCGTAAGCGAGAGCAAAAGGAGCAGCGACGGTGAGCGAGGGGCAGCGGCTCGATCAATGGCTCTATGTCGCGCGGTTCTTCAAGAGCCGCACCCTGGCCGCGCGCATGGTGCGGCAGGGGCGCGTGCGTATGGACGGCCAGCCGCTGCGTAAGCCGGCGCGCAGCCTGCGGGCGGGCGAGGTGCTGACGATCGCGCGGGATCATGAAATCGTGGTCGTGCAGGTGACGGGCTTTTCGGCCCGACGACTGTCGGCGACTCTCGCCCGCGATCTCTATGCGGTGCTGGCCCGGCAGGAGCGTTGTCGCAAGCCGCCCGCGCCCCATCCGGAGCACCGGCCGGACAAGAAGGCGCGGCGGGCCCTGGCGGCGCTCAAGGCGCGCGGGGGATAGACCGGCTGCGCGCCAGGCGCTCTTGGGGGCAAGGAAAGGAGGATGCGATGTGGGAGACCATGCTGTCCCGACTCCGTACGGCTCTGAGCGACGATGAAAACAGCCTGGCCGGTGATTGCGAAGCCGATCTGGCCCTCACCTGTCTGCTGATGGAGGCGGCCGCCGCAGATGGCCGGATCGATGAGGAAGAGCGCAAGATGATCGCCAGGCTGCTCGCGCGGCGTGGACTGAGGCGCGAGCAGGTGACAGCGCTGATACGCCGGGCCGAAACACTCATATCCCAGTCCGTGCAGATCCTGGCCTGGACGAAGACGCTCAAGGACAGCGTGCCTTTGTCTGAGCGGGTGGACGTCATCGCCCATTTGTTTGCCGTCGCCTATGCGGATGGGCGCTTGGATCCGCTGGAAGATCAGCTCATTCGGCGCGTTGCGGGGCTTCTCTACGTGCCGGATCGGGAGCGGGGCAGGGTGCACCGTCAGATTCGGGGACAGCTTGGCGTTGAGCATTCGCCATCTGTTTGAGGGGGGCGCAGCTGTCGGTAGACATCCCGCTTGCCAAGCGGACAGGCTTCGGCTAAGCGAAGCGGCGGCGGAAAACGAGCCTGCACGGGCAGCCGGTCACCAGCTGCGGGGATGGTGGGGTATCTCCCCGTAGCGTCGTGAATGCAGAGAGAAACAAGAGAGCGATACCCATGACCTACGTCGTCACTGAAGCCTGCATCATGTGCAAGTATACGGATTGTGTCGAGGTCTGTCCGGTCGATTGCTTCTATGAAGGCGAGAATATGCTCGTCATCAATCCCAATGAATGCATCGACTGCGGCGTCTGCGAACCGGAATGCCCGGCCGAGGCGATCCTGCCCGACACCGAAGACGGGCTGGAGAAGTGGCTGGAGCTCAATGCGCAATATGCTGAAGTCTGGCCCAATATCACGCAGAAGAAGGATCCCCTGCCCGATGCCGACGCCCATAAGGGTGAGGAGGGCAAGTTCGAGAAGTATTTTTCGGAAAATCCCGGCGCGGGGGACTGATCGTCTCTTCTCCTCCGCTCTGGTCCAGCAGGAAGCGGGGCAAACACCCAGCACGGAGACATCAACGTCGCCGGATGGGTTCGCCGATCAAGTCGGCGAACGACGTGAAAAATGACCGGTGTGTGCGGTTGTGGCCGCTGACGATCCATGTGGCCAGAGAGGCGGTGGTCGTTTCTGCCCTCTTTGCCCCTCTCTTGCCGGTCTTCGGTGTTCAGGGAGACCTTCTGTCGGGGGTGGCGGCCGGCTGCGCCGGCTCGATCAGAAAGCGCCAAGGATGTGGGGCTTGCGCGAGGACCATCTCAGCCGCGCGGCGGATGGCTTCGGCATCGGTGGCCATCACCAGCGTCCGGGCGGTCTCAAGGCGATGGAGGCGATCAGGATCGCGCGCGAGCCCATCCAGCACCGTCGTCAGCCAGCTCGCATTGGTGTCGCGGATCTTCTCGATTTGCTTGAGCACCGGTTCCTTGGCGCGCCGCAGAAGATCTGCATCCATCGTGCGGCCGGCAAACTCGTGGAGGAGATCGGCCAGCGACGTCGCCACCTTCTCGCTCGCTCCACTGGGGCCGTCGCCCGTCAACTGCAGGATACCGCGATAGCCGGCGCGCCGGTCGAGCTGGGCACCGGCCGAGGGCGAATAGGACAGGCCGGCATCCTCGCGCACGCGTTCGCGCGCCGTGATCGCCAGAGCGGCGGCCAGAATGTCGAAGGCGACCGCCTGCTTGCGACTATGGGCGCTCAGCAGAGGGTAGCTCAGCACCACACGGCTGCCGACATCTTTGCCGGCATAGGTCAGCCGCACCGTCTGTCCTTCTCCATTCCATGGAGTCGGCAGATAGGTCAGACGGCTGGGCTCGGCGGCACGTGCCGGCAGCGCGGCCACGGTTCCGGCCAGCGCCTCGCGCACGGCCTCTGGCGTGATATCGCCGACGATGCTCAGTTCCAGAAATTCGCTCTTGAGCAACGGCTGCATGAACCCGGAGACCTCTTGCGGCGTAATCGCGGCCAGATCCGCAAAATGGGCAGGCAGGGGGGCGAAGCGGGAATCGCCGCCGAACAGCTTCGGCAGGCCATGGAGGAGGTAGACGCCATTGGGCGAATGATTGAACACCGTATACTGCTGTTCCAGAATGCGGTTGACGAGCGCCATTCCACTGGG
>CAZJPA010000179.1:0-6222 GCA_964547755.1 uncultured Sphingomonadales bacterium
TCCCAACATTCACATGCGGCTTCGTCCGCTCAAACTTCTCCTTCGACATCGCTACATGCCTTCCCGCTTGTCCGTCCTGAATCTGCTGCGCTCTTTACACCTGCCACCGATCACCCTGCTGACCGGCCGTCCTGCTTCTTTCGGGCCTGATCGAAACCTGGAGCGGGCGACGGGAATCGAACCCGCACTACCAGCTTGGAAGGCTGGGGCTCTACCATTGAGCTACGCCCGCATAGAAACGGCCATCCTGCCCGAACGCCTCACCATCCCGAACCTGCGCCCGCTCCCCACGGCGCGCCCTGCCGCTCTTGAAGCGATGGAATGGTGGAGGGGGTAGGATTCGAACCTACGTAGGGATAAACCCGGCAGATTTACAGTCTGCTGCCTTTGACCGCTCGGCCACCCCTCCGCAATCATCTCCAAGAGCGCATAGGGCCCGTGCGCCACGGCCAACGTTCGCACGCGGTCTCGGTGCGGCGCATATTGCGAAAAAGCCCCGCGCTGTCAACAGCCCGCAAGCCATTCGCAATACAGCGCTCCACCAGAAGACGGAAACCGCCTCCCGGCACGGCTGATAAAGGAAGAGCGCGCCCACCCGTCAAGAGGCGCGGCGACGCGGCGACGCGGTCAGCCCCTGGCGCAAGGCCGCCCGTGCGGTGTTACCCCCTGATGGAATGACTGCGTCTCGTCAGCCTGCCGAGGCGGCGGCGATGGGCGCGTCCGTTTCCACATTTCTCGGAAAACGATGCGCCAGTTCCCGGACGAATTCCGCCGCGAATGCCTGGGTGATGGCGCCGTCGACGATATCGTCGAGCCAGGCCCATTGACCATCCTGATTGCACTCGATGAACCAATGGCGCCCCAGGGGATCGACAACGATATCCGCGCCACCGAAAAACAGTCCGAAGGCCTCCATGAAAGTCAGCAGCTTGTTGCGCAGCTCGGTCGAAACCGCCACCGGTTCAAAGGAGACCTCGCCGATCGCATGTCGCCAATCTATCCGGCCATGCGAAACCTTCTGGGAATCGATCCGGAAGGCGAAGACCTGCCGGCCAACGATCTCCACCCGCAGTTCGTGATCCTTCTCGATCCGCTCCTGCACGAAATGGGGGGCGAGCCGAAAGCTTTTGGCATCGGCCTTGCCCAGCGTGGCGGAGTCCAGTGGGAGCGTGAAGATATTGTAGGGAATAGGCTGCTCGTGTGGACGCGGCCGCACCTTGCCCGCGGACAGGGATTTGATGATGCAGGCTCCCATCTCGCGCGCAAAGCGCTGGAGAGGGCGTTTGCGTGTTGCGATGACGGTGGTCGGAACCAGAAAGCCGGCGCGGGCCGCCAGCATCTGCTGATAAGGCTTGACCAGACAGCTGCGCGACTCGAGCGTGTTGTAGACACGGTCCCGAAACAGCCCTGTCACCAGCCGGAAGAAGGCGCGCCATTCCATGGCACACCAATCCGCCTCGCGTTCTTCTCCCGGGGGAAACAGGGGTGAGCCGGGAATCAACTTGAGACGGTCCCAGATCAGGAAGGGCTCGTCGAGACTTCGTCCCCCAATCCGCAGCACATGTCGCCCTGCCCTGTCCATCCGGAAGTCGATGGCGATCTGACGGAGATAGTCGGCCACGATCGCCTCAACGCCCTGCGCGTCCAACGCTCGGGCGACCCGGGCCACATGTGGATCACGCGCGGTGCCCAAAATAAGGATGGTTCCCATGCCCCCTCCCTCTCTTTGCCTGCGACCGAATGGGCATTGTGGCGGAATACCTGTGAAAATCGCCTGCCCGCCGACCGCCCGAAAGCTCTGCACGCCCTCCCTCCGCCTGCCGGCCTGTGACATGAGCGGGAAGGCAGGCGGACATCTCCGGCGTTCACACCGCCTGCCGGCGGCTTGTGGCGCAATGGGCCGGCGGGAGATCGCGCGACCGCTCGATCCCGCTCCCGCCAGCCCTTACGGAAGAAGACGCACGCAGGCGTCGGCTCCCTCCCCCGCTATTGAATGGCCTTCTCGCACCATTCATCCGGGCCGTCATCGCCGCCATCATGGTCCGGCGTCACGGTGACGGTGTTCAGACAGCCGCCCGTTTCCCGGCCGCCGCCGACCCGCGCCAGCTCTTCATTGCGAAGGGCCCGGATCTGCGGATAGACCTCGTCATGCAGGTCGAGAAGGAAGGGTTGCTTGCTCATAGGACCTCTCCTGACTTACCCTTTCCACCAAGATGATCGGGAACAGACAGGATCTGCTCCCCCTGCCCTCCACGTGACGGAACCGAACGCCCCGTCACCGCATGTGTCATTCTGTCGCGAGTCGGCCCAAGATAGCAAGAGTGTGTTTCAAAATATGCCATCTCGCATTTCGTGTTCACCGTGCCGATATGGAGAATTCTCTCACAAAAACAAACTCCGATTGTCTATCATGCAAGGTGTTGGCGAGGCCGTGGGATGTCCGGCAAGACAGATGGGTGACGAAATATATCGAAAACACCCGGCAAAGACACAGATCCAAAAATGTGATTCGCGCAGCCTGTGCGTCATGACGGGACAGATGGGAAGATGATGCGAAGACGATGACCATCCATAAGGAAAAAGGCCGAAACGGTGTGCCAGGGCTCAGCAGACGCCCCCGGCCGTCAGGTTTGAAGGCAGGAGACAAGACCAAACGCCGGGCAGAAGATAAAACGCCGGTCCTGCTCTATGGGCGTCACCCAGTGCGCGCCGCGCTGGTCAATCCGCGCCGGCGCAAGAGACGGCTTTATGCGACCAAGGAAGGCCTGGCCTATCTTCAGGCGGTCGGCGCCCCTCTCCCGGCGGCGTTGCCCGTGCGGCTCATGGAGCGCGCGCAGCTGACGGCCTTACTCGATGCGTCCGTGCCGCATCAGGGCTGTGTGTTGGAATCCCTCCCCTTGCCCTCGCCGCCTCTTGAGTCCCTCAAGCCCCGCCGAAGCGCCTGTGCCCGTGTGCTCGTGCTCGACCGCGTGGAGGACCCACGCAATCTGGGTGCGATCCTGCGCAGTGCGGCCTTGCTGGGTGCCGAGGGTGTCATCACCACCACGCGCCACGCCCCCGGTGAGAGCGGTGCCTTGGCGCGGGCCGCAGCCGGCGCCTTGGACGTCATCGCCTGGGTGCGGGTGCCCAATCTGGCCCGTGCGCTCGACCGGTTGGCTGAGATGGGCTATTGGCGCGTGGGCTTGAGTGCCGAGGCTGAAGAGGATGACCACCGCGCCATGCCGCCGCGCGATGTCCCCCTCGCGCTGGTGTTGGGGGCCGAAGGCAGGGGGCTTCGTCCGCTGACCCGCCGCCGGCTGGATTGGGAGCTGCGGTTGGCGATGCCGGGTGCAAATGCGCTCATTGACAGCCTCAATGTCTCGGTAGCCGCCGCGCTCGCACTGTGGGCGCTGCGCCCACCCACAAGCGAAGTCGTTCCGGATGCGGAAAGCTCCGCACACGGCTCATAGCCCGCCATGGCAAGGCCCGCTCCGACATTTCTGTCGGAACGGGCCTGCGCATCGGCATGCACGAACCGGATTGCGGACCGGCGCGGTGGAGGGACCAGTCGGCACCGCCCGGTCAAGCAATGCGCCGTTTTGGCGCTGTGATGCCACGGGATCGCCGTGCATGCCGGATGAGCATCAGAGCAAAGGCGAAAGGCGTGTCAAAAACAGATGGTTGGCCTTCGGCCCCCGCTTGTCGTTCCGGATCAGACTCCGGCCGGCCGGCCGGCATGGCTGCTTCCTGGAACAGAAGATCCACGAAGTATTCCTGTTGCATCATGGTCCGACTCCTCGCTGTCTCGCTCATTTCTGCCTTGTCATTCATGGTCTTGTGGGCCGATGTCTTCCCAAGGGGGGACAGCCCTCACACAGCCTGTGCGGCAAGGTTCAAAGCGCATGGCGCCGCAGCCAAGTCGCCGCCGCCAGGAAGAAGGCTGCGATCACCAGCCCCAGCCACAGCCCGGGCTCGCTCAAGGAGGCGATCAGATCGACCAGCTTGAGCGCGAGCAGGCTGTCCGCCCCCACCTCGCCTTGTGGAAAGCCGCGCATCAGCGGAAAGGCAAACAGATGACGGCCCAACCATTCGGCAAAGTGATGGGTCCGGAAGAACATGCCTTCGATGATCAGCAACACAATAGGCGGCACGACGGCGAAACCGAAGGGACTGCGCGGCGCGAACGCCGAGCAGAACAGCACCCATCCCCAGACCGGAGCCGCCCACAACGCCCACACGGCCAGCGCCACCGCCATGACCAGCCACTGGTAGGCGACCACCGGCAAAGCCGTCGTCCAAGGGACGAGCGATGCACCCACACCCCATGCCACCAGCACCAGAATCAGCCAGGCGGCAAGCTGCGCGACGATCGCAAAGCCCAACACGATCGCAGGCGCAAGCAGAGTCGCAGCCAAGAATTTCATGCCGACTTCCGCCCAGTCTGGCACCGGCATCGACTTCCAGAACAGGATCGACCGGTCGCGTCGCTCCTCGTAGAGGCTGGACAAAAGGGTGAAGAAGACGACGAAGGGAACCGCGACAAAGGCTGGCACAGCCAGAGCATGGAGCAGCGCGGTGACCACAAGCTTCTGCTCGGCGGGCGTGTGGTCTGCAAGTTCCTGGAGCAGCAGGCTCACGCCATTGGCGCCCTCAACGACCGTCTCGCCCATCGTGAATACGATCTGGCCTTCATTGCCGTGCCAGCCAAGCACCAGCAAACCGCCGAACAGCAAAATCAGCATCAACGTCAGCAATACGCCCGGCGTCCAGAAAAAGGCGACACGGTTTTCCAGCAGCTCCCGCCGCAGCAAGGCGGGAATGGCGGTGCGGATCATGATTCGTCTCCTTTCATGAGGGCGACGAAAAGATCGGCAAGAGGCACGCGGCGCAGCTCGCCCAGTTTTTCCAGCCGCGCGCGATCCGGGGAATCGAAGATCAAGGAGACCCGGCCGAGGGCGCGGTGGCTGGCGATGGGTCGCAAGGCCCTGGCCTGTTCCGCGCCGGCGGCGTCGGTCAGGAGCTCCACGAATCGTTCGTCCAAGGTTTCCAGCGACTCATACAGGAGAACACGCCCTTGCCGCAGAAAGATGACATCGGTGAGGATGTGCTCCACCTCCTCGATCTGATGCGTGGCCACGAGGATCGTGCGACGGTGATCAAAATATTCCTCAAGAAGGGCGGTATAGAAATTCTTGCGAAAGAGAATGTCGAGCCCCAGCGTTGGTTCGTCGAGAACCAGCAGACGCGCATCGATGGCCATGACCACCGCCAGATGCAGCTGCGTGATCATTCCTTTCGAGAGCTGGCCGATCCGCTTGGCCAGAGGAATTTCGGTGCGGGTAAGAAGCTCCTGTGCGCGTGCGACCGAAAAGCCGGGGTGAACACCCGCCACATAGTCCAAGAGGTCTGTCACGCGCATCCAACGCGGCAAGGTCGCAACATCGGCGATGAAGCAGACATCACGCATCAACTGCGCCCGCTCGCGTATGGGCTCACGCCCCAGGACAGTCACGGATCCCTCGTAAGATATCAGACCGAGTATCGCATCGAGCAGCGTCGTCTTGCCCGCCCCATTGGGACCCACGATGCCGATGATCCGCCCTGATGGGATGTCCAGATCGGTCGGATGCAGCGCCTGGACGTCCCGATAGCGCTTGGCGAGCGCGCGGGTGCGCACCAGCACCTCGGCTCCGGCAGCAGCCGTAGCCTCTTGAGCCGCATCTCGATCCACGGCCGCCGTTCCTTGCCGCAATTCGCTAATCCGTCATTCTCCTTGTCGGAGGACTTGTCTTGCCCATCACTCGGCAGCGCGGCCAGAAGGGCGTGCGGATCGAGCCCGAGAAGGCGCATCCGGGCCACCACTTCCGGCCATTCCCTGCGCAAGAAACGGACGCGCTCTTCTTCCAGAAGTTTGCGACGCGCGCCCTCCTTGACAAACATCCCTAGTCCACGCTGGCGCTCGACCAGCTCGTCTGCCACGAGCTCCTGATACGCCTTGGAGGCCGTGAGCGGGTTGATCCCGAGTTCAACCGCGACCGTGCGCACGGACGGCAGGGGTTCGCCTTCACGCAGGCTGCCTTCCAAGATCGCCGCCTTGATCTTGTCCTGGAGCTGCCGATAGATCGGCGTATCGTCGCGCCAGTCCGGTTTGAGCATTCTCTGTCTCCGTCGCGCTCGCGGTCCCTCGAGGATATGGAAGACGGAGCAGGGTGCGCCGCTGCTTGCGACAGCGATCACACACCG
>CAZJPA010000180.1:0-6191 GCA_964547755.1 uncultured Sphingomonadales bacterium
ATATGGGCGCTTACCCATCGAACTACGCGCCGCCGCTCGCCACCCTCGCCCCGCTGCAAGTGGTCCCAGGCGCTTACCGCATCGAGAAGGTGTTCCAGGAGGTGCCCGGCGTTTATACCCATACTCAGCCCACGGACGCCTATCGCGGCGCCGGGCGGCCGGAGGCGGCCTATCTGCTTGAGCGCCTGATGAACCAGGCCGCGCGCGAGCTCGGCATGACACAGGACGAGATCCGCCGTCGCAATTTCGTACCCGCCGAGGCCATGCCCTACACCAACGCGACCGGCGCCACCTATGACAGCGGCGACTTCCTCGGCAACATGGAAGAGGCCATGCGGCGGGCCGATTGGGTAGGATTTGCGGCCCGCCGCCGCCACGCGGAGGCGCAAGGCAAGCGCCGCGGAATCGGCATGGCCTATTACGTGGAATGCACCTTGGGCGCACCGACCGAGGAGGTGGAACTCCATTTCACGGATGACGGCCGGATCGAACTCTACGTCGGCACCCAATCCAACGGGCAGGGACACGAGACCGCTTACCCCCAAGTGCTGGCCGACCGCTTGGGAATCGATCCCGAGCGGATTGCCGTCGTGCAGGGTGATACGCGGCGCAAGGCGACAGGCGGCGGTACCGGCGGCTCGCGTTCGCTGCAGATGATCGGCAATGCCTGTGTGGCGGCGGCTGAGGAGCTGGTTGCACGCGGGCGGGCCGTCTGGGCGGCGCTGGCGGATCTCGATCCGGAGACGATTGCCTATGCGGACGGTGAGTTCTTCACCCGCGCCGCCAATCGCCGCATCGGCCTGTTCGAGTTGGCGACCGCCGCACGCATACGGGCCGATGCCCTGCCGGAGGCGCTGCGCGCCGGCCTCGAGATCAAAACGACCTATCGCCGGGAGGCTTCGACCTTCCCGAACGGCTGCCATATTGCGGAGGTGGAGGTCGATCCCGAGACCGGCGTCGTGACGATCGTGCGTTACACGGTGGTGGATGATTTCGGCGTCGTGATCAATCCGCTGCTTGTCGAAGGCCAGGTTCATGGCGGTGTCGTGCAGGGCATCGGCCAAGCGTTGGGCGAAGCGGTGCTCTATGACGAGGACGGCCAGCTGCTGACCGGCAGTTTCATGGATTATCCCTTGCCGCACGCCGCCGATCTCTGCCGGATCGATTTTACCTATCGGGAAATTCCCTGCCGGACCAACCCTTTGGGTCTGAAGGGCTGTGGCGAGGCGGGTACGATCGGTGCCTGCCCGGCGGTGATCAATGCTGTGTTGGATGCGTTGTGGGCGGACGGTGTCCATCATATCGACATGCCCGCCACCCCCTACCGCGTCTGGAAGGCGCTGCAGGCGGCAAAAGGCCGGCGTGCGGCTTGAAAGCCGCGGCGAGGCGGCGCGTTTTCTATTTTTCCGTTCTGGGCACGACGGTCACCCGCACATGCGAGGCATGCGGGCCCCCGCGCCAGACGGTGTTGTGGGCGATGCGCGGCTGTGTTTCGTCATAGTTGCGGCCGCCGGTGTTCAGATTGCGGGCAAAACGCGGGAAATTGCTCGACGAGATCTCGATCCGCAACCGGTGCCCGGGCAGGAAGACGTTCGCCGTCACCATCGGTGTCATCGTGACCTTGTAGACCTCGCCCGGTTTCATGAACACCTGCTTGTCATAGCCTTCCCGGTAGCGGGCGCGCATGATCGTCTCGTCCAGGTTCCATGCGGTGCCATCGGGCGCGACGTCGACAATCTTGGCGGTGAAATCGGTATCGGGCACGTCTGAAGAAACATAGAGCGTCACCGTGATCGGTCCGGCGATTTCGACCGGCTTTTCGAATGGCGGGCTGGTGTAGACGAGCACGTCCTGGCGCGATTCCACGGGTCGTTGATCCTCGGCCCCGCCTTCCTGCGCGCCGCCGGTGCAGCACACACCGCCGCCCACCGAGGGTACGGGATTCATCGGATCATAGGTGAAGCGGTCGGGGACCGGTTTGCCCGGCACCTGCCGCGACAGCCGCCCATGACCAAAGAGCGAATTGGCCGGCCCGTCGCCGTCGAGATACCAGACAATCTCTTTTGCGCCCTTCGGTGGCCAGCGGTCGGCCGTCCGCCAGCGGTTTTCACCCATTGCGTAATAGCGGACATGGGGCAGACGGTCGATGCGGTCGTTCTTCTCACCCTTGAGCCAATAGGCGAACCAGTCCCAGATCAGGCCTTCATAGTCGAAGCGCGCATCGCCCATGTTGCGCGCGCCGGTCACTTGCGGGTTCTGCGTGCGGAAGAAGGCGCAGTGCAGCACCGGCGCGATGATCATGTACTGATGCTCGCGCGCCTCGCGGTCGCTGGCATGGGCGCGGATGTGATTGAAGAGTGCGACATTGGGGCCCATCGAGACGTCATACCAGGCGTTGAACCACAACGCCGGCACGCCCCAGTCTTCGTTGTCGTGGTAGAGTCCACCCGCAAACCAGGCGGGATCCGCCGGTGTGCGGGTGATGAAGTCTTCATAGGTGCCGGTGGGACCATTCACATTGCGCAGGATATCGGCAAGCGGCAGATGGCGGATCGCCTGCTTCCAGTTCACTTGCGGCATGCGGGGGGCGAGATCGAACCAGGTGGCGAGTCGCGCCCGGTCCTCGCGCGACAAATCCGCCGGGAACATCGGCCGCTGGATGTTTTGGTTCTGATAGAGCCAGGGCGCGAACAGCATCTGAAAGACGCCGCCGCGATACCAGTTGCCCTGTTCCCAGTAAGGGCCGACGCGCCCGATTCCCGCTCCCGCCGACATCGGCACCATCGCCTTGTGTGCTGGGTGGTTCATGGCCGCCAGCGCCAGCTGCCATTCGGCCGAGGACGAGCAACCGATGGTGCCCACTCGGCCGTTCGACCAGGGCTGTTTCGCGATCCAGGTGAGGGCGTCATAGCCGTCGGTGCGCGGTCGGCCGAGGATCTCCCACGTCCCTTCCGAGAAGAACTTGCCGCGCTCGTTCTGGATGACGAAGGCATAGCCATGGGCGACCGCTTCATAGGCGAATTTGAGCCGTGTGCCTTTGAGCGGATTGTAGTTATAGGGTGTGCGCCAGAAGATGACGGGCAGCTTTTTGCTCATCGCATTCTTCGGCAGATAGACGTCGGTGGACAGCCGTACGCCATCGCGCATCGGCACCATGATCTGGCGGATGTCTTGCGCCAAGTCATGCAGCCGGGCGCGCAGAGCCTCGTCATCGGCAGCCCGGGCGCGGGATGCGTTCGCCCCCGCCAGGAGCAGAACGGCCATACACAGCCATCTGCCCATCTGTCCGGCGCGGGTCGGGGTGGCGGCTTTCTTGCGGATCATGGAAATCGGGTGTGGTGCGCGATGGACCGGCGTGGGCGACATGGCAAACTCTTCCTCTTCTCTCCCCTGGCGGGGGGTAGAGTGGCGTCAGAGTAAGGGACGGTCAAGAGTCGCGGCCTGCAGTCACATACCCTGACGATTGACCCGCAAGCGCCTTGGGGCGTATGCTTTTATATGAGATGCGGCAGCGCAACGGCATCGGCGCCCGGCATGGCTTAAAGGGTCGCCTTGGGGTGAGGAGCAGATGGCATGATCAAGTCCGAACTGATCGCGGTGCTGGCGGAAGAAAATCCCCATCTCCACCACCGCGATGTGGAACGGATCGTCAATACTGTCTTGGAGGAGATCGCGGCTGCCCTCGAACGGGGCGATCGCGTGGAGCTGAGAGGATTCGGCAGCTTCGGGGTCAAGCAGCGGCCTGGACGGCTCGGCCGCAATCCCCGCACAGGCGAACAGGTGCGGGTGCCGCCGAAACATGTGCCGTTCTTCAAGGCGGGCAAAGAGTTGCGGGAGCGGCTCAATCGCAGCTGAGATCCGTCGTGGTGGAGACGGGCGGTCGATCGCGCCTGAGGGAGGGCGTGATTCTTCCGGATGGGCCGTTATGTGGACCGTTATAAAGCCGTTGCACGCAGGGGCGGTCTGGGCTAGAGGCGGGCGGCTTCTTCAAGAGTCGTTTTTCCACCAATCAAATGCGGAAAACATTTCATGCGCAGTTTCAGCAATCCTCTCTTTTTGGCCGTGGATACCGCCGATCGTGACGAGGCCGTGGCGCTCGTGCGCGAACTCAAGGCGCATTTGGGCGGCGTGAAGCTGGGGCTCGAATTCTTCTGCGCTCAGGGACCGCAGGGGGTGCGGGCGGTGGCGGAAGAGGGCGTGCCGCTCTTCATCGACCTCAAGCTGCATGACATTCCCAATACGGTGAGCGGTGCGGTGCGGGCGCTGATGCCGCTCGCGCCGGCCATGTTCACGGTTCATTGTTCGGGAGGGCTGGAGATGCTGCGTGCAGCTGCCGACACGGCGGCGCTGGAGGCTGAGCGACTCGGGATCGAGCGGCCGTGGGTGCTGGGGGTGACCGTGCTCACCAGCCTGGATGCCGGCGATCTGGAAGCGATCGGCATCGAGGGCAGCACCCACAAGATCGTCGCCCGGCTCGCCCGGCTGGCTGAGAAGGCGGGGCTGGACGGCATCGTCTGCGCGCCGGACGAGATTTCGACTGCCCGCTCCACGCTGGGGCCGCAGTTCAAACTTGTGGTGCCGGGCATCCGTCCGAGGGGAGTTGCGCATCACGACCAGAAACGGGTCACCGGCCCGCGCGAGGCGATCGAGATGGGCGCAGACATCCTCGTCGTGGGGCGTCCCATCACCCAGGCCGAGGATCGCGTGCTGGCCGTGCGCAATCTGCTCAATATGATCCAAGGTGCCCAGGCAACGGCCTGACGTCTTCTCATCGGTCGAGAAAGAAGAGGCCAACGGCAGAAGAGGGTGGGCGCGCTCAGCCGGCGCGCTCCCTTCCGGTTGGATCAACTCCAACGGTTTGCCCGCGCGAGCGTCAGGGAGAGGTGGGGGCGGCGAAGGCGGTTGCGAATGCGCGGGCGTCTTCTTGCAGCTTGGTGACCTTGTCGGCCAGCTGCCGGTCGGTGAAGGTGATGCCGCCGTCGCTCTGGCGCGGGTGCCAACCGTCCGGTGTTTGGGCCAGGAGGCGGAAGATGTCGCGCCAGGACTCCGTCCAGTAGTATTCCGCCCGCAGAGCGCGGTCGGACGATCCATCGGGCACGCGGCCGAAGACGGGTTCCAGAACGGCCGTGACCGTCCGATCGTCCAGGGGCACATCCAGCTTCTCGCCGATGCGACGGATCAGCTTCGGCCCTTCCTCCTTCCAGGTCACGACACCCAGGACATGGTTCAGATAGCGATCGAGCAGCTTGGCGCGTCGCTGTGCCTCGGCGGCGTCCATGAGCTCCGCCATGCGGGCCGCCCGGCCCACCTCGGCCCGCAGCGCCCGGCGTCCTGAGATGTCGCGCATGAGGATGCGGCGGATAATGCCGATAAGCGTGGTTTGCTTGCTGTCGGGATCGAGCGCGGCGAACGCCCGGGCATCCACGCGCTCGCCGGCGATATCGAGCGGTTTTTCGTGAGCCGGGCGGACATGCTTCTTGAGAAAGGGGCAATCTCCGAGATCCAGCGGCGTGCGTCCCTGTGCATCCTGAAGCGTGGAGTCGGCGCCCGCTGCGATGAGGTCATCGAAAATGGCCGCTTCTTCCAGGCCATAGCTGCAGGCTCGTTCGGCTGCCGGAAACAAGGGGGAACGGCCCGCTGCATCCTGGTGGTTGGGATCCGCACCGGCGGCCAGCAACAGACGCACAACAGCCGGACTGGCCTTGTCTCTGGCCGCGATGCTGTTCCCATGGCCGGTGCCGGCCTCGATGGCGTGATGGAGCGCCGTGCGGCCCGAATGATCGGTACGGTTCGGATCTGCTCCGCTGCCGAGCAGGATGCGGGCGATCGGCAAAGCGGCCTCCGCCGGCAGGGCGACCGCCCACATCAAGGGTGTGCGGTTGCTGGAGAGGGAAGAGGCATCGGGATCCGCGCCGGCGCCAAGCAGAGCGGAGACGACTTTGGTCATATCCTCAGCAGAGGCCCCGCCGAAGCGCAGCAGTGCATCGGCCTGGGAAAGCAGCATGAGCAAGGGGGTAAGCCCCTCCCGATCACGCAGATCCGGCTGGGCGCGCATATTCACGAGAAGCTGGACCAGCTCGGGATTGACCTTGGCGGCTGCAATATGCAGCGGCGTGTCGCCATCCGCATCCCGGGCGTTAAGATCGGCGCCAAGCGCGTGGAGCACACGAAGATTGGTCACCGCTTCGAAC
>CAZJPA010000181.1:0-6182 GCA_964547755.1 uncultured Sphingomonadales bacterium
GGGGCTGGGGGGGGTGCCTTTCCGGCATTTTCCTTGAGCGCGATCACGAGCGGCAACCGCATCGCCAGGCTGGGGGAGCGCACGCTGCGTTCGTCTTCGCTGACCGCCATCACACGGCCCAGAAAGACGGCCTTGGGCGCCTCCTGCCAATGCCAGAGAGCGAGCGGAAAATAGCTGAGAGGCTGGAAATCCGCATTGAGTACGAGGGCAGGGCATGCCTCGGGCGAGACCGCCTGCGGCGACACCCAGCTCTCCCTGGCCGCGATCCCGTCCAGCATCCGTGGCCTCCCTCCACCGGATATCCGCTTTCTCGTGCCAGCCTGCTACAAGATACTGTATGTCAGAGTGATGACAAGCGAAAATCACCGCTTTGGTGGTGTGCGTGGTCGCCATTGTCCCCTTATCCGGCGTTGATTGGGAGGGACGGCGGGTTCCGAGGTCCTCTCTCACCTGTTTCGAGAGCGCTGAATCATTGCTCGGCAATGGCCAGTTCCGCCGATGGGCGAGTCGGTCCCTGGCATGTGCGGTGATCCCTTTTTCCGCGTTATTCGCCGACCCCGGTCTCGGCCCGGGGCGCTCGATCGGTCACCCCTCTGCTGGTGGGGATGCTTGATCACCGCATGCAGATCACTGGTGACTGGTCATCGAATCGTTATCCGCGCTTCTCTTTCCTGCGTCATCCGCCGGCTTTTTTCGCGTCATTCGCCGCCGAAGAGCGGCGAATCCAGCCGGTGGTGGGGACCGTTTCCAACGCTGGACGCTGTCTCCACCGTCTGCTGGACCCGCCGGTCAAGCCGGCGGGTGACGAAGGGTGGGCCGACGGACGACAAAAAGAAAGACGGGCGGGTGGTGAAAGAAGGCGGCGGCGGATGAGACAGCGCCCTTCCTGCGTCATTCGCCGGTTTATCCGGCGAATCCACTCGGCGGTGGGGACTGTTTCCAACGCTGGACGCTGTCTCCACCGTCTGCTGGACCCGCCGGTCAAGCCGGCGGGTGACGAAGGGGGTGTGGACCTACCGAGTCAAGCCTGCTCCGAGCCGAGACCCGGAGCCGGCAGGTGACGAAAAGAGGGCGGGATCCGCCGGTTGCTCATGGGAGGAAATGAGAAGGAGAGGAACGCGCAACGAAAAAAAAGCGGTGCCCCCGGCTGCATGCGCGGCGGATCAGTCGTCATCGGGGCAATCGTCGTCTCGGTCATCGCCGTCCTCATCATATCCATAGCCGCCATATCCATAGTTCCCGTCGTCGTAATTTGCATAGGCGAATGCGTCGTCATAGTCGTCATCATCATAGTCGCCATCGCCCGCATAGCCGAGATAGGCCAGCACGGCCGCATGATGCGGGCAGTATTCATGCGGATAGCCGCCATAGAGGCGATAATGGGCGATCCAGAACCGCCAACGGAGCCAAGGCGGCAGGTCATAGATCCAGCCGGGCCAATGCCCGTAATAGGCGAAGATCGCACGCGGCCATGGGTCATACCATCCATAAAGCGGGTGAAAGACAGGAAAGTAGGAATAGACGATGACCGTATGAGGGAGATGGTGATGCCGATATCCATGGGCGAGGCGGTGGTGGTGGCGATGATGCCGGTGATGGCGCGCCTGCCAATGGCGTTCATGGCGGATCCGATGATGCGGGCGGGCATGGTGGCGCGCTCGGCGGACAGCTCGATGGCCGCTCGGCTGCGGTGACGCATGGGCCGCATGATACGGCTGCCGGCCAAGCCGGAGATGACCTGTGCGACGCTCCCACATCGTCAACCGCCGGGTGTGGGAAGAAAAGGGGTGTCGCTCGGGGCGCACACGCCGATTCACCCGGGGCGGCTGCTTGCGGGCAGTGGCGTGAGGGGAGCGTTTGGCGATGGCAGCACGCGAAACGGCGGAAGAAGGTAAGACCGTGGATGCGGGCCGGTCTTCGTGCGCCGCTTGCAAGAAACGCTGCCGGTTCTGCGAATCTGTCTGGATGGGCTGCCGGTGACTCTTCGGGAGCGGAGGAGACACAGCAGGCACCGACTGCGGTGTGCGCCGTGTCACCGGACGAGACGGCTGTCCGGCCGTCTTATGCCGGAGCCGTTGTGGTGATCGATGAGTGCGGGGGCGAGCATCATGATCCTGAAAACGTTCCAGCTCGGCGCGCGGCACCTTCGGCTCAGGACGCAGATGGGCCATCAATTCCCGGCGCGTCTCGATCCGTTTGGGCACCGTCACCCGCTTTCTGGGCGGGGCTGGACGGGGCTGGGCGCGCGGCGTAATCCTATACGCCTTGGAAGGGCGATGAGAGGAGCCCTGAGCGACTTGTCGCCGGTTCTCGACCGGCTGCGCTCCTGTCACACGCCATGTGGCCCGCTGTGACCTGCTGACAGGCGCGGTGGGCCGCGGCGCGCGGGGGCGGAACGCCTTCACCTTGTGAGGCTTGATCTTGTGGATTGACCTTTTGCTGCTCTTGGCTTTGTAGACTCGGCTTTTGGCGATCTTGGCCTTGTGGTGTTTGCCGTGCGGCCCGCCACCGGCCAGCGCCGGTTGGGCCACCAGGCCCGTGGCTGCGCCCAACAGCAGAAGAGCCGCCAAGAGGCCCACCGGTCCGCCATGACGAGCGGGGAACAGGTGCATTCCGACCATCTCTGCCACCCTCTCCATGCAGGTTCACAAGCCTGCCCATTTTATCCGGGCCCCCGTGAACCCGTGCTGAACGAGGCATAGGGGTTCTTTGTCTGCTGGCGGATGGGCTTGTGATGGCGGCATGGAGACAGGTTGAAGGCCTGGCGGCGCTACCAGATCGGCTGGACGGGAACGGGCACGGTACAGATGTCCAGGTAAGGTTTGGGCCGCACCACCCAGAAGGGATTGTCGCGCGCGCGTTGGGCGGCGATGCGCCGGCGGAATGTCGGCGTGTCGGTGCGCATCACATGAAAGACAGGGCGATCGGCCTCGGGCATGTCCGCGGCGATCTGCGCATGGAGGATACGCAAACGGGGGCGGCCATCCGGGATGACACCATAATTGACATCCGGATCACCGCGTGGGGCGGCCTGTACGAAGCGCAAGCCCGCAATCACCCGTCCCAGAACGGTCAGATTGCGATCGAGATGCCGGGGTGCTTCGCCAATGATGATGTAGAATTCGGAACGTGATGTGTCCGGATCGGCATCGCGGGCGAGCGCGAATGTGCCCGGGCAATGGATCGCCCAGGCCCGACCATGCTTGGGGTCACGACCGACCGGCAGGGACCGCCAGAAACCCGTCTCGGGGGCGAATATCTCAGGTTTCTGGACGGGCGTGAAGGGCCGAGCGTGCGCGGCCGGGAAGGTGAACTCGGCTTTGAGCGGCGGCTGCCGGCGGTGAGGGGGCGAGCCTTCCCCGATCCCGCCCTGGGCGACGAAATTCTCAACCACACGATAGAAGCTGAGACCGTCGTAGAAGCCGGCCCGCACGCGTTCCTTGATCCGCGCGACCGAGCGAGGGGCGATCTCGGGGTAAAGCGCGATCGCCACACAACCGGTCTCAAGCTCCATCACCAGCAGGTTCTCAGGATCGACCTTGCGCCAGAGAGCAGGGTCAAAGGCCGGTTTTTCGTCCGCCTGTTCAGGAGAGAGCTTACCGTTTTTCGCTGCGGCCGCCGGCTCCGCCCATGAGGTGATCGCGAGAACGGAGAGCAAGAGAAAACAACACCGGAGGTGGAAATGCATGCGCATGCCTTTCTCCCTCCCCCTTTCCCCAGTTTTCCCGCCTTCTCATCGCAGCCCGGCGCTTTGCGACGTTTTTGACTCGTGTCCGATACAAGCTAGAGCAGCCGCGCGCAGTCCGCAAAGGTCGCGTCCAGAATGCGTTTGAGCCAGGTGGCATCCGTTTCGTCGAAAGCGGCAAAGGCGGTCGAATCCACATCCAGAACACCGAGCAGGCGCCCGGCCCGATTGATAACAGGCACGACGATTTCGGAATTTGTGCGCGAGTCGCAGGCGATATGACCGGGGAAGGCATGGACATCCGGCACGATCTGCGTGGTGCGTCGGGCCGCGGCCACGCCACAGACACCCCGACCGAAGGCGATCCGCAGACAGCCCGGCGTGCCTTGATAGGGACCCACGACCAGGGTCTCGGGATCGTCGGGATCGACGCAATAAAAGCCCGTCCAGAAAAAATGATCGAAGGCTTGGGAGAGCAGGCAGACGATACTGGCCATGCGTGCGACCGGCTGAGGCTCGTCGGCGGTGAGTGATGCGATCTGGGCTGCGACTTCGCGATACTGCGCGGCCTTGCGCGATGCGATCGTTCCTTCTGCGGCCTCTGTGCCGGTATGATCGTGGAGGGATGCGTCCGTCATGGTTCCTCTCTATGCGATGCAGGACATCAGCTGCAGACCATCAATGGTGGGCCGGGCAGGATTCGAACCTGCGACCAAGCCGTTATGAGCGGCCCGCTCTAACCAGCTGAGCTACCGGCCCCCGCGTGATCTCCACGCCGCCCCGAACGAATTTAGGACTTGCCGTGAGAGACGCAAATCGTCAAGCCTGCCGTAGTGAAGACGGCTCGGATAGTAACGCTTGGCATGAAGGACCGGTGAGGATGCAGACGACGGGCAAGCTGTGGGTGTTGGTTGTGATCGCCCTGGCGCTATGGGCGGGCGGCACAGCGCCGGGACAGGCGGCGGGTGCTCCTTTGCCCTTCTCCGGTTTCGAGGCCGTATCCTTCGACCCGAAGGTGCCCACGCCCGAAGCCGTTCTTGGTTACCGGCCCGGCGCAGAGATCACGACGGTCGCCGATACCGGACGCTATCTCGAAGCCCTGGCGGCCGCCCGGCCGGAGCGCGCGCGGTTGCTGCGCTATGGCACCAGCCGGGAGGGGCGGCCGCTGATGGCGATCGTGATATCAAGTGCCGCCAACATGCGCCGTTACGAGGCCTGGACCGAGGAATTGGCGGCCGCGGCCGATCCGCGCCAGCAAGATTGGGCGAAACAGGCCGTCCGTTGGCCGCGAACACTTGCGATCCCCATTTGGCTGATGGGCTCGGTCCATGGCGACGAAATATCCTCCACCGATGCGCTGCTGGCCGCTGCCTACTATCTGCTGGCGGGAGAGGATGACCGTGCGCGGCGGATTCGGGAGCAGGCCGTTGTCTTCATCGTCCCGATCCAGAATCCCGATGGCCGCGCCCGGTTTTTGCAGAGCTATCGGGCAGCCCGTGGTCCTTGGCCCATCGCCGAGCGATTCGCCGCCGAGCATGATCAGCCCTGGCCCGAGGGGCGCTTCAATCATGATCTCTTCGATCTCAATCGCGACTGGCTGAGAGCGACCCAGCCCGAGATTCGGGGACTCATCCGCCTGATGCGGACCATCAAGCCGCTGGTGACCGTGGATTTTCATGAAATGGGCGGGGATGAGACCTATTTCTTCTCTCCCGAGGTCGCCCCCTTCAATCCGCATCTGACGGCCGAGCAGAAAGCCGATTTGGAGATTTTCGGCCGGGCGAATGCGCGCGCCTTCGATGCCTATGGTCTGCCGTACTTCGTGCGGGACGTCTATGACGCCTTCTATCCCGGCTATGGAGCGAGCTGGCCAAGCTATTCCGGCGGCATCGCGATGACCTATGAACAGGCCAGCCCCGCCGGCCTTCGCTTTCGCCGGCGGGATGGTTCCGTACTCACCTATCACCAGGCTGTGATGCAGCATTTCCTGACCGCGGTGACCACCAGCGAGGCCGCCGTTGCCAACCGGGAACGGCTGTGGCGCCACTATCTAGACTACCGCCGCAGCGCGCTCGATGTCGGGCGCAAGGCCCGGATCGCGGCCTATGTCTTGCCGGCGGTCGATGACCGCGAAGCGGCCACGCGCTTGGCCCGATTGCTCGCCTTCCACGGCATCGAGGTGCGGCGACTGACCGCAGCCGTCTCCGCTTGTGGCAGCCGGTTTGCTGCGGGCGCCTATGTCGTTCCGCTCGATCAGCCCGAGGCTCGGCGCGTGCGGGTGTTGCTCGATCGGGATATTCCCATGGACCCCACCTTTCTTGCTCGTCAGCGGGCACGGCGCGCCAAGGGACTGAAGGATGAAATCTACGATGTCACCGCCTGGTCGTTGCCGCTGATGATGAATGTGGCGGTCAGGGCCTGTGCCAGCCCCGTCAAGGGCAAGAGTGTCCGGATTTTACCAGAAGAGGACAGTCGTCCGTCTGCCAAGCCCCGTTCC
>CAZJPA010000182.1:0-6169 GCA_964547755.1 uncultured Sphingomonadales bacterium
AGGGGGGAAGGCGTCATGCATCGCAGAATTGTCTGATCACTGAGCACCGATTGCCGATCACGGAATCGCCATTCGCCCCGGGGATTGTCTGATGACTGATGACTGAGGACTGAGGACTGAAGCGTCGTTCGTCGCACGGGGTGCTGATCACAGATTATCGATAACTGAGCACCGGCGCCCGGTCACCGGCAATCGGTTCGGGACCGGCCGAGGGTTGCGCCGCGTCTATCGGTGGCCTAGGCTCCTTCGCCGTACCCCTGCCGGTGGGGACACGCCACGCTGATCGCATGGGTGAAAGGCCGCGCAACGAGGCCGACGGCCCGGCGTGCAGCAGGCGTGGGCGGCAGGAGGGCAAGGGCAAGGGAGGAGATCATGGCCATTGTTCGTCGCTACGGTCCTTATATATTGACGATATGGGTTTTCGTCGTCTTTGTCTCGTCGTTGTTCTCGAAATTCTCTGGGGCGCCGGAGGCCATCTATATCTTCACGACGATCGATCGCTGGGCGAGCGATGTCCTGGGGCTCGCCAATCTGTTCGGTCCCGGTGAGTTGTTGGGGCCGGTGACGATCGGCATTCTCGAGGCGCTGGCGAGCGTCTTGTTGCTCTTGGGGGCGGCATTGACCTTCCTGCCCCGCACGCGGGATCTCGGCGCACGTCTGCATCGGGACGGTGTGGTCTTGGCGCTGGCGGTAATTTCAGGCGCTCTGTTCTTTCATCTCTTTACGCCGCTCGGCATCGATGTCGGCGACCCGGCCCAAGGGGTGCCGAAAGACGGCGGCACGCTGTTCGCGATGGCGGTGTCGGTCTTTCTGTCCGCACTGCTTATGCTGTGGATGCATCACCGCGGCCTGTGGCCGGAGGGGGTGGCGGACGCCAAATAAGCGCGTGAATCGCTGATCGGGCGCTTGGTCAGCCACCTAGGTGATGCGGAAGCCAGAGCGCGATCTCAGGCCAGAGCGCGACCAGGAGCAGTCCCAGGATCTGAAGAATGACGAAGGGGATGATGCCGCGGTAGATATCCTGCATGCGCACGCCGGCGGGTGCCGATCCCTTCATGTAGAACAGCGCAAATCCAAAGGGCGGCGTGAGGAAGCTCGTCTGCAGGTTCACCGCCATCAGCACTGCGAACCACGGCACAACCAGCTCGGGCCAGGGAATGTGGCTGCCGAAATCGAGCCGCGCGATCACGGGTGCGAAGACGGGCAGGATAATGAGCGTGATCTGAATCCAGTCGAAGAAGAATCCGAGCAGGAAGACGACCGCCATCAGCGCCAGCAGCACGCCCCAGGGACCAGCCCCCAACGCATCGACGATCTCCACGATCCGGTCGTGACCGCCGAGCAAGGCGAAGACGTAAGAAAAGGCCGTTGCGCCCACAAAAATCCCGAACAGCATCGCAGAGGTGAGTACGGTGCGTTCGAGGATCAGGCCGAGCGCGCCGTCCTTGAGCCCGCCGCGCAGGCCTGCCAGCACCAATGCGCCGGCCGCGCCGATGCCGGAGGCCTCCGTCGGCGTCGCAATCCCGCCGATAATCGATCCGAGCACGGCCAGAATGAGCAGCACCGGCGCGATGAAGCTGCCGAGCAGCTGCTGGAGCATGCTCCTGCTGTCGAGGGCCGCGGCCAGGGCGGCGTCCGTCATCGCCGGCGCTTCTTGCGGACGCAGATGGGCACGCAGCACAATGTAGAGGCCATAGAGCAGCGCCAGCAGCAGGCCCGGTCCGATCACGGCGACAAACAGTGTGCCGACGGAACTGCCCAGCAGATCCGCCATCACCACCAACATGATCGACGGCGGGATCAGGATCCCCAGCGTGCCGGAGGCGGCGATCGTGCCCGTGGCCAATCCCGGATCGTAGCGTTGTTCCAGCATCACCGGTAGCGCCATCAGCGTCATCATCACGACCGAAGCGCCGATGATCCCCGTGGTCGCCGCCATCACGACACCGAGCACGGTCACCGCCAGCGCCAACCCGCCCGGTAAGCGACGCAGCAAGAGCTGCAGGCTTTGCAGCAGGTCACGCGCGATGCCGCTCTGCTCCATTGCCACCCCCATGAGAATGAACATCGGGATCGCCACGAGGACGAGGTTGTCGACCACCTCGCCAAAGACCCGCCCCACCACGAGAAAGAAGGTGAGGGGATTTTCGATCCCGAGCACAACGGCCAGCCCCCAGAACAGAACGGCCGTGCCACCAAGCACGAACATCACCGGCACACCCGTGAACAGCAAAATGGTGAGCACGGCGAACATGATGAGCGGTAACCATGTGACGAAATCACCGGTCATCAGATCCGCTCCTCGGTGATCATGGTATGCGTGGCCTCGGGACGGGCGAAATCGGTTCTGGCCGCGAGTGTCGGCGGACCGAAGAGGAAGATGATCGCCTCCAGGATGCGTGCCAGCGCTGCACATCCCAGCAGAAGGAAGCCGATCAGCATCACGCCCTTGATGATCCAGCGATGCGGGAGGCCGGTGGGCGAGGGGCTCGCCTCGTCGATCGTCCAGCTCAAGACGACGTAATTCCAGCCGAACCAGATCACGACGCTCAGGAACGGGACCAGGAGGATGACGAGGCCGGTCAGTTCGATGGCCGCCTGCGTGCGGGGCGAGAAGCGCTCGTGGAGCACTTCGATACGCACATGCGCGCCGCGGCTGTAGGCATAACCCAGAGCGAGCAGAAACAGGGCGCCGTGGAGATGCCATTCGAGTTCCTGCAGTCGGGTGGAGCCGATGACGAACCAGCGGCGCATCACGACGTCGAACAGGATCACCGCCACCAATACCAAGGCCAGCCAGCCGGCCGCCCGTCCCACCACTTGAGCGACGCTCTCAAGCGCTTGTGCCAAGCGGTGAAGATGGTCCCAGCCTCCTGGTCTGTCCACGGTCGCCATCGCCTAGGACCCTTCCCGTCCGCCGTTGCCGCCGGCAGCAGGCGGTGAAGGTGATGGGGCGGCGGGCGCCGTCAGCGCCTCGGGCAAATAGCCAAGCTGACGCCAGGTGCGGCTGCGGGCGCGGAAGGCATTCAGGCTTTTCCAGGCCCGAGCGAAATCGGCATCTTCGGCGGCGAGTTCTTCGGCCACCTCGTCCCAAGCCTGGCGAAGCGCCGTCAGCACCGCAGACGGCCACTGGTGGAAGACGACGCCCTTGACCTTGAGCTTTTCGATCGCGGCCACCTGCAAGGCCTCGCCTTCCGAGAGGCTTTCACGGATATTCGCTGAACAGGCGGCCTGAAGGATCGCCTTGTCGGCAGCCGGCAGACCCTGCCATTTCTTCAGGTTGACGAGAAGCTCGAAGAAGGTGCTCTGCTGATGCCAGCCGGGAAAATAGTAATGCTTGGCGGCCTGGTAGAACCCCATGTTGAGATCCACTGCCGGCACCGAATACTCGGTCGCATCGATGGTGCCGAGCTCGAGCGCGGGAAAGATGTCGCCGCCGGCAAGAAGCTGAACCGAGGCACCCAGCTTTTCCAAGACCTTGCCGCCCAGACCAAAGTAGCGGATCTTCAGGCCCCGGAAGTCTTCCGGCTTCGTGATCGGGCGCTTGAACCAGCCGCCGGCTTCCGGGGGCGAGACCCCGCAGATCAGGCTGTGGATGCCGTGGCGATGATAGATTTCCTCAAAGATTTCGCGCCCGCCACCGTGATCGAACCAGGCGAGATATTCTTCGGCCCGCGGCCCGAAAGGCACAGAGGCAAACAGCTGCAATGCCGGCTCGCGGCCGGCCCAATAGCCTGGCGTGGACCATCCCGCTTCGATCGCACCATAGGCCACGGCGTCGAAGATTTCGAAAGGCGGGGTCAGTGCGCCCGGCTCGTAGAAGCGCAGCACGAAGCGGCCGCCGGAAATCTCACGCACGAGCCGCGCCACCCGCTTGCCCATGGAGCCGAGGATGACGACATGGGAAGGGTAAGTGGAGGCCATGCGCCAGCGGATCTGTGGGCGGGCCAAAGAACGATCAGCCGCCGCTTTGGAGGACGCGGTGGCGGTTTGCTTCCTGTCATCCTGTGGACGCGCGCAAGCGGAAAGCAGCACACCACTCACCACCACGAGTAGGGCTGCGACGAGAAAGGGGTGTCCGGATCGGGACCGCACGGCGTACTCTCCTCCCAGATGCGATTGGCCGGCGATATCTGCCCGATTACTGCAACTTCTTCAAGCTCTGGGCCAGGATCACATAAAGCTTGCCCATCTCGGAGGAAAGCAGGGTGACGGTCAATGCTCCGTGGCGGTCACGCGCCATCGCCTGTTCGAGGAGGCTCTCGAAATCCTGCATATAACGGGCCGCGGCGGCTCGGAATTCCGGATCCTGCGTAAATTTTTTCTCGATCTTCGTGCGTGTGCCGCGGTCGGCCAGTCGGACGGTGCGGCGGAAGAAAATCGTGCGATCACCGGTGATGTAGCGTTTCCATAAATCATCCGGCACTTCCTGGGCGAGCAGCCGATGGATGTCGATCGCCGCCGACTGGAGGCTTTCGATCACGAGATTGGCGGTTTCCAGGAAGCGGTCGCGACCGTCTTGCTCGATCTGGGCGCGCAGGCGTGCCGAGCGGGAGAGGAAACCTTCGGCCTTTTTCGTCAGCGCGGCCGTGGTCCGGCTGATGGCTTCCGAAAGTGCTTCGGCTTCCCGCTCGGCGGCTGCAACCGTTTCGCGCATGCGGGCCAGCGCCTTGTCCACGCTGTCTGAGACCTTTTCCTCCAGCGAGGCGATCTCGGCTCCGAACAGCGTGTTGAGGCTGTCCATGGACCGTCCGACTTCCTTGAGACCATGGGCGACCGATTCCTGAAAGGCTGCTTCGAAGGCGCGGCTGTGCGCCAAGGCTTCGCGTTCGGCTGCGGCCGCCGTCTCGGCGATCGTGCGGGCGCTCTCGCTGAAGCGGGCCGCGAGCTGTCCCAACCGTTCGGCACTGGTGCTTTCCTGGGTGGCCAGCTCGGTCGCCAGCGTCGAAAAATGGCGGGCGGCATCTTCCAGACGTCGCGCCGCGGCCTCCGTTTCTTCCAAGATACGCTGCCGTTCGCCGCCGAAAGCCCCCGCCGCCTCGCCCAGCGCGCCGGCCGAACGCTCGAGGGTCTTGAGCAGAGTCTGGCCTTCGCTGCGCAGCTTTTCAGCCGCCTCTTCGAGCGCATCGATGCCGCTCGTGCCTGCTTCCCCTAGCGCTGCGATATGGCCTTTGAGGAGCGTGGCCTGACGGTCGAGGCGGTTCGTGATCTCTTCACCGCGGTTGGCGAGCGTTTCGGCCTCGCGTTCCAGAGCCTCTCCCGATTCCGCCAAGCGTTTCGTGACGGCTTCGCTGGTCTCCGCAAGGCGTGCTTCGCTGGCGGCCATCTGGCGGTCGGCGGTTTCCAGCTCGCGCTGCATCCGCTCGAGCGTCTGGCCCAGACTGTCCGTTTGCCGGGAGAGAGTCTCGCCCACCGCCTGGAGCGCCTGTTCGGCCGCTTTCAAGCGTTCTGCGACCAGTTCGGCATCGGCCACGAGCCGTTCCTGCATGCGCGAGAGCGCGTCGATGCGGGCGCTGGCGGCGTCCTCCAGGCGCGCGGCCTGCTCATCGAGGCGTTCGAGGAAGGCATCCGTTGCCTCCGCGATCCGGCTCTGCGCCTCGGCGACACCGTCCCGGAAGCGCGTGAGTCGCGCCTCGATCTGCGCCAGCCCTTCTTCCGCCTGGTGCAGCCAGTTCTCACGGAGGCCGGTTGCGCGCTCTTCGGCTTGCGCATGCAGTTCGCCGAGCTGCTCCTGAAACCGCTGCCGGGCGGCCTCTTCGCGTGCAAGCGCTTCTTGCCAGCCGCGTTCGACATCGTTGCGCCAGTTCTCCAGCCGCCCGAGTGCGGCCGTCAGAGCCTCATCGGCCCGGCCCATGCTCTCTTCGACGCCGCGCACGAGCATCTGCGCGCGCTCATGAATCGTCTCGGCATGCTCCGTGAGCGCCTGGTCATGCTCCGCCAATCGCTTAACCTGGGCGGCGACCGCCTCCACGTCCGCCGCAAAAGCTTCTCGACGCGCGGTGAAGCTGTCCTGCGCGCGTTTGAGATCGGCATCGAGGACCTCCGCCGTGCCGGAAATGCGCTCGGCGATCTCGGCGCTCAGCGTGTCCAGCTGCTCCAGCCGGGCAGCCAGCGTCTCTTCGGCTTCCTGCAGGCGGGCGGCCGCCGCCACAAGCCGGTCTTCGCTGCC
>CAZJPA010000183.1:0-6135 GCA_964547755.1 uncultured Sphingomonadales bacterium
GCGGATGACGAGAAGGGGCATTGGCGGATGCTCTTCTTCTTACGTCATTCGCCGGTTCATCCGGCGAATCCATCCGGCGGGGATGACATCTTCGAGGTTCGGGATTGTCTTCTCTTTCCGCTGGACCCGCCGGTCGAGCCGGCGGATGACGAGAGGAGGAAATGGATCCGCCGGTCAAGCCTGCCCCGGGCTTGTGACCCGGGGTCGGCGGGTGACGAAGAGGGAGGGGGAAGTCAGCAGATGATGGTCCAGTGATCAGTCATCAGTGATCGGTCATCGGCCGCATCTGCCGGCGGATGACGAGGGGAGAAGAGCCGGTGGAGGACAAAAGGGTATGGCGGATGACAAAGGGCCATGCCGTCACGAGGGACGACGAAAGGAAAAATATCGGATGACGCCTCCCTCTACCGCGTTACGGGCCAGTTTTCTTTTCTCGCGCGCACAGATAAGGAAGTTCTGATCACCGATCACTGGTCATGGGCCAGAGTGGGAAAGCGTTTTTCCCAGCGTGCGCGGGCGATTGGTGAAAGTCTCACCCGCATCAGCCGGTTACCGTCTTCCCGCCAGCGGTCTTCACAGACCTCACCATGGGCGTAGAGCCAAGCCCCGGCCTCCGTTTCCTCGGCCGCCAACACGACAGCCAGTTCCGTATGCGCTGCCGTGAAACGGGCCCGCAGATGCGCGGACAATCCGTCGATGCCTTCTCCGGTCAATGCCGAGATCGGGATGGCGCCGGCCGCTTCGGCCTGGGCCAACACCGCGGCGCGCCGGCGGGAATCGCTGAGGCGGTCGATCTTGTTCCAGATCTCGATCACCGGCGGGGCCCCTGGATGCATCGGCCCGACACCAAGCTCGTCCAACACCGATTCCACATCGCTCTTTTGCGCTTCCGACTCGGGATGTGTGATGTCGCGCACATGCAGTACGAGGTCGGCGGCCGTCACCTCCTCCAGCGTCGCACGGAACGCCGCGACCAGGCCATGGGGGAGATCCGAGATGAATCCCACGGTGTCGGAAAGAATGATTCTTTCCTGCGGTCCGAGACGCACGGCGCGCATGGTCGGATCGAGAGTCGCGAACAGACGGTCTTCGGCCCGCACGGTCGCCGCCGTCAGACGGTTGAAAAGCGTAGACTTGCCAGCGTTCGTATAGCCCACCAGGGCCACCACCGGATAAGGCACCTCCTGACGAGCCCGCCGGTGCAGCGCGCGGGTACGAGTCACTTTCCGCAGTTGGCGCCGGATGCGGGTCATGCGCTCGTCGATCTGACGGCGGTCCGCCTCGATCTGGGTTTCACCCGGCCCGCCGAGAAAGCCGAACCCGCCCCGCTGGCGCTCGAGATGCGTCCAGGACCGCACCAGCCGGGATCGCTGGTAGGCAAGATGAGCGAGTTCGACTTGCAGCACACCTTCACGCGTATGGGCGCGCGCGCCGAAGATCTCGAGAATGAGTCCCGTGCGATCGATGACCTTGCAGGCGAGCGCCCGTTCGAGATTGCGTTGCTGCACCGGCGTCAGCGCGCTGCCGACGATCACAAGTTCCGCCTTCGTGGCGGCGACACAAGCAGCCAACCGCGCCACCTGGCCCGGCCCAAAGAATGTCGCCGGGCGGGGATGCCGCAGGTTCAGCACCTGTGCGCGCACAACAGCGAGATCGATGGCCTGGGCCAGACCTTCGAGCTCACGGAGACGGTCGTCCGCTTGGCGTATTCGTTGTCCCGGCGCCACCGCCTCTTCACGCTGTGTGACCACCGGATCCGGCTGCACGAGTATGGCACGGGTCGCCTGCGACAAACGCCGCCGCACGCCATCGACGAAGGAACCGCTTTCCTTCCTCGCCTGCGTGTCATCCCGTTCGATACCGGTAACGCTCACGACTCGCGGTGATTTTCGTCAGGATCGAAGAGCTTGATCGGGCCTTGCGGCATCACTGTCGAGATCGCGTGCTTATAGACCAGTTGCGAATGCCCGTCCCGACGCAGCAGCACGCAGAAATTGTCAAACCAACTGATGATGCCCTGCAACTTCACCCCATTGATGAGAAACACCGTGACAGGTGTCTTGTTCTTGCGCACATGGTTGAGGAAAACATCTTGCAGATTGTTGCTGTTCTTGTCGGCCATGGCGGGTCTATCTTTCTTTTTCCTGTTCTTCGTGATCGTGATGCGTGGCCTTTATGCGAGCGCCCGATGAAGGAGGGACGGCCAACCGCTCCCACTTCCGTGCGGTCTCCCACGCGCCCGCTGTTCAAGAGATGGAGAAATTTTCAGTCGCTTTCAAGACATTCCCGGAAAAAAGCGAACCACCCATGGTCACGCCCCTCTCGCGCCGACCTCACGCGCCCGTAGGGATGGTGGAGAGGAAGGCTGTCGGCGGCGTTCCGTTTCCCACACCCCCTGCCCTAATAGAAAACGGCATCGACCATGAGCAGATTTTCCAGCGCCCGCAGCGCATCGCGCTCGGCAAAGATGACGAGTGTATCACCTGCCTCAAGCGGGGTTTCGGGGCGCGCGATGATGATTTCGTCCCCCCGCACGATGGCGCCGATAACGACACCGGTCGGCAATCCGGCCTCGCGAATCCGCTTGTGCACGACGCGCGCGTGTTCGAGCAGCCGAACCTCGAGAATCTCGCCCTTGCCATCGGCAATCGTGCGCACCTTGCGGATGCCGCCCCGCCGGATATGACGCAGAATGCTCGAAATCGTGATGGCTCGCGGATCGATGCGCACATCGATTCCGACTTCGTGGACGAGAGGCGCGAAGGCCTCGCGCGAGATCAGGGCGAGGGTGCGGATGTCTTCGCCCAGATGGCGGGCGAGAAGCGAGGCCAGGATATTCGCTTGATCGAGATTGGTGACGGCCACCAGCGTGTCGGCGTTTTCGATACCGGCCTCCTTCAAGATGTCGATCTGCAGAGCATCGCCGTTGAGCACGACGCTGCGGGCCACCTGGTCGGCGGCAAAGGCAGCCCGATCCTCATCCTTTTCGATGATTTTGACATGCATGTCGCGGTGATGGCGTTCCATCAACCGTGCAAGCCCGACACCGACCTCACCGCCACCGACGATGATCAGATCGCGAGCAGGTCTGGCTTCAATGCCAAAGGCAGCGAGAGCACGCTCGACCTGATCGTCCTGCACCACGATATAGATCGTATCCCCGACGAGCAGCTGGTCGTCACTGGTGACCGCCTGAAGCCGACCTTCCCGCTCCACGGCCATCACGCGCACGGCCAGATCCGGAAACAGCTCTGTCAACTGCCTGAGAGGCGTTTCCACGACCGGACATTCCTCGCCCAGCGAAAGCCCGAGTGCCCGCACACGTCCGCCCGCAAAACGCAGGCTCAAGCTTGCCCCTGGCACTTCCAGCGATGAGAAGATGGCGCCGGCGACTTCGGCTTCAGGCGAGATGATGCGGTCGGTGCTGAGCGCAAATCCAGGCGGTCCGCCGAACAGGCGTTGCCAGCGGGGGGCGAGATAGGACGGATTGCGCACCCGCGCCACCACCTCCGTGATATCGAAGAGGGTGTGGGCAACCTGGCAGGCGACAAGATTGACCTCATCCAATGCGGTGACCGCGATCAGCAGATCGGCATCGGCCGCCTGTGCCTGTTCGAGCACCGCCGGATCCGAGGCATGCCCTTCGATCGCCCGTACCTCCAAAAGATCCGATATCCGCCGAACAAGTCGCGGCGAGCGATCAATCACCGTCACGTCGTGGCCAAGGCGGGCCAGATGGTCGGCCACATGGTAGCCCACCTCTCCGGCCCCACAAACGACAACACGCACGGCCCCTGCCCTTCCGCTCCGTTTCTTTGCGCCGTCCCGCCGCCCGCCGGGCCGCGGCCCCGCACACCGGCCGGTCATGCCGGGAACAGTTGGCAGGCTCTAGCGCGTTTGCGAGGTGCTGAAAAGGCCCGGTGATCGGGTGATCCTGTTTCTTACGGTGTCGGCAAGGGTGTTTCCAGCGGCGGGGGGATATCATTTTCCAGCTCCATCTTGCGTGGAGCCTGGTGCACCGGCTTGCGGGAGCGACTGCGGCCGGGCAGCAGTCCCAGCGCTTTGAGCTTGCGATGAAGCGCCGAGCGCTCCATGCCGACGAACTGTGCCGTCCGGGAGATGTTCCCGGAAAAACGCGTGATCTGCAGCTTGAGATACTCCCGCTCGAAGGCCTCGCGGGCTTCCTTGAGCGGCAGGGCCATCAACGCCAGATCATGGTCGGGATCAAAGAGGCTGGCCGTGCGCGAGGTGACTTCGGGCGGCAGCATGTCCACATCGATCTCGGTCGTGCGGGGATCGCAAAAGATCAGCACCCGTTCGATCACATTCTTCAGTTGGCGGACATTGCCCGGCCAGTCATAGGCCTGAAGGGCGGCCAACGCCGCATCGGTGAAACGCGGCTGCGGGCGGCCGTTGATGCGCGCCTGAACCTCCAGAAAATGGCGGGCGAGTGGTGCAATATCCTCACGCCGCTCAGCCAGGCCCGGTACCACCACGGGAACCACGGCGAGACGATGATAGAGATCCTCGCGGAAATGCCCCTCACGGATGAGCTGCTCCAGATTGCGTGCGGTGGCCGAGACGATTCGCACATCCACGCTCACCTGCTGGCTGCCGCCGACGCGGGCGAAACGCTGTTCGGTCAACACCCGCAGGATCTTGGCCTGAGTGTGAAGCGGCATGTCCGCGATCTCATCGAAGAACAGCGTGCCGCCATGCGCGCGCTCCAGATAACCCACGCGCTGGACGCCGTCTGGGCCTTCAACGCCGAAGAGTTCTTCTTCCATCCGGTCCGGTTCGATGCTGGCCGCTGGAACCACGACGAACGGCCCGCCATTGCGCCGCGAATGCGCGTGGATCAGCCGCGCCACCAGCTCCTTGCCTGATCCCGGAGGGCCGAAGATCAAGACCCGGGCATTGGTCGGGGCGATGCGATGGATGGCCTGTTTGAGCGTCGTGATGGCGGCCGAATGGCCGGTCAGCTCCACGACGAGACCAGCGCGCGCCTTGAGCTCGGCATTCTCGCGTCTGAGGCGTTCCGATTCGGTCGCACGCCGGATCGTATGCAGCAGATGATCCGCCTTGAAGGGCTTTTCGATGAAGTCGCTGGCGCCTCGCTTGATGGCGGTGACCGCCGTCTCGATATTGCCATGACCCGAAATCACGACGACCGGCAGATCCGGATAGCGCTTCTTCATCAGATCGAGAAGCTGAAGACCGTCGAGACGGCTGTCCTGAAGCCAGATGTCCAGAATCACGAGCGCCGGGCAACGGGCTTCGAGCTCGGCCAGAGCTTCATCGGCATCCGCAGCGGTCCTGGCGTCGAAGCCTTCGTCTTCCAGAATACCCGCGATCAGCTCGCGAATGTCGCTTTCGTCATCGACTCCCAGAGCATCCAAGGCCATCGCTCCTCTCCACGTCCATTCCCGATCATTTGGCGGGTATCTCTTCCGACCGGTTCGCAACCGCGCCGGGAGCGGAATCCCGGCTCTTGCGCCCGACCGGTCTTTTGCGTGCGCCCTTGCGCACCGGCTCTTCGGATTCCGCTGCGGCAGCCGGACGACGAATGAAGGTGAGGATCGCTTCCGCCCCGCCGCCTTCGCGATTGTGCAGAACCAGCCGGCCGCCATGCTCCTCCATGATCCGCTTGACGATCGCCAATCCCAACCCCGTGCCCTTGCGGCGCGTCGTCACATATGGCTCGATCAGACGGTGAGGGTCGTCCGGCAGCCCCGGGCCGCGATCGCGCACGGCTATCGAGACGCCATCGCCCTTTTCCTCCACGACCACTTCGACAGCCGCGTCCGAAGCGCTGGATCTTTCATGATTATCCATCACATCAATCGCTTCGAGAGCGTTCTTGATGAGATTCGTCACCGCCTGGCCCACCAGGCGCGCATCACAGGCCAGGTGAACCGGTCGTCTCGGCAGCCGCAACGCGATGCGCTCTTCGCCTGCCCCCATCTGCTGTAAAAACACGGCCTGGCGGACGATGAGGCCCAGATCTTCCTCCTTGAGCCGCGCCGCCGGCATGCGGGCAAAGGCCGAGAATTCATCCACCATCCGGCGCAGATCTTCCAGCAGCCCGACCGAACGCCCGACCAGATTGGGTGACAGGATGTTGCCCTCGACAAA
>CAZJPA010000184.1:0-6070 GCA_964547755.1 uncultured Sphingomonadales bacterium
CGGGAAATCGTCAGCCCACGATCCTCGATCTGCCGCCGGGGCCGCACGTAGTTATGCGCCTCTTCGAGCACGATGACCCAAGGCTCCTCGAACCGGACGCCCGGATTTGCGTGCTCGCGCAATTCGAGGAGGAGCCGGCCGATGATGCCGCACGCGTACGGGAGAACGTCGGCCGCGATCATTGAAAGATCGATGACCGTCACCTTGGGCTGCGGATCATCACAGCCAATCCCGAGCCGCGAGAGCCATTCGGCAAAGCTGTCGATTCCAAGCTCTTCGTAATTCCGGAACGCTTCCCACCGCGGGTCCAGAAGACGGTTTCTCAGACGCAGCCGCAGGCCGCGCAGGAACTGATTGATGGACGTGTCGTCTTCGCCGCTGCTGGCCGCCTCAAATAACGATGCCGGATCATAGAGAGCGCTGATAGGAAAATACCGGGGCTGATCCGCGGATTCCTGGCGAAGCAGCGCTTCCTCGCCCGTCTGGCCGACAAGCTTCTCACGCAGACGCTCTACATGGAGCAGCAATTGTCGTTCAGCCGAACCAAATCCGCTATCGACGTCCTTGTACTGGTGATGATCGCAGATGATCCCCTCGATCTGCGCTCTTTCACTGTCCGCATCGGAAACGTCCACTTCTTCGAGAAAAGCTTTCACGCTCTCCCATATCTGTCGGCAGCGTGACACCTTATATGCTGTGCCTTTGCGAAGTTCGGCTGCGAGCGTGCCGAGCCGCTCCAATGCTTCGCTCGCATCCGAAACGCCGGACTTTGCCGTTGCCGTGCCCCCTTTGGCAATCGACCAGACATTCTTCAGCACGGGTTCCTGGGTCTGTTCGCTGGCGCTCAGCCATTCACAGACCTCACGGGCATTCATCAGCCACAACGACACGCCGAAGGGCTGGCCGTTCACATACATCTTGTTGGGTTGCGCCGTAATACTGTGCCCGAAGGCGTCGGCATACTCCCCATTGATATCGAGGATAAAGAAATGCGGTCGGTCGAGACTGGACTGCCGGGCGGCTTCCTGGACCAGGTGCGCGATCGTGCAGGACTTGCCGGACCCGGTATTGCCGACAACGGCCAGTGGCCGCGAAAACAGGTCATTAAACGAGCCGACGACGGGATGGCCTTCTGCCGCCACCGGTTGGCCGATGACGAGGTTGCCATCATACTCGGCCGGGTTTTCGCCGGGCGGTACATTCCGGCGCGGCGATTCCGAAAAGACCGCCTTGAGCACGTCCGACGCCGCGGTTTCCGCGGGCGTGTCGAGCGTCGGCAGCACCGTAATGCCGGAGTCGAACCGATAGCTGTTGCCCGCGCTCCGTACGGTCCCAAGAAGCTGAAGTGTTGCCACACGCCGCGGCTTTACCAGTTCGAGGGTAAGATCGCCGTCTGCGGGATCCCAGCGCTCCCGCGCTTCGAGATCGGTCACGACACCGAGGGCCGTATCGCCCGCGCCGAGCTCGAAAGTCAGATACGAATTGATCGCGATGACGGTTCGCGCGCCGTCAGCACCCGCCCGCACCGCGCTTCGGACATTCTCGGCAAGCTCCACCTTGATGCGGGGACCGTGAACGCCGACGACATGTCCGATAACGCCGGTCCGCATTTCTATGCCCCGTCGTTGGCATCGTTCGTGCCCGCTTTGCTCTCGGCCGCGACGGCCTTCTCAAACTTACGCAGGCCGGCGAAATCGTCGAGCCACCGGACGTGCGGAAGCAGATTCTTTGCGAACGTATCGAAATCCGGCCCTTCCAGGAGAAAGGCGCGCTCGCCGATCGACTGGTACCGCTCCAGGGCCTGTTTCACCGCTTTACCCGGCGCAGGATCGACAACCAGCATGACAAGCTCCGGGTTGGTCATAGCATCGTCGATGATCTGATTGATGTGCGGGTCGCCGAACCCGTACCCGATTACAAGCAGGAAGGTTTGCGGCTGTGCCAGGCGCGCGCCAAAGGCGCGGAAAAGATGCGCGTAGGGCAGTTCGAGTGTCTGCACGAATTTGTTGGAGGTCGGCAGGATACTGATCGGCAGCCCGATCTCTTCATCCACAGATATCAGGCGCTGATGGCGCACCTGTACATCTTCCTTGTCGTCGCGCCACTTCACCAGCCTGCCGAGGTCCGGCTGAATCTGCACCAGTTCCCTGCCTGTCTCGTCGAAGCGCCAGGAGATCGAACCGTGAAGCTTGTAGAGGAACGCGAACTTGTCGAACCGGCGCACGCGGCCTTCGGCCACTTCTCCAGGATAGTACATGTCGATGCTATAGACCGACGGATCGAACCGTGGCCGCACCCGCCCGGAAAAGCCGTCGAAATACTGAATTCCCAAGTCGTCGAGCGCCTGCTCGATCAGCGTGTCGTAATTCGTCGTAAAGAGGTTCGTCCGTCCCAGCGAGGGATCGCGCGCGATCAGCTTTCCGACAAGGGCGTGGTGGCCGGTCGGCTCCGGCGTGAGTGCCGGCAAGCGGAGGGCGCATAACCCCATGATTGCTCGGCGGCAATCGTCAAGGAGCGTGTGCATCTCCTTGCCACTGACCTCACCGACATCCTTCCAGGCAATCGTCCCAACCGGGCCATCTTTGAAGTCAAGCAAATAAGCCGTGTTGGCGACGATGCTAAGCCACTGCTCAAAACCTGGTCCGTCCTCGACGAGTTTTGCAATATGACGCTGCTCGACAATCTTGTAGGCCGTTGCTTTCGGATTTTCCTGCGTCTTGTCCTGTGCGCCGGCTTTGCTCGTCTGCCCGTAAAGCGACTTTAGGTATTCAAGAACAGCTTCTTCGAGAGGTCCAAGAACCTTTCCCCCCTGGGAACATGAACATCCCGCACCGAGAAGTGTGACGAGATTTTCCATCCGGAGCCATTGCGACAGAAGCGCCTGTAAGCGCTGCCGCCGGTCCTGAACATCAGGTCGGGCAAGGAGATCATTCTCGTCCTTGCCCGCCGGTCCGGACCAGAGCCGGTAGGGCCTGTTTTCATCTTCGTCAGTCATCTCTTCATCCCGGCATTATTGATTTTCGTTCCCTCCACCTCTACGCGCCAGACACAAGCGACGCCAATTCAGTGACGCCAATGGCCTCAACCCCATTGGCTTTCGGGTACCGGTCATCTCCCGAATACACGATGAAGGAACGCTCCGGCTTCAGGTCTTCGCGGGCATGGTGGAATCCCTTGTCGAGCTTCGGGGCGAGTCCGCGCTTGATTTCAACGGCCCACAGCTTTCCGCCAGGCATTTCCAGCACCAGGTCAATTTCCGCCCCTGCGGACGTGCGATAGAAACAGGCCCTGGTTCGTTCGGGTGCGGCGCTGAGCAGGTTTTCGATAACGAATCCTTCCCAGCTTCCGCCGGCCACCGGATGGCCCAGCACCGCTTCACGGTCATCGAGGCCGAGCAGCGTGTGGACGACGCCGCTGTCACGCACATAGACCTTTGGCGATTTCACCAGGCGCTTGCCGACATTCACGTGGAAGGGCGGCAGGCGGCGCACCAGCAGAAGATCGACCAGCAGGTCGAGATAGCGCGCGACGGTTTTGCCATCGACGCCGAGACCGCGCGCGAGCTGCGCCGCGTTCAGCGTCCCGCCCTGCACATGGGCGAGCATGGTCCAGAAGCGGCGCAGCGTTTCCGCCGGCACGCGCGGTCCGAGTTGTGGGATGTCACGCTCCAAATAGGTGCGGATGAAATTTTCGCGCCAGATTGCGCTCGCCTCATCGGTTTCGGCGAGGAAGCTGTCGGGGAATCCGCCTCTGATCCAGAGCTTATCGCGGCCGTCGCCATCGACTTCGAGCACGTTGAACGGACTCAGCTCGACATAGGCGATGCGACCGGCGAGGGTTTCTCCGGATTGCCTGAGCAGGTCGATCGACGCCGATCCCAGCAGCAGGAACCGCCCGGCCCTAAGGTTGCGGCGGCGGCCCTTGTCGATGAGGCCGCGCAGCGTCTGGAACAGCTCCGGCATGCGCTGGACTTCGTCCAGGATGACGAGCTTGTCTTCGTGGCCCGAGAGGTAGAGGGCCGCGTCGGCCAGCTTTTCCCGGTCCGCCGCGTCTTCGAGATCGAGATAGACGCTCGGCCGCTCTTCTGCGATTCGTTCGGCCAGGGTGGTTTTGCCCGCCTGCCGCGGCCCGAGCAGGGCGACAGCCGGGAACTGGTCCAGCCGGGCGCGAAGGGTTTCAGCTTTGTGGCGCGGTATCATCCTTGCAATTATGGCATGTCATGCTAGATTTGCAAGGAAACTAGGGCTGAAGCTCTTATGAACCTTGCAAAAGTTCCGCTCTATGCCGGATTTGCAAGAATAGAGCTGCTTGCCGGTCCAGCCGTCCGCACCGCCGTGCCCCGCAGTTGCACGGACGAGCACTGAGCCCTCGCGCGCGATGGACCGCTATGGATAGTGCATCGAGGCGCTATGGGCACCAAGATATTGACCAGCCGGCAGCGGCTACCCATGTAAAAACATTAGGATGCACAACCGGGGGCGGCCCATGCCGGCTTCTATTACCTTCTTTCCCGTGTCCAACGGCGATATGACCCTGATCTGCCTGGATAACGGCCAGACCATCCTGACCGACATCAATATCCGAGGCGCCGCCGACGATGACGACGACGACACGCCCGATGTGGCGTCGGACCTTCGCGACCGCCTGAAACGCGACAAGCAGGGGCGTAAGTATGTCGATGCTCTCCTGCTCAGCCACCCGGACCAGGATCACATCAACGGCCTGCGCAACCACTTCCATCTCGGTCCGCCGGATGAGTGGTCGAAGGACGACGACAAGATATTCATCCGCGAAATGTGGTCCTCCCCGGTCGTGTTCCGGCGCGCGAGCGCCGACAATCCCCTCTGCAAGGACGCCAAGGCGTGGGCCAAGGAGGCCCGGCGGCGGGTCAAGCGCTTCCGCGAGGATGGCTTCGGCACGGTGGAGGGCGACCGCATCCTCATCATGGGCGAGGACGTGGACGGAAAGACCGATGACATCTTCGACATCGTCGTGAAGCTCGACGATACCTTCTCCGCCTGCAACCGCGTTGAGGACGGCGCATTCGAAGCGCGGCTTCTCGGGCCGCTGCCCGCCGAGGATGAGGACGACGAGGAAGAGCTTAAAAAGAACGATTCCTCGGTCATCCTGCGCTTCTCACTCAAGGGCGGGGGGGTCAGCGACCGGTGCCGGTTCCTGACCGGCGGCGACGCCGGCGTTGTCATCTGGAAGCGCCTGTGGGAGCGGCACGGGGACGAGAACGCGGATTGGCTGACCTACGACATCTTGCAGACCCCGCATCATTGTTCGTGGCGTAGCCTCAGCTTCGATCGCTGGAGCGAGCTAGGCGAGAAGGTCAAAGTCGATCCGGATGCGCGCGCCGCCCTTTCGCAGACCCGCAAGGGCGCGGTGATCGTCACGAGTTCCAAGCCGATCAAGAAGGATGATGACAACCCGCCGCACGAGCGCGCCAAGCGGGAATATATCGATATCCTCGATGGAGACGACGAGCGCTTCTACTGCACGGACGAGTATTGGCACGAGGAAAGCCAGGCGCTCGAATTCGAGGTCAAAGCGAGCAGCATAACCCGTAAACTCGCCAAGGCCGCCGCCCTTGCGGCTCGCGCCCTCGGCATCGGCGCAACGGCCGCGCAGGATCGCCAGCACGGCTGAGCGCTGCATGTCCGGAGATGGTCTCCGCGGTCATGCAGACCGCTTCCTGGCAGTAACAACCCGGCACCCGCAATGCCGCGGCGGCCGGATCGCTAAAGTGACCGATGCCCGCGCCACAATTGAGTTCGACCTGATCGTCGAGATGCCGCAGCACATGAAGACGGACGGCGTCAGCCCGAACGGCGTCCGCCGCACCGAGACGGCCGAAGCCGTGCTCGGTCCCACCTATCTGTGGGCGTCGCCCACCTTCTACCTGCGGCCCGATTTTCCGCGCGAACTTCCGCATCTCCAGCCCGGCCCGCCGGATGCGCCGCCCCGGCCGTGCCTTGTCGATGGCGACCAGTGCGAATATTTCTTCCAGTTCGGCCTAGGTTCTGAACCCATAAAGGGGGTTTTCTTTGTGGGCGTGATGTGATTC
>CAZJPA010000185.1:0-6039 GCA_964547755.1 uncultured Sphingomonadales bacterium
GTGGGAGATCATCAATGGTCAAGGGCTCACCGGTCGGGCCGATGACATATTTGGGTTTGCGCGTGCCGTTGTCGCCGTGCACCATGGCTGTCGCGTTCCCCTTGCGCTTCGTTCTTGCTCTCGTCGGCCCTATCTAAGGGGGTGTCTCCTAAGAAACCCCTAAGAGCCAAGGTTAACGCTGTCCCAATTTGGGTTAATGAGCGACGCCGGCCGGAAGGTCGTCTGCCTCCCGACCGGCGTCTGTAGGTGGGGATGCATCAGATCCGCACGAGGTCTTGGAGGATCTGATCGGCGGTGGTGATGATGCGCGTGGCCGCCGAGAACGCCCGTTGGGTTGCGATCAGCTCGGCGAATTCGGCCGCCAGATCAACGGTTGACGATTCCAGCGTGCGCGGCGCAATGGTGCCTGCGCCACCGGTGCCGGGCAATACCACCGAAAACTTGCCCGAAAAGTCGGAAACGCCATAGGCGTTGCCTTGCAGCCGGGTCAGGCCATCGGGATTGGGGAAGGTGGCCAGCGGCAGCTGGAAGACGTCCCGCGACAGCCCGTTGTCGAATAGGGCGGTCACCACCCCATCCTCGGAGACGTTCACACCGATGACATTCCCGAACACCGCCCCGTTTGCCGATGTCGAGATCAGGGTTGAGATGCTGTCGAATTGGGTGAGCCCGTCGTTGTCACCGGCCGTGCCGAGCTGGAAGGTGACGGTCTCGGTCCCGGCGCCATTGGCATAAGTGATGTCCGCCGACGGGGAAATGGGATTGCCGGCACCGGGATCGATGGTCGTGGAGCTCGGGAAATCCTGCACGAATTTCTGAATGCTGCCGTCGGAATTGAAGAACACCTCGCCCGAGAGCACAAGACCAGGCGGTGTGGCGGTGGTGTTCATGGCGGTACCGTCGCCGAAGATCTCGAAGCGGAACTGGTTGGTGCCCGTCTTGACGGCGGCGAGCGTGAGGTCCTGGGCGGTGCCTTGCGCATCGAAGATGGTGATCGTGCGCTCAAAATCCGCCGTGACCGTCTTGTTGGCGAGATCGCCGGCGTTCACCGCACCGGCCGCGGCGGGCAGAGAGGACTGCAGGTTAATACGCACGCCCACCGTATCCGTGGCTTCGGCGGTTCCCGTCAAGCCCGAGGTATTGATGGGCACGAGCTTGCTCAAGTCACCCAGATTGGTGGGGATGTTGCCGTTCTGGTCGATCGGAAAGCCGAGCAGGAACAGACCTGCCGTATTCTTGAGGAACCCCTGCTCGTCGGGCGTGAAATTGCCGGCCCGCGTGAACTGGATCTGGCCGTTTGGCGTATTGGCCGAAGGTGCGGACTTGACGATAAAGAAGCCCTTGCCGTCGATGCCGAGATCCGTCTGCGAGCCGGTGGTGCGCAGCAGCCCCTGCTGGCTGACGAGGGTTTGGGCGCGCACTTCCACGCCACCGGGCGAGAAGCGTTCCACCGACTGGGTTTCCGTCACCAATGTGGTGAAACGGTTGCGCGTTTCCTTGTAACCGACCGTGTTGAGGTTGACGATGTTGTCGGAGATTGCGCCGATCGCCTCGGAAAAGGCGCGCAGTCCCGACACGCCTGACGCCAATGCTGCGAATGCCATGAGGCTGTCTCCTTTCTCTGCGTTGCTTCTTTCGTGACTTCTCTTCGGGCCGGATCGTTCGGCCGTCTTCAGGACCCGTTGTGGGTGCCGCCCGATGGCATTCTGCCGAATGGGATTTGCCTGCGCATGCTTGCGGCCTAACGCACGAGGTTCACGTCATCGAGCGCAACCGCGTTGCCCTTGACCTCGAGCGAGGCGGTGCCGTCCGCAAAGGAGACGGCACTCACCGGTGCGCGCAGGAAGATCGTCGCGGGCACGGGCCGGCCCTCCTCATCGAGGGCGGCGACTCTGAGTCGATATTCGCCATCGGCCAGCGGCGTGCCTGTGAAATCCGTTCCCGGCCAAGCGAACAGATGATCACCTTTGGTCGTCTCACCGTCGGTTTCGAAGACGGTGCGCCCGAACTTGTCGATCACCTGCAGCCGGACCTGGCTGGCCGCTCGCGACAGGTCGTAGCGGAATGTCAGACCGCTGCCGTCGTGGATACCGCTGTCTGAGCGGATATCGACCTCGCGGCCGATGTATTCCACGGCTGCTGCGTTTCGCGCGGCGGTGAGCTGCGATTGCAGTTGCTCCAGATTCTTGTTGGTCTGAATCTGCTGTTCGACTCCGGCGAAGGCGACCAGTTGATTCGTAAACTCGCTGCTGTCCATGGGGTCCAGAGGATCCTGGTTTTGAAGTTGGGTCGTCAGCAGGCTCAAGAAGGTGTCGAAATCCTGGGCGAGCTGATTGCCGGCGGCTGTCGCTGCGCTCGGCTGCTGGGGGGGCGAAGTGGTGGGCGCAATGTCCATGGCGATCGCCTCTCTTGCATCCTATGTTTAAGATTTGCCTCTTAAGCTCTTGACTTTCAGTCTCAAACCTTCACGTCCAGCCCCATGGCCGCCGCCATCAGGGGGCGTTCCCGCGATCCCTCATCGGCCGTGATCATTTCGCGGTCTTCCAGACCAGCTGTGTGCGGAGTCATTTCGCTTGCCGGCTGCTCGTGTCCGCCTTCACCCTGTCCGCCGCCGCCCGCATGGGGCTGACCCATGCCGTCTTGCTGAGGCTGGGAGAAGGGCGAACCCGTGTGACCTTGTCCCTGCTGCCCGGCCGCGAACTGGATACCGCCTTCAGGCTTGAGCCCCAGTTGGTGAAAGGCGCGTTCGAGAAGGCGGACGTCCCGTTGGAGGAGGTCGAGGGTATGGCCGTGTTCCGTGCGGATCAGGGCATCCACGCGTCCCCCTTCATGGAGCTTGAGAGAGACCTCGACACGCCCCAGCTCCGGTGGATCCAGACGCAGGGTGAATTTCGTCTCCTGGCGGCCGATGCGGTATTGGATGGCGAGACCGAGCTGGGCGGCCGCCTGCGGCTGCAGCTGGCCGGGCACCGTCTGATGGGGGCCGGCGAACGAGCGGGCAGGCGCGTCGACCGATGCGTGAAGGGCGGGCAGGGATGGGAGCGCCGGCGGATTCTCGAATGACGGTGTAAGGCCGTCGCCCAAAGAGAACGGGGCATGGGCCAGACCGCTTCCCTGGGTCGGCTGCGGCAAGGCCTGCACCAGCGTCAGCGGGTGACGGGCCGCGGCCGGCGGAGACGGTGATGAGGAAAACTGGCCGGCCTGGGCCGCGGTCTCGGTCTGGATGCGCTCTCCTCCTGCATCCAAGTTATGGAGAGAGGCTGTCGGGGAACGGGAAATCCCAGCCGGTGATGGGGCGATTGGGGCTGTGACGGCACGGCCGGTCAGTCCCGCGGAACCTTCCATGGAACGTTCCATGGAGCGGAAGTGGGCTTCCGGCTGTGGTCCAGTCGCCCCGGTCGGCTCGGGACGGGGCAGCGGGGAAGGCGTTGTCACACCGGCGGCAGACATTTTGCGGCCCGCCGATGGCTTTGTTCCTGGAAGCTTGGCCGGCGCCCGCTCTTCGGTCGAAAGGACCAGCTTGAGGCCGGCTTCAGCCGGCTGCATGAGATTGACGATTGCCGTCTGTCCAGGAGGCAGCGATAGGGCAGGCATGCCGCCGGTCGGCCGCGCCGCGCGGACCTGGTCTGCTTGGGGCAGAGGCGGCTGGTCGCTGGCTTCTATAAGGCGCTCGGCCACGGCAACGGTGGCGACAGGCTGCTGGGCATTCGGCCCATCGGCGACGAGCCGGGGCGTGTTCCCCGCTTCTCGGCTGGCGGGATCGACCGTAGGCGCGGGAGACTCTTGGAATCCCATCCGGTTCACCGGGTTGCCGGCCGCTTGTTCTTTCTCTTGCGCGGCTGCATGCAACAGCGCGGACTGAGAGGATTCCCGCGCGGCAGATGTCGCTTGCGTCTGTGCTGCGTTCAGCCGCTCCGGCGGGAAATCCGACAAGATTGCCGCTATTTGTTCTGCGCCCTTCAGCCCTGGACCGCCGATCATGCTCGCTGCATCGTCTGCATTCGGCTGCGTCGAAAGGAAGGGCGCGGCCGCGGCGGGCGAGGGTTGACCGTCCATTGCGCCAGAGCGACTCGCCGATATGGGCGCGCCATCCGCGACGCGAGTGAGATCGGCCGCCACCGGTCCTGCCAGCTGCACCGCCGGTGAAGAGGAGACGAGGCCGTCTCCCCCAATGGTCGCCCGGGCCAGTCCGGACAATGTCGCGACGAGACGCATGGCGGCCGCATCGCTCGGCACACGGCCATTGCCTGTTGCGGCGGGTCGGTCGAAAGCCGTCTTCCGTTCCCCGCCCACAAGCGGCGATCCCCCGCTTGCGGCTTCTGTCGTGGAGGCAAAGGAGAAAAGATTGGGCTGGTGACCGTCATATGCGGCCTGACCCGGCAAGCTTTGCCCTGCCGGCATTAGGAGCATCTGCTGCAGCAACGGACCGAAAGCGAGGCCTGCAAACGCCTCGCCAGCCAGGCCGTCTCCTTCGCCGGGCCGGAGCTTGCCGGCGGACGCCGGATCTCCGGTCATCATGGCAAATGGCGCGATCGGCAGCGGGAGCGGTGCGGTCATCGGCAGATCTTTCCGTCTTCGGCGGTCATCCTCACCTGACTGGCAAAGGACGAAGCAAGGATGGGGCCAACCGATCCCTCGGCGCTTAGCAGGATGTGTCTGCCGGACCATTTGCTTCACGGATCCTCTTGCCAGCGCCGCCATGAGGGCCGATATAGGCTGACGCCTTGTCGGGATGACGAGAAGCTGGCGACGAGATGAACAGCGATAGCGATTCCGGCCTGAAAGAAGATTGGCGGCCAGGGACCACGAACGCCTTGGGATTTGCGAAGAGTCCGGCGGACACCCGTGTCGTGGTGGCCATGTCGGGCGGGGTGGACAGCTCGGTGACCGCCGCCATGCTCCATGCGCGCGGGTATGAAGTGATCGGGATCACGCTTCAGCTATACGAAGGCGATGCGCGCGCCAGCAGGCCCGGGAGCTGTTGTGCCGGCCAAGACATCTACGATGCCCGGCGCGTGGCCGAGCGCTGCGGCTTTCCCCACTACGTCCTCGATTACGAAAGCCTCTTTTCCGACGCCGTGGTTGCCGATTTCGTGGACAGTTACCTCAAGGGCGAGACGCCGATTCCCTGTGTGCGTTGCAACGAACGGGTCAAATTTACCGATCTGCTTGCCACCGCCCGCGAGCTGGGCGCGGACTGTCTGGCGACCGGCCATTATGTCCGACGGTCCGTGGTGGCCGGCTATCCGGCGCTGCTGCGGGCGCGTGATCTGGAGAAAGATCAAAGCTACTTTTTATTCTCTCTGACCCGCGAACAGTTGGACTTCCTGCGTTTCCCGCTTGGGGATCTCCGCAAGCAGGAGGTGCGGGCGATTGCGGATGCGCTGGATCTGCCCGTCGCCGACAAGCCCGACAGCCAGGACATCTGCTTCGTTCCCGATGGGAATTATGCCGCCGTCATCGAAAAGCTGCGCCCCGGTGCCGCCGAGCCGGGAGAGATCGTGCATGTAGACGGCCGCGTACTCGGCCGCCATCGCGGTGTCATCCATTACACGGTCGGCCAGCGGCGTGGTCTGGGCATCGGCGGTCAGAAGGAGCCGCTTTATGTGGTCGCCATCGATGCCGCCTCGCGGCGGGTGATCGTGGGCCCGCAGGCGGCCTTGCAAGTAACGACCATGACCCTGCGTGATGTCAACTGGCTGGGGACACCGGCACTGGCGCGGCCGGGCGGGTCTGTCGCCGTGACGGTCAAGTTCCGTCATGCCCAGCCGCCGGTGCCGGCGGTGGTGGAATGGCCGGAACAGGAAGACGATGCCGTACGCGTGCGCTTTGCAGAGCCGGCGCTTGGTGTTTCCCCCGGTCAGGCGGCGGTCTTCTATGACGGCGATCAGATCCTGGGCGGGGGCTGGATCGCCCGGACGGAACGGGTCCATGCGGTCTCGGCCGCTGCTTAGATGAGGGCACTCTCTTTTTCTCCTATCTCGGCTTGTTTTGCCTCGCTCTTTCTCGACCATCCGAAGTCCCTTGTTTTCAAGGATG
>CAZJPA010000186.1:0-3412 GCA_964547755.1 uncultured Sphingomonadales bacterium
GGCATCGTTCACCCGCGACCTCTTGCATCTGAAGTGCCCCGCCAGGAGGCTAGGCGCCACGACGCACGCCGCTGTAGACCGGCTCTAGATCGGCATCTGACGGTGTTCGCCTCGGTTCCTTGCATCGGCTGATCGCGTGTTTCTCCGGCACGGCTGCGACTCGCCGATCCGCTTCCGTGCTCGGCGTTCTTGGCGGCGCGTTGCTTGATGCTGGCTCGTTCTTGCCACAGAGCCCTGGTCGATCGATAGCCTTGGGCCTGTGCGTCGGCGATGGCAGGCCGGTCTATACGCGATGGTGGATGTTCGGTGCCGGCTGCGCTGGCGGTCATGGGCTGTGGCTGCCGGGGCGCCATCCATCTCCTCTGGAGGTTCCACTCATCCGCAAGCCCACACGGCCTTGATTGCTCGGCGATCTACCTCCGGGGCCGGGCGGCTGCGCCGCCCTGAGCGGTTGCCGCAACGGCTTGGCCCTGACTTTTTTCCCCGCCGCTGCGCGGCTTCCTCGCGAGCCAAAAAAGTCGGGCCGCGCCGTCCTCCGCGTGCGCTCCGGCCCTGCGGGTGCGGCCCGCTCCCCCTTCGGCTTTCCGATCGCCATCAAGGCCGCGATGGGCGCGGCCGAGAGACACGAGGAGACTTGATCATGGCGAACATCGGCACCTTCACCAAGACCGAAAACGGCTTCACCGGCACGATCCGCACCCTGGCGCTCAGCGTCAAAGCCAACATCGTCCCCGACGAGCACAAGGCCTCCGAGGCCGCTCCCGACTACCGGGTCTTCTCCGGGACCGTCGAGCTTGGCGCCGGCTGGAAGCGCACCGCCAAGAACGGCGAGCAGCGGGAATACGTCTCGGTCAAGCTCGACGATCCGAGCTTCCCCGCCGCGATCTACGCCAACCTGGTGCAGACCGAAGGCGACGAGAGCGTCTACAGCCTGATCTGGAGCCGGTGATCCTCCCCGCCGCTCCGGCCCCTTGGGCGCCCCGCCTCCCGGTGGGGCGCCCTTCTTCATGGTCGCCAGCCGAGGACAGGCCGGAGAGAAGTGGCTCGCTCGCGTCTTCCCAGCATGACATGACTGGAGGCTGCCTAAAGGATCGGCGGTCCCCCCAATTTTTCGCCCCGCTGCGCGGCCCAAAAAATCGGCAACCCCGCCGCCCGCAGGCGCGCGCATGCCGCGCGCGTCCTTGACCCAGCCTCCAGACATGTCCTCCGGCGCGCGTCGTTCAACGCAGCAACGGAGGCGATGATGCTCTACCTCAACTACATCCACCACGAACTCTGCACCACGCGAATCGCAGCAGACGACGCGCGCTTTGGCGCCGCCCGCGAGCTGGCCCTCGAGGGCATCAAGGCGATCGAGCAACTGAGCGAAGCGGCGCGGCGGGCGCCTCGATACATCTGGATCGCGGACACCGACGAGCACGGCAACCCTGGGCCCATCCAGAACGACGAACCCTGGGAGCTGCTCGAAGAAATCACCCGGCTGGCGGCGCAGAACCCGAACGTCGTGGCCGTGCTGGAAGAGCAGGGCCGGGTCGACCTGGTAGCCCGGTATCTGCCCAGCGGCGCCGGCCGGGACGAAGGGGCGTGAGCCCCTTTTTGCTCGCGCGCCAGTGCTCGAATGCCTCTGGCCCGGCGCTGCCGTGGCGCCTCGGGCGCGCATGGACCTAGCCAGAAACAGCCCGGCCGGCGATGCGTTCTTCGTCCGTGGCGCGAGCGTTGTGCACCTCGCGCAACGGTCCTCTCCATTGATGTCTTGGCAGCCCACTTGCGCACGGGCGGGGCCTTGTCCAGGCCGCAAGCCGCCGCGAGGCGGGGGCCGCGAGGCCCGCCTTGACAAGGCCGTGAAGCCGCGCGCGACGCTTGCCGGCATCGACGTCAATGTGTTCGGGCGTCAGGCATTGCAGCGAGAAGACTGAGAACGGTCGGCTATCCAATGTTGCTGTCCGCGCATTTCGGGTCGCGCCATACCGCTCTGGCGCCTGCCCGCTGACGCGGGCACCGCGCTCTACTCGCTAAGGATGGCGGCGGCGTTTTTCCGTGCGCCGCCGCCAGCCCAAGCTCGCCGAGCCCCCTGCGGGGTCTCGGCCCTTCGGGTCACGATCGCTGGCGCGGGGGCAGCGATCACGCGCTGCCCGGGGGGCCGCCGGCATGCGCTGCCGCACTGAGACGCCGCGCCTTCGGGGCGCGAGCGACCCCGTCATCCCCGCATTCGCAAGCCCGCAAATCGCCGCCGCTCCGGGAAGAGCGAGAGGGTCGAGCGTCCTGTCGCGACGGGTTCCCGAGGCGAGAGAGAGGCTTTCGCCGGCCCGTCCCGGAAAGGAGCCGAGCGATGACGATCCATCCCCAAGAGCGCGAGCAGGAGCCCCGTATCAACCGCAAGAAGCCTAACGCGGCGAAAGCCCGAGCCCAGGACCGCAAGGACGTCTATAGCCGCGTCACCGATAGGATCATCGCCGACCTGGAGCGGGGCGTGCGCCCGTGGGTGAAGCCCTGGAACGCCGAGCATCTGGCCGGACGCATCACCAGGCCGTTGCGGCACAACGGGATGCCCTATCGCGGCATCAACGTGGTGATGCTGTGGATGGCCGCCGTGGCGCAAGGCTACGCCTGCCCGATCTGGATGACCTTCCGTCAGGCCAAGCAGCTCGGCGCCTTCGTCCGCAAGGGCGAGACCGGCACGCTCGTCGTCTACGCCAACACCTTCACGGCCACCGAGACCGACGAGGATGGCGAGGAGTGCGAACGCGAGATTCCCTACCTCAAGGGCTACACCGTCTTCAACTGCGAACAGATCGACGGTCTGCCGATCCACTACTATGGCCGCACCGAGGAACCGCCAAGCCCAGTCGAGCGGATCGAGCACGCCGACGCCTTCTTCGCCGAAACTCGCGCCGACATCCGCCACGGCGGCGACCGCGCCTACTACGCGATCCAGGCCGACTACATCCAGATGCCGCCGGCCGAGACCTTCCGCGACGCGGAGAGCTACGCGGCGACGCTCGCACACGAACTCACTCACTGGACCCGCCATCCGTCGCGGCTCGACCGCGACCTCGGGCGCAAGCGATGGGGCGATGAAGGCTACGCCCGAGAGGAGCTGGTGGCGGAGATCGGCGCCGCGTTCCTTTGCGCCGACCTCGGCATTGCGCCGGAGGTTCGCGAGGATCACGCCGCCTATGTGGCGTCCTGGCTCAAGGTCCTGAAGGACGACAAGCGCGCCGTTTTCCAGGCCGCCGCACACGCGCAGAAGGCCGTCGATTACCTCCACGGGCTGCAGCCCAAGACGCAAGGCGCCGATGCCGCGCGGGAGTTTGCGGCGTGACCAGGGCACCCGAGAACCATGCCGGCAAGGTCGATTTCACGGCCTTCCGACATCCCGTCCTGGCCGTGGCGTGCCCCACCTGTCAGGCCC
>CAZJPA010000186.1:3512-4732 GCA_964547755.1 uncultured Sphingomonadales bacterium
GCCCAGCTTGAAGGTCGTCGCGCAACGAGATAGTGGGCAGTGTTGAACCTCCCAACACGTCCGTGGTCTTTGGATAGCCTGTGCCTTCCATCATCATTGTCACGAGCGTAAGCGTGGCGTCGTAAGGGAAACTTGTGTAAATGTCAATATGCGGCAAATTTGGATCAAATATTAATTAAGTATAGAAACGGGTCATATGTTTTTTATATTAAAACCCACGTTATAAATATTCTTGCGAAATCTTGTCGCAGCCCCAATAATATACGGCGAAAAACTCCCGCTTTGGGAGATCGTCCGTGTCCGATGACGCGGAAGGAATACGGTTTGGGTTATGCTCGAAAATGGGCGAGACGAGAACAAGAAACGGGCGAGGACTGAGCGCGTAAATCCCAGAACCTCCTTCATTGCGGATCGGAGCGATGAAGGATGAGCCTATGGCGAATGAACGTGATGGTGTCGGGGCGCGGGCCTGGCGGGCCAAGGCGTCATACGCATACGCGTTGTCCTTGCCGCGCGAGAAGTTCGCGGCCGAGTTCATGTGCCGCAACGTGAGGTTCGAGGCCGCGTGGCGCATCTGGCTGAGCCGACAATCGCCGGATGACACTGTGGGTCCGATCAAGCGGCGGCGGCTCCGGGAACCCGACCCAGAGGCGGAAGGCTGGGGCCTTCTGGCCTTTCCCTTTCGCGAAGGCGACAACGGATTTCACGGGAGCGGACTGCCATTGGCAGCCTGCGCTTTACCCGTCGGTGCTGCCCGCGACGGTGCGCAAGCTCGCTCCCCACGAGCAGGACAAGGCCGCGAAGCTCGCGCGGTTTCGTTGCCGCAAATCCTTGGTAATCACGCCCGACGGCACCCAGCACCTCGTGCTTGCGGATGACCGGACGTTCGTCCAAGTGATGGCCGAAGGTGCGGACATCCTCGCGGACGATACCGCGGTGACCTACCACATCGACGGTCTCGATGGACGTGCGATGCGCCAAGCAGAGACGTGGCACCGCCTGGTCACACTCAAGAACCGGCCGGCTTCGGGGCGGCGCAAACGCAAGCCGACCCAGCAGGTCTTGCGCCTGCGCGAATGCCTGATGGCGCTCGACGGCAGGCTCGCCGGCGCCTCGGACCGGGACATCGCCATTCGGCTCTACGGCCAAGAAACAGTCGCCGAGAACTGGCGGACAGGTGATGATTCCTTGCGCGCCAGGACGCGCCGGAGGATCGCGCG
>CAZJPA010000186.1:4832-6003 GCA_964547755.1 uncultured Sphingomonadales bacterium
TTCTCACGCGGCTTCCGATCCGCCCTTACGACCTCGACCAGCACCGCGCGCATTTGCTGCGCAAGACGGCGTGCGCATGAGACGCGGTGGACCGCTGGCGCTATCTCTGGGCGTGGCAGCGGTCACTGCTATCGGTCTCTCGGCGCTCACGGACCTACGTCCACGCATCGCCTTCAATCCGAGCCCGAGCGCGTCGAAAGGGTTCTACCTGGTGCGCAAGACGGACGAGCTTGCGCTCCGCGATCTGGTCCTGGTGAGGGTTCCTAAAGCCTTCGAGGCGATGGTTGTGAAGCGCCGATACCTTGGACCGAACGTGCCGCTGCTGAAGCGAATTGTGGCCTTGTCAGGAGACCATGTCTGCCATCGCAGCGGTGCCGTTTTCATCAACGGACGCTACGTCGCCTCCACCTTGCGGAGCGATTCGGTAGGCCGCCCCATGCCCATCTGGCGCGGCTGCCGGACCCTGGATGACCATGAGTTCTTCGCACTCATGGAGGAGGTCAAGACCTCCCTCGACAGTCGATACTTCGGACCGTTGGACCGCAAGCTGGTCCTCGGGACTGCCGAGCCGCTCTGGCTCTGGCGGCGCTGATCGCTCACCGAAATCCCTGAATGAAGAATTGATAAGGCGTGGCACCATGGGAAATAAAGCCGCGGAGGGCAAGATAAAAGGGCCGGCACCATGGACGCCTAAGTTGTTGTCTGCACATCCTGTTTTGCGGCACCAGGGCGCTCCGGCACCAGGGCCACGATTCCGCGACCGCCTTGGTTTAGCGGCTCTTTTCCAGTGCCGCCCGATCCCACGCCCAACGATTCTCGCGGGATAGTCCCATGGCCAGGGATTGGGAGGAGTACCGGTTCCGACCGAAGCTCGGCAAGCCGAGAGCGCGGGGCGGCAAGGCCGCCAAGCGGTTCCTCAACCGCGTCCTGAACGCGGCGGCCCGCGCGGGCCCCGGCTTCTCGGTCCACGACGGACGCATCGTCCCGGGGCGGATGAACGGTCAGTTCGGACGGGGGGCGGGCGCTGCCCGGTCAATGCAGGCCCGTAGCGGCGCCCCGCGCCGCGCTCGCCGCGTCGTCATCAAGACGCGGATCGTCAAGCTTGCCGGAAAGAGAAGCGGCGCCGCGCGCGCCCACCTCAAATACATTCAGCGCGATGGCGTGACGCACG
>CAZJPA010000187.1:0-5918 GCA_964547755.1 uncultured Sphingomonadales bacterium
CTGCTGGTGCGCGGGGAAGTACTCCGAAAGATTGCGAACCGCCGCCGCCATGGTCTCCTGGCTGCTCGCAGCCAAGGAACGGGAAGAATCGCGGAGTACAGTCTGATGGAGCATGCCGGAGAGGACAGCAACATGCGCATGATCGCTTGCGCCTTGATTGTGATCGCGTCGGGGCTGTTTCCGCCGGCATCCGCCAAGGCGGGCCTTGCCGTCTCTTCAGCCACCCCTCCTCCTGCAAAAGAGACGCAGGCGCCTTGGGAAAATCCGGATTGGCAGATGGCCGTCGGCAAACTGGACTCCTGCCTGGCACGTCCCACGATCGCCTGCGCCATCGAGGCGGCCCTGCTTGTGACCGCCCATCAGGATCTCGCCATCGATCGGGTGGACAATCTGCTGGCACTGGCCCGCAGCTTCATCGCGCTTGGCGAACCGGATCGCGCGCGCCGCCTGCTCCAGGCGGCTGAGCGGGCGGCCGCTCAGATCGGCATCGCCATCGGCACGGAAGGCAAGCTGGCCGAGATCGCTCCGCTTTATGGGCTGATCGGAGATGGCAAGAATGCAGAACGCCTGCTGGAGCAGGTGCAGGATGCAAACAGGCGCGCAACTGCGATGGTCGCATTGGCCGAAAATCTCGCGCGTGCCGGCCAGGGCCAGGCCGCGCTGGCTGTTGCCGAGCGCATCACCAAACCATGGCTGGCCCTCGATGCGCTGGACCGCGTCATCCGGGTGCTGGCGCAGCGGGACGGGGGTGTGTCGGCGGCGCTCATCAAGCGGTTCTCCCAGCGGATCGACCGCCTTCCCCGCTATCTGCTGCGTGATCTGGCCCGCGCACATCTGGCGCTTCTGTTGGCGCACAAGGGCGAGCGGGAATCCGCGGCCGCGATCGTCGCAGCGCTCGATCGCCGGCTCACCGGCATGGCTCCCGCCGCCGACGAGCTGCGGCTGGCAGCAGCACTTGTGATGACCGATCGGGTCTTGGATGACGAGCTGCTGCTGACCCGGCATCTGCGGATCATCCTGCGCCGCGCTTCGGACCTTGGGATCGATGAGGATCGCCGCCGGGCCCTGGCTGAGGCGGCTGCTGCCTTGGCCCATGCCGGTCGGCTGCGCGACGCCCGGGATCTGCTCGCAAACGCCATGGATGCGGACTATCGCTTACTCCTTGCGGTGGCGGCGGCGCTGATCACGGCGGATGCGCCGGCCGATTTGCTGGCTGCGGCGGGTGAACAGGTGCGCGCGGCGGCGGCTGCGCAATCCCTGCGTGCCGAACGCGATCGTGGACGATTGGTCGCCACCCGCCTGTTCGTGGCCGCCCACCGCAAGGCGCCGGCGCTACAGACGGTCCGCCGGATCGAAGATGCAGGACTGCGTGCCCAAGGGCTGGCCATGCTTGTGCCGATCATGGCTTGAGCCCTGCGTCAAGGCGGCTTCGACCAAGTCACGAAACCATGCCGGCCATCGCCTGCTCCACAACACCGGCCTTCGGCTGTATCCATCCGCCCGATCCCAGGAGCTTGTCACAAAATACCGCTTCAGGCTATCGCCTGGCGTCTGAATACGGACACATCCCCAGACCATGGAAATGGATGGCATGACGGAACCCCGTAACTTCACCGGCACCGACAGCTATGTTGCGACCGAGGATCTGATCGTGGCGGTCAATGCGGCCGTAACCTTGCGCCGGCCGCTGCTGGTGAAGGGCGAGCCGGGCACCGGCAAGACGGTGCTGGCGCATGAAGTGGCCAAAGCCCTCGATGCCCCGCTCATCGAGTGGCACATCAAGTCCACAACCAAGGCTCAGCAGGGACTCTACGAATACGACGCTGTCGCCCGGCTGCGCGATTCCCAGCTCGGCGATCCCCGCGTCCACGACATCCGTAACTACATCAAGCGCGGCAAATTGTGGGAAGCCTTCGAGTCCGAGCGGCTTCCGGTGTTGCTCATCGACGAGATCGACAAGGCGGACATCGAGTTTCCAAACGATCTCCTGCTCGAGCTCGACCGCATGGAATTCTTCGTCTACGAAACAGGCGAGACCGTGCGTGCCCGGCATCGCCCCATCGTGATCATCACATCCAACAACGAAAAGGAGCTGCCCGACGCTTTTTTGCGCCGCTGCTTCTTTCACTACATCCGCTTCCCCGATCCCGAAACGATGGAGCGGATCGTGGCCGTGCATTTTCCCGATATCAAGCGCACCCTCGTGCGCGAGGCGCTTGAAGTCTTCTACCGTCTGCGCGAGGTGCCCGGCCTCAAGAAACGCCCCTCAACCAGCGAGCTCATCGACTGGCTGCGGCTGCTGGTCGCCGAGGACATGCCGCCTGAAGCCCTGCGCGCTGGCGGCGACAAGGATCTCCTGCCCCCGCTCTATGGAGCGTTGCTCAAAACCGAACAGGATGTGGCTCTCCTCCAGAGGCTCGCATTCCTCGCACGGCGCGAGGGCCGCTAGAAGATCTCCTGCTCACACAAGGCTTGCCAGCCTCCTGAATTCGTCGCTATCGCCTGGGCATTGGATGATGCGGCCTGAAGAAAGGGCATACCCATGGCGGCGCATGACAACAATCGGGATCGCAAGGAGGCGCTGCCCGAACAGGTGGACCTCTTCGTGATCGGCGCGGGATCCGGTGGTGTGCGGGCGGCCCGGATTGCCGCCCAGGCGGGTGCGCGGGTGATGATCGCGGAAGAATACCGGGTCGGCGGAACCTGCGTGATCCGCGGCTGCATCCCGAAGAAATTGATGGCCTATGCCGCTCATTTCGGCGAGGACTTCATGGATGCCGAGGGCTATGGGTGGCAGCTGACGGCGCAACCGCGCTTCGACTGGACGGCGCTGCGCCAGGCTGTCCAGCGGGAAGTTGATCGGTTGAACGGGCTTTACGTCGAAACACTGAAGAAGGCGGGGGTGATCATCGTCGAAGAGCGCGCGCGCCTCACTGATCCCCACACAATCACGCTCGATCCTTCCGGCAGGCGCGTGCAGGCGGAGACCATCCTCATCGCCACCGGCGGCACACCGGTACGCCCACACGCTCTTCCAGGCGGCGAGCACGCCATCACCTCCAACGAGATCTTCCATCTCCCCCGACTGCCGCAACGCCTGCTGGTGGTCGGCGGCGGCTATATCGCGGTCGAGTTCGCCTCCATCATGCAGGGGCTGGGGGCCGAGGTGACCCTCGTCTATCGTCGCCGGCCGATCCTGCGCGGCTTCGATATGGACTTGAGAACCCGGCTGCAGGAAGCCCTCGCTGCAAGAGGCATCGCCATCGTGCTGGAAGACAATGTCGCCCGCCTCGACCGCCGCACGGACGGCAGCCTCGACGTCCTGCTCGAAAGCGGTGCGCAGCTGGTGGTGGACGAGGCGCTGTTCGCGATCGGACGCCGCCCGAACACGGCTGGTCTGGGCCTTGAACAGGTGGGCGTGGAATGCGCGGAAGATGGCGCAATCATCGTCGATGACTATTCCCGCACCAATATCGAGTCGATCTGGGCGGTGGGCGATGTCACGAATCGTGTCAATCTCACACCGGTCGCGATCCGTGAGGGACATGCCTTCGCGTTGACCCGCTTTCATGACCAGCCCACGCGCGCAGATCACCGCGACGTCCCGAGTGCCGTCTTCTCGCTGCCGCCCTTGGCCACCGTCGGGATGAACGAAGACGATGCGCGCGATGAACTGGGTGAGGTGGATGTCTACGAGAGCAGCTTTCGGCCGCTGCGCCACACGCTTGCGGGCCGCGAGGAGCGCAGTTACGTCAAGGTCATCGTCGATCCGGCGCGCGATCGCGTCCTCGGCATGCACATGCTGGGGCCGGACGCCCCTGAAATCATCCAGGGATTCGCCGTCGCCCTGCGCAACGGCCTCACCAAAACCGGGCTCGACCGCACGACCGCCCTTCACCCGACCAGTGCGGAGGAATTTGTTCTGCTACGCCAAAACCGACGCCACCGAGCGTAGACGTCACCGGACAACGAGCTGACGCCCACAGTAATCTCGGCACAAACACACGCGGCCCGCCCTGCCTTCCCCCGCGTCCTTTCCGTGACCGACTCTCCTGCCCTCCACACAAGCAGCCTTTCTCCTGTTCCCATACAAGCAGCCCTTCTTCTGTCCCCACACAAGCAGCCTTTGCGACAGGAATGGCCCTTCTGCCGCATGCCGGCAGCCGATGGTTTTGCGTGTGGGCCTATGAGCAAGCATCTTCTGCCCCCCTCTTGCTTTCCTCACCCTCCCAAGCCCCTGTCTCATTATGGGATGGTGGGCAAGATTTGCCTGGTGTGTGAGGGGGTGTGGTGGGCAGGAATTTCCTATGGGCAAAGTTTTCTGTGGTTGGGGGGTGTGTGGTTTGGGGGAGGATGGGGTGTGGAAGTTATGGTTTTTCAGGGGGTTGGGTTTGGTGTGGGGGGTGATGGTTGGGATTGGCGCGGAAATCGCATGGGTTTGATGCGGGGCAAAAAGCCTCGTCGAGCAAAATGCTCGAGATCGGAGCCAGAAAGGAGAAGCCAAAATGGCGTTTTCTGTGAACACCAATCAGGGTGCGTTTGTGGCCCTGCAACAGCTTTCTGCGACGAACAAGCAGCTTTCCGTCACGCAGAACCGGATCAACACTGGCCTGAAGGTGGCGAGTGCGAAGGACGGTGCTGCGACATTTGCGATTGCGCAGAACATTCGCGCGGATGTGGCGGGCATCAGTGCGGTCAAGAGCTCGCTGGACCGGTCGATTTCAGCGGTGGATGTGGCGCTGAATGCGGCTGAGTCGATTTCGGATCTGTTGACGCAGCTGCGTGAGACGGCGGTGGCGGCCTCGGATCCGGGGCTGGATTCGCAGTCGCGGTCGGCGCTGCAGGACGAGTTCCAGCAGACGCTCAAGCAGATCGACTCGATCGTCCAGAGCGCATCCTTCAACGGCACCAACCTGGTCTCGGCTGCCAACTCGGTGGTGGCCATCGATTCCGACGGCAATGCCATCTTCTCGGTTGCGGGAGCGACACTGACGGTCGCAGCATTGGGTGTGGCCTCGACTTTTGCTTCTGCCACCTCAGCGCAATCGGCGGTGGCTCAGATCGATGCGGCGATTACGACAGTCAACGGTGTGCTGTCGGATTTGGGTGCGGGTCGTCAGCGTCTGGACTTGCAGGCGACCTTCATCAGCAAGCTGCAAGACACGCTCAATGTCGGCATCGGCAATCTTGTGGATGCTGATCTGGCGAAGGAGAGCGCGAACCTGCAGGCCTTGCAGGTCAAGCAGCAGCTTGGTCTTCAGGCGCTGTCGATTGCCAACCAGGCTCCGGGGTCGATCCTGGCGCTCTTCCGGTAAGGTGTTTTTTCCGGCAGGGAGGGGTTTGCCTACGGGCCTGGGCCACGAGGCGGCCCCTCCGCCGCCGGCGCCTGCCGGCTAGCAGGAGTGCAGCGAGACGGGTCATGATATCGGAGCGGCTGTGCGTTTCCCACGCGGATGCCTGTTCCAGACCCGGCTGCGGAGGATCAAGCCATGGCTGAGATCGCACGCATCACCGGTCTTGCCCCGCCCGGGCGCTCAGGGGATCTCCAGCCCGTGGAGCCGGCCGCCCCCGTCGCGCGCCGTCCCGCCCAGCATGCCGCCGCCCCCGAAGACGAGACAGCAACAGACCGGGCGACAGCAGCCGCCCCGGACGGGCGTGCCCCGCAAGCCGGTCACACCACCTCCACCGACAACAGTCTGGAGAAAAACCTCGAAGCCGTCCTCAAAGAGGTTCTGGGCGACGACTTCTCCTCACGCCGCCTGTCCATCGCTCAAGACGAGACCACAGGTCGCTTCGTCTATCGCGTCATCGACGTGAATACCGGCGAAGTCATCCGACAATACCCCCCAGACGAAATCCTCAAAATCGTCGCCCAAATCCAACAAGCCTCCGGCCTCGTCCTCGATGAAAAAGCGTGA
>CAZJPA010000188.1:0-5899 GCA_964547755.1 uncultured Sphingomonadales bacterium
ATAAAAAATAAATAAAAATGAAACACATACATCCCATCCTGTTCCAGAATCTATCCTCTTGTCCATACATGTAACCTGGTCTAACAATAGTAGCATCAGGGAACACTTCCAATACAGCCTTTTCACCCAATCCCTAAAATATTAGAGAATGAAGAAAAAAAGGATACCTTCGACTCCAAGAACCTGGAATTTGATGCCTCATTGGCATTCAAAGCACTGACACCCCACGAGATTGACGTTGAGCGCCTCGAGCCATTCCTCGCGGGTCGAGTCAAGGCCATTGTCGAGATAGGTGCAGGCGAGATTGACCAGAAAGTCGATGCCGCCGAAGCGGCGCTCGGTTTCGGCGAGACAGGTGGCAATATCCGCATCTACCCGCACATCCGTGCGCTGGAAAGCGACATCGCTTCCATGCGTCTGCGCGAAGGCCTCGCCTGCGTCTTCCGCGATGTCAGCGATTACCACACGCGCACCATGCGCCAAGAATGCTTCGGCGACCTTCTGGCCGATCAGCGTCGCCCCGCCTGTGACGATCGCCACCTTGCCGGCAATACCGTTCATCATCTTGCCTACTCCTTCGCCGCTTGTACCTGCGCAGCTGCGCCGGTCTCAGATTCGATTTCTGCCAGATAGGGCGCCACGAGCTGCCGTGCGGCCTGGGAATCCAGGATATAGGGGAAATAGTTGTTGGGTGTCGGGAAATTGCCGATCATGAAATCATCCGCAAAACGGCGGGACCGGGCGGCCGTGGACAGCAGAATGCGCCCGGCTTCCTCCAATGGTTCGAGCAGGATGTTGTTGAAGGTGTAGGCCGCCCATCCGTGTTCGCGCCAGAAATCGGCGTTTACCGCGCGCATCCATTCCTCGTCGAAGGGCTTGTCGCCATGAGCGATGACCCGGTCGGCCGTGAATTTCGCATTGCGCAGCGCGGTGTTGCCGCCCTGTCCTCCGATGGGGTCGAAGGTGATGGCGGTATCGCCGATCGGCATGATCAGCTTGCCCGAAGGCAGCCGGCCGAAAGGCTGCCGGACGGTCGGCGGGAAGCGTCCCTTCAGCCAGGCATAAGGGTCGTCGGGGACGATCTGCATGTCCTTGACCACATCATAGTCCCAAGGGGTGAATTCCCGCATGAGCTCCTTGGCGATCGCCACCACCTCCTCGCCCGAGCGGCAATCGCCGAAACGGTCCAGCGCCTTGCCGGGCTTGGCCTCGAACAGGACGCACCAGGTGGGGCCGGCGACCTTATGGGTATAGGGCACCCAGAAGAATTCACCGATATCGCCGAAGAAGTAGAATTTGACGGGTGTCAGATCGATACGATGGTCCCACCCGGTGACCCCCGTGCAGATCGCCATCGCCAGATTGCGCTGTGGCTTGTCATAGACACTGCGTTCGGGATCGCGGGGGATGAGGCGGCCGAGCTCGCCCTTGCCGGCGGCCAGAACGGTGAGGTCGTTCTCCTGGGCGATTTCATCCGCGCGTTCGGCCGTCACCGCTTCGATGACCAGGCGCGCCCCCAACGACTCCACCTCATTGAGCCAGTGGCTGACACGCAGTCTCTGGTCGATGGCCGCTCCCCGGCCGGGCCAGCGCCCGGCCACCACCATACGCTCGGCCCCGACATGGGGGCAAAAGTCGAGCAGCACGCCCTCGCCATGGAAAGCGTCTTCGTGCCAGTGGTCCATGCCGAGGTTTTTCTCAATGTCGATCACATTCTCATAGTGGAAAGCGGTGCCTGTGGGCGCACAATGGTTCAACCACTGCTCGGGTGTGCGGTCGGAATAGACGGTCACGTCGTATCCCTTGCCGGAGCGGAGCAGGGCATAGGTGAAGATCATGCCGGCAGGGCCGGCGCCGATCACGGCAACCTTGGTCATGACATCTGTCTCCTCGTTGCTGAGATGATGGAAGGAAGGAAGGCGGGTCTGCGGTCACAGGGGTGATGATGCGCGCCTATACAGGCGTTCCACCAAGCGAGCACCACATGGCGACCGGGACGAATCCAGTGGTGGATGGTCGGATCCTGCGGGTGAACCCTGACGATTCCAGCAGGAGAAACCGTGACTTTCACCGTCACCGGCCGGGACTCGTCTCTGGAAGAGGAGGCAAGGCCGTGCGCGGTGGCGGGGCGTGAGGCAAGGCGCAGAGTCGCCGTATAGACACCAGCCGGCGGCCGCAGGAGCGCCGGCGCAAGATGCAACCGCCAGCCCGTCACGCCGGCCGTCCCGGAATGGGGGGAAGCGCTTATCCGCCCCGTCACCTCCCATGGGCGCCCAAGAAGTGCTGTGGCTTCCGCGATATCGCCAGCTGCGAGATGGCGGCGAATACGTTCGGAAGAGACCGGCCGTCCCCGGTGCTCGAGGAGCGGCACGACACTCAGGCCCACGCCCCGTGCCCGCAAAAGACGGTAAAGAAGGTCCACATCACCCCGCCTGCCCCGGCCGAATCGGAAGTCCTCTCCCACCACCACATGGCAGGCGCGCCAGGCGCCAAGGAGCACATGCTCCACGAATGCCTCAGGCGATAAGCTGGCGAAGGCAGCTGTAAATCGTGGAGCGAAAATCACAGGCACGCCGGCTTCTGCAATCAGGCGACATTTGTCGCGCAGGCCGCTCAAGCGCAGCCCTCTGCGCTCGCCGCCGAGAGCGGTCCGTGGGTGTGGTTCGGGAGTCATCACAGCCGGCCATGCCCCGCACCGCTCGGCTCTCGATCGCGCTTCGGCCAAGAGCAGCCGGTGGCCGCGGTGGACGCCGTCGAAATTGCCCAAAGCAATCACGGTGGCCTCAGGGAATATGGATGCCGGAGCGGCCGAATCGGCTGCACGGGCCGCAAGCGCCCAGTCGCGGATGAGAACGAAGGTGGACGCAGACTGCCCCATTCGGAGCTGCGGCAACCGGCGTAAGCGGACGGCGTCAAGACCGGCCGGCGGTTGGGCACGGGCGTCACGACAAGGCGAAGCCCCTGTCGCAAGCCCGTCGTCGCCACCGAATAGGGCAAGAGCCGTGCCTGGAGACATGGGCGTTTCCCGCGTTCCTACGCAACTCGTCACAGGGTCGTCTCGCGCCCTGCCGCGGCGCCTGAATGGCCGCCGGCCGGGATGCGCTTGACCATCATTTAGACATAAAATATCCTGTCGATCGGGAGAGGATATGCTCATTGTGCAGCCCTCATGCAGTTTGTGCTAAGAAATCGTGCCGAGAATCTGTGGGCTGACGGGCGGGCACTGGCAGGTTGGACAGCCACGGCATCAGATCGTGAGGCAAGGACGGAGCAGCCAACCACGCTAAGCGGCGTGCGGAAGGACCGATATGGAACAGGAACGGCGGGATGTGCCCCTTATGCATGGACGGACGGGAAGGAACCGTCCGGCGGTGAGAGGAGGGGCTGTGTCCCTCCACACGTCCGTAGAGGGCGTCCTGCAATCGGGTGACGCCTTGGAGAAAGGGCTGCGGCTTCTTCACCGATATCCGCTGTTTTGCTCTTCCTCTCTGGAAGACACCTGTGAGCGGGTCAGTCGGGTCTTCAAACCCCATCATCTTCGTCTCGTTCAGCCTGGTCAGAGAATCGACGGTCGTATGAATCGGATGCCGATCGGGCGGCATGTGTCGGTCAATCGCCTGGGGCATGGAGCGGCTGTGGAAATCGATCCAGGAGCGCTGGAGACCTTCTATTTGATTCAGATGCCGCTGTGTGGCGCCGCTCAGATCCGGCTGGGCAAGGAGGAATTCCTCTCCGACGAACAATGCGGCGCCTTGCTTTCTCCCACCCGCCATCTGTGGATGCAGTGGGAGGAGGGGTGCGAGCAGATGATGGTTCAGATCACCCGCACCGGTATCGAGCGCCATCTTGCGCGGATGCTGGGACGTCCTTTGTGGCAGCCGCTCGAGTTTGCGCCGCGTCTGGATTTGACACGTCCGGAAGGGCAACGTTGGAAGGCTTTCATCGCCTTTGTCATCACCAGCCTCGCCGAGAACCCGCTTTTTGGCGACAATCCGGTGTTGTGCGATGAATTTGAGCGATTGGTCATGACCTATCTGCTCACCAGTCATTCCCACAACTACCGAGAAGCTCTGGATCATCGCGATGATGCGGCGGTTCCCTATTATGTGCGTCGTGCCGAGCGCTTCATGCTCGATCACGCCAAGGAACGCATATCCATGCAGGATCTGGCCGCTGCCGCCGGTGTGAGTGTGCGCACCTTGTTTGACGGGTTCCGGCGCTTTCGTGGGTGCTCGCCGATGCGCTATTTCAAGACCATCCGCCTGCAAGCCGTTCATGATGAATTGCGTGCGACAGAGCCGGGCACCAAGACCGTGACGGAAGTGGCGACTCGTTGGGGGTTCTTCGAACTCGGGCGGTTTTCGGTGGATTATAAGAAAAGATTCGGCGAATCACCGTCTGAGACCCTGCGGCGCGCGCCGCTGCCGTGATGGCGCATCGCCGGTCCCGCCTTCCCCGATCCCCGGCGTTTCTGCTTTCTTGCAGAATTCTCACAATCCCTGCGTAGCCTGCATAGTGGAGCGGCGCTGACCTTCTTAGGCTCATCAGTCATCAGGGGGACGAGCGTCTGTTCCTCACAAGACCGGCAGGCTGCCGGGAGAAGCGGTCGCCGACTCTGGAGCATGGCGCAGAATCCCTCTGAGAACAAGGCGTTGCGGAAGAAACCTCGCGCACCGACGACCACCCGGCTTGGGGTGGACAAGAAAGCGGAAAGCGAGGAGGAGCAGGACTGTGACCGGCGAGTCGTTTCGTGCGGGCATGCGCCGTTTGTGTGGCGGCGTGACCATCGTCACCTCTTTTGATACAGCTGGACCGGTGGGGCTGACGGCGACCGCCGTGTGTTCGCTGTCGGTTTCGCCCCCACGGCTCATCGCCTGCGTCAATCGCGCCGGGCGAACCTATCGCGCCATTGCCCATTCACGCCAGCTTACGGTCAATCTCCTGGCCGTTCACCATCGGGAGCTCGCCGAACGCTTCGCCGGGCGCATGGGCGACGCCGAGCGTTTCGCCTGCGGACGCTGGCACTTTTCTGCCGAGCATGCGCCGGTGCTCGAAGATGCGCTGGCCGCCTTCGTGTGTCGCGCGGCGTTTTTGGTCGATGTCGGCTCCCATGCGCTCATCGTCGCCGATGTTGTGCGTGTTGATCTGGGGGCGTCGGCTACGCCGCTCGTCTATCTGGCCGGTCGGTTTGACCAGCCTGTCCATGGTCTTGCCGGCGAGGAGGATCCGCTGCCGTCGCGCGATGAGGGGCGCAATGGGCGTGATGGTGGCGGGGACACGCATGCCTCGCTCGTCTCGTCAGCCGTTTCTGCCTGCCGTGAAGAGGAGGTTCCCCATGAGCGTTGATCGTCGTTCGAAGCGTTCCGGTTGCGGGTTGCGGACCGGAGAAAATCACCTGGTCTCCGGTCGTCTTCTGCTGGCTGCGGCCTTGGCGTCCACCGTCCTGGCGGGGGGTGTTCTGCCCGTCGGGGCAGAAGAAAACGCCCGCACAGACAAGGACGCGGCGGCGGAACAGACCGCCGCCCGCGGTGCGTTGGAAGAGATCGTCGTAACGGCGCGCAAGCGTGAAGAAAGTCTGGAGACGACACCGATCTCGATCTCGGCTTTTTCCGGAGAAGATTTGGAAGTGCGGGCGGTGTCTTCCATCGACGACATGCAGAATTTCGCGCCCAATCTGACCTTCCAGAACAACCCGAGCTTTGGTGGTTCCAGCTCTTCGGCGGCGGTCTTCATCCGTGGTGTCGGCCAGGATGACTTTCTGCCCACCGTCGATCCGGGAGTGGGAATTTATGTGGACGGAGTGTATGTCGCCCGCTCGGTCGGGGCGGTGTTGCGGACGCTGGATTTCGAGCGCATTGAGGTGCTCCGAGGCCCCCAAGGGACACTCTTCGGGCGCAAC
>CAZJPA010000189.1:0-5738 GCA_964547755.1 uncultured Sphingomonadales bacterium
TCGGTGGGTAATGCGGTGCGGACATGTCCCTCAGCCCCCTTCTCGTCATCCGCGTCCTCCCCCCTCTTCGTCACCTGCTGGCACTTCTTCTTTTCGTCACCCGCCGGCTCGATCGGCGGGTCCGTTTCCCCCTCTCGTCATCCGCCGACCCCGGGTCACAAGCCCGGGGCAGGCTCGACCGGCGGATCCATTCCCTTCCCTTCGTCATCCGCCACTTCCTCTCGTCACCCGCCGACTTGATCGGCGGGTCCAGCGGACAGCGCAGACAATCCCCACCTCTGAAGATGCCGTCGCCGCCGGCTGGATTCGCCGGATAAACCGGCGAATGACGCGGGAGGGGAGTCGACGAGATAGGTTCGCCGCATCTACCGGCGCACGACGATTCGGTCATCAGTCATCGGTGATCAGTCATCAGAACCAGGGGCAGCGAACGATATGGATGGGGAAAGAGGCCGTCACACGCCTTCCCCTCTCCAATAACTGATCACTGATAACCGATGACCGATGACTGATCACCGGTCACTGATAACTGATCACCGATCATCAGGAGTGAGGCCATGACTGATCCGCTTGCCGATCTCGCCGTTCAGCTGAAGCTGGACGACCGCGCCTTTCGGGCCGCGCTGGCGTCGCTGCGTCGCGAGCTGGGCGTTCTGGCCAAGGCAAGCGCCGAACCCGGCCGCCGGCTGGTCGCGGTCGCCCGTGACGGCGAGCAGGAAGCCCGGCGGCTCGGCCGCATCGGCACGCGCGTCATCGCCGGCATGCGTGAGGCTTTGGAGACATTCGCCCGCACCGGCAAGCTCAGCTTCCGCGACTTGCGTCGGATCGCGCTGTCCGTGCTCACCGACATCGCATCCCAGCTCTCGGAGACCCTGTTTCCGCCCCTGCGCGGCGCCGGCGGCGGGATCGCACGGCTCCTGTTGGGCACGATCCTGTTTCCCTCGGCCCGGGCCCATGGCGGACCGGTCGCCCCGGGGCGCCCCTATCTGGTGGGCGAGCGCGGACCGGAACTCTTCCTGCCGCCTGCGGCCGGACACATCGCGCCCATCACGCAGGCGGCCCCTGCATCCCGGCCGGTCCAGATCACGATCACCGTCAATGCCCGGGATCCGGAGACCGGACGCATGGATGCGGTCGCGATCGGCCGGGCCGTGCGCCGCGCCTTGGCGGTGAGCGAAGGCCTGGCCTGACGGATCGGCTGGGAAGCGGCCGGACACGCCCACCCAAGGAAGGACACGCCCGCCCATGCGCCCGCCCTTGCTGTGGTTTCCAACCCGTGCCGACAGCCTGCGCCACCGTCATGTCACCCGCTTCGATCCGGCGCTGTGGACGGTCAACTTTCCGCGCCCGATGATGGCGGCCGTCACCACGCCCGGCGGCGATGCCCTCACCGTCGATCTCGTCTTCTACCGCAAGGAGGACCTGGCCGGGCTCATCTGGGAATCGGAAGACCGCTTCGACCATCCGCTGCTCGCCTATGAGACCCGGCGCGACTATCGCGGGGTCAAGCTCACCTTCCGCTGGCGCTCGACCGGGATCACGCCGCTCGATGCCGTCTGGGGGCCGACGCTCACCGTCGAGGGCCGGGATCAGAACGGCAACGCCCGCGCCTGGTATGTGCGGTTGTGGAACTATGCGAGCGGCACCGGCACGGACGCCACCATCACCCTGGATTTCGACAATCTCGCCGGCGGCTTCATCCTGCCCGATCAGGCGGATCCCGTCTGGCCGGAGGATATCGACCGGCTGTTCATCTCACTGGTTCCGCCCGGCTATGACGGCGGGGCGAGCACCGGTCCGCTCACCGATGCCGCCGGCCAGCCGAGTGCGGTCATAGGTCAGGTGCGGATCACCGACATGCGGGTCACAGGACCGCATGCCGAGCTTGCGATCGCGGACACCTACGCCAAACCGCACGGCTTGCGCATCGCCAACGGCTATGACGACGTCTTCAACCTCACGCCCGAGCGCGTCATCCGCAACATGCGCCAGCTGGGCTTTCGCGATCTCGCCGTCCACTACGTCGGCATGAGCCACTACTACCGCCTCGTCTGGACCGCCGCGGAGGGGCGTTTTCGCATCGATGCGGCCGCAACCGTGCTCAACGCGGCCTGCAGCGCCTGGCATGCGGACTATTTCGCACGTCTGGCCGCCATGGGCTTCACGCTCGTGCTGTCGGTGTCCTTCGAGCTGCTCGCTCAGGACGCGCCTTGGGAATGGGCCCAGCGCGCCTTCGACGGCAGCCAGGCCCTGACCGGCTGGTCGCCGCCGTCCACCCTGATCGCGCCGACCAACGGCGAGGCGCTGCAGTATGTGAAGGACGTCTTCTCGGCCTTCGGTGATCTCATGCAGACGGCGGGCCTCGATCCCGTCTTCCAGATCGGCGAGCCCTGGTGGTGGGTGCCCGAGACGGGCGCGCGCGTGCCCCATTTCTACGATGCGGCGACCACCGCGCTGTGGACGGCCGAAACCGGTCTGCCGCTCCCCCCCAAGCACCAGAGCGCCACCGAAACCCCCACGCCCGACCAGCAGGCCTATCTCGACTGGTTGGGCGCCAAGCTGGGGGAAGCGACGCTGGCGCTGCGTGATCACATCACCGGACGCTGGCCCAACGCCGCCGTCACGCTGCTGTTTTTCACGCCTCAGGTACTGGATGCCTCTGCGCCCATGCTCGAGAGCGTGAATTACCCCCGCGCGCACTGGGCGCATCCGGCCTTCGATTTCTTCCAGATCGAGGACTACAGCCATGTCATCGCCGGCGCCTGGGGCGCCCACAAGGCGGCGCTCGATCGCGTGACCGCGGATCTCGGCTACCCGATGAGCGCCTATCACTTCTTTTCAGGTTTTGCGCGCAACGCCGGGGAGCACGCGGTCTGGCGGAACATGGCGACCGCCCTGGCCGATGCCCGCGGGCGCGGCTTCGGCGAGCGGGTGATCTGGGCCTATCCCCAGCTCGTGCGCGATGGGGCATTCTTCTTCGAAGAGCAGGAGGACGAGACGGTGCAGGGTTTTCACGACGTGCTGTTTCCCGAGCGCATCGGCTTCGGCTCCAGCGCGGGACCGCGTTTCCGCACCGAGGTGGTGGAGACCGTCTCGGGCCATGAGCGGCGCAATCAGCTATGGGCCGACGGACGGGCCGAATACGACATCTCCACCGGCATCCGCTCCCAGGCCGATCTCGTGGAACTGCTCGCCTTCTTCCGAGCGCGACGGGGACGCGCTTTCGGTTTCCGCTTTCGTGACTGGCTGGACAACAGCTCCGCCGCCACCCCGGACGATCCCGTCACGCCCTTCGACCAGACGATCGGCACCGGTGACGGCGCGACCATCGCCTTCGCTCTCACCAAGACCTATGGCACGCCGCCCGATGCGCAGGTCCGCCGCATCACCCGGCCGGTGCCGGGCAGCGTGCGGATCGCCATCGACGGCGTCGAGCAGACGACCGGCTGGAGTCTCGATGCCAGTCGCGGGATCGTCACCTTCACCACGCCGCCGCCGGCCGGCGGCGCGATCACGGCCGGTTTTCTGTTCGATGTGCCGGTGCGCTTTGCCGACGACCGCCTTGACATCTCGCTGGAGGCGTTTGCGGCCGGCGCGATCCCCGCGATCCGACTCGTCGAGATCCGCGAGGAATAGCACGATCCGGCCACGGCATCGGGAGTCTGGAGGATGCGCATATTGCCGCCTGGCTGGCAGGAGGCGCTTACCGGCGATCTGTCGCGGCTTGCGCTGTGTTGGCGTATTCGGCGCGCGGACGGGGTCGTCGTCGCGCTCACCAGCCACGATCGGCCCTTGACCGTCGGCGATCTCACCTATTACCCGGCCACCGCCCCCGCCCTCGACCGACTGGCCGAATCGGGGGCGGCCGATATCGGGCATTTGGCCATCGAAGGCGCGCTGTCCGCGCCCGACATCCGCGCCGACGACATCCTGGCCGGGCGCTATGACGGGGCGGTCGTCACCGCCCTGCTCGTGCTCTGGGACCAGCCGGAGCTGGGCTTTCTCACGCTCAAGGAGGGGCGCATCGGCCGCATCACCAGTCGGGACGCCGCCTTCGAGGCCGAATTGCGTGGACTGTTGGACCGGCTCGAGTCGCCCTTGGGCGAGCGTTTCACGCCCTTCTGCCGCGCGGAGCTGGGCGATGCGCGTTGCAAGCGGGGTTTGCGGGCGTTCACGCGCGAGACCACGGTCGCCGCCGTCTCGGGGCCGCAGCAGATCACGCTCGCCAGCCTGCCGGATCCCGACCATTGGTATGATTTCGGCCGTCTGCGCTTTCACACCGGCGCCAATGCCGGCATGGACGGCGAGATCAGCGAGCAGATCGGCGCCACTCTCACCCTGTTTGCGCCGCCGCCCGCGCCGGTGGCCGTCGGCGACGCTGTGGAGGTGGAGGCCGGCTGTGACAAACGGCTTTCCACCTGCCGCGACAAGTTCGACAATGTCGCAAACTTCCGCGGCGAGCCGTTTCTGCCAGGAATCGATCGACTGTTCGATTATCCGGGCGCGCGTTGAGGAAGGGGGGCGCGCCATCCCCCTCTCTCGTCATCCGCCGACTTGATCGGCGGGTCCATCCCCTTCTCTTCGTCACTCGCCGACTTGATCGGCGGGTCCAGCGGGAAGGGGAAGACGGTCTCCAACGTCCGAGAATGCCTCACCATTGGTTGGATTCGCCGGTTAAACCGGCGAATGACGATTCAGTCATCAGTCATCAGTGATCAGTCATCAGCAATCAGTAATCCGTGCGGCGAATGACGCAGGAAGGAAGAACCCGCCGGCACTCCTTCCCTCATCGCCCGCCGATCCCGGATCAAGGTCCGGGGCGGGCTCGACCGCGGGTCCATCCCCCTTTGTCACCCGCCGACACTCCTTCCTCGTCACCCGCCGGCTTGACCGGCGGATCCATTCCCTTCTCTTCGTCACCCGCCGACTTGATCGGCGGGTCCAGCAGACAGGGAAAACAGCCTCCAACACCGAAGTCGTCTGATCCGGCAGCTGGATTCGCCGCTCAAGTCTGCCCCGGGCTTGTGACCCGGGGTCGGCGAATGACGGCCCAGTGATCGGTGACCGGTGATCAGTGATCAGCAATCCGTGTGGCAAACGACAGGAAAAACAACATCAAACGCCGAAGACTGGCCCTCATGCCGGATGGATTCGCCGGTTAAACCGGCGAATGACGCAGGGAGGGGCGGCCACCTATTGGGTTCGCCGGTAAACCAGCCAATGACGATTCAGTGATCAGCGACCGATCGGAGGTGGCCAGACATCTTTGCAGCCCATCACAGTCCCAAAAAACGGTGAGAAGACCATCATGGGCGCTTGACAGACCCCAGCTTGCGCGTTCACCTTCCGCTCCGGGAGGCATGAGGAGGGGAGGGTGTGGTTCGTCTATATCTTGGCAAGCCGGCCCTATGGCACCCTCTATGTGGGGGTGACCAACAACCTTGCACGGCGAGTCTGGGAGCACCGGACAGCCGAGGTGCCGAGTTTCACCAAACGATACGGCGTCCACCGGCTCGTCTGGTTTGAAGTGCATGATTCCATCGAGGCTGCGATCCGGCGGGAAAAACGCCTCAAGCGATACCGCCGAGCGTGGAAGATCGCACTCATTGAACAGGGTAATCCCACATGGCGGGACCTCTCCCCTCTCCTCGGACCGTAGAGGACTTCCCCTCGCCCGACTCCAGCGCCCCTCTCCTCATCGCCCGCCGGCCTCTCTTTCTCGTCATCCGCCGCCCCCT
>CAZJPA010000190.1:0-5700 GCA_964547755.1 uncultured Sphingomonadales bacterium
TAAAAATTAAAATTAAATGTTCTTCTATGGTGCAAAATACACCATAGTTCTATAATGTGTCGCAGCTTCATCGGGATCATGGTGATATCGGGGCTTCTCGCGGCCTGTCAGCGTCAGCCGGGCAAGCCGAGTGAGGAGGAGATCATGACCGCGGCACGCGAACTGGCACACCGGTATGTCGTCGTGGACACCCACATCGACGTCCCCTATCGCCTGGAGGAAAACTGGGAAGATCTCACCAAGCGCGCCCAACGCGGCAACTTCGACTATGCGCGCGCCAAAGACGGCGGGCTCGATGTGGCATTCATGTCGATCTACACGCCGAGCAAGCTGGAAACGGCCGGTCCGGGCAAGGCCTTCGCCCATGCCAATCGGATGATCGACCACGTGATGGATCTCATCCACCGCGCACCAGACCGTTTCATGCTGGTCACCTCGCCCGATGAGGCATTGGTCGCCCATGAGCAGGGCAAGATCGGCCTGGCCATGGGCATGGAAAACGGCGCACCCATCGAAGGCGATCTCGGCAAACTCAAATACTTCTATGACAAGGGCATCCGCTATATCACCCTCGCGCATGCCCGCTCCAACGATATCGCCGACAGCTCCTATGACGAGAACCGACCCAACGGCGGCTTGTCGGACTTTGGGCGCGCGGTGGTCAAGGAGATGAATGCGCTCGGTATCCTCGTGGACGTCTCGCATCTATCGGATGAAGCCATCCATGACGTCCTCGAGGTTTCGGCCGTGCCACCGATCGCGAGCCATTCTTCCGCGCGTCATTTCACGCCGGGCTTCGAGCGCAATCTTTCTGACACGCTGATCCGCGCCATCGCGCGTCGCGGCGGGGTGGTGATGATCAATTTCGGCTCCGCCTTCCTCACCAAGGCGGCCAATGACTACAACAAGGCCGAAAGCGCGGCTTGGGAAGCATATCGCAAAGAAAAGGGCGTGGCCGACACGTCACAAGAACGTGATCGCTTCCGCAAGGCCTATCGCGCCCAGCACCCATACCCTTACGCCACCGTCAAGGATGTGGTGCGTCATATCAATCACGTTGTCGGCATCGCAGGCATCGAGAATGTCGGGCTGGGCTCGGACTTCGACGGTGTCGGCGACAGTCTTCCCATCGGCCTGAAGGACGTTTCCCAATACCCCAATCTCGTCAAGGCCCTCCTCGACGAGGGCTACACAGAACCCGAAATCGAGATGATACTGGGGCGCAATCTGCTGCGGGTCTGGCGCATCGCTCAGAATTATGCGGCCAGTGTGCAAGGAACCACCGAACGCGACAGCGGAAAACAAGCCTCCACCGCTGCACCGGCGCCCGCCCAGGCACAGGGGCAGCAGAACTGACAAGTCATCGGTTCAAGGCTTGAGACGCCAACCGCGGGCCAGCAACCGCCATGTCAGCAGCCACAGCAGGGCATCGACGCCGAACACGACGGCGGCGCCCAAGAGGACAGGGCTGTCGGCCTCACCGATGAAGCCATAGCGAAAACCGTCGATCACATAAAAGAAAGGGTTGGCGGCAAGGATCGTATCAAGAATATGGGCCGCCCCGCCCAGGCTCGCCTTCAGCCGCTCCACCGAATAGAAGGTGCCGGACAACAGCGTCAGCGGCGCCACCACGAAATTGGTGATGGTCGCGACGTGGTCGAATTTCTGGGCCCAGATCCCCGTCAGCATGCCAATCAGCGCCAGCATCATGGCGCCCGTCACGGCAAAATAGACGATCGCGAGCGCGTCATGAACCAGAACCACCTTCATCGGCAACAGCGCGAACGCCGCAAGCAGCGCGGCGGCGAGCATGATGCCCCGCGTGACGCCGCCCATCACATAGCCGAATGTCAGTTCTCCGGGAGACAAAGGGGGCATCAGCACGTCGATGATCGTGCCTTGGACCTTCGCGATGATGAGAGAGGAGGATGTATTCGCAAAGGCGTTCTGGAGAATGGCCATGACGATGAGCCCCGGCGCCAGAAACTGCGGATAGGGCACGCTCGTGCTCGCGCGTCCTGAGCCTCCCAGCACGATCGCGAAAATGATGAAGAAGAACAGGGCCTGGGCGGCCGGAGCGGCAATCGTCTGCAACCAAACCTTGAGAAAGCGCCATACCTCTTTCTTATAGAGTGTCCACAGCCCGAGCGCATTGATGCGCCCGATCCGGCGCATGCCATAGGCACGCGGCGTCATTTCAAGCGAAAGGGAAGAGGCGGCGGACCGGTGGGTGTCTTGTGACATCCGCAATTCTCCACTGACCAGGGACATCTTGCGTCTTCCTAGCCCTCCTGTCGGCTGCTTGCCAAGCCGATGCCTGCGCCTATATAGGCTGCGGGCACTCGGCAAGCAGCGGATAACGGACAAAACGGCAGGACAGGCGGCATGAGTTGGACGGACGAGAAAATCGAGCGGCTCAAGAAACTCTGGGCGAAGGGCCTATCGGCCAGTCAGATTGCCAAGGAGCTGGGCGATGGCATTTCGCGCAATGCGGTGATCGGCAAGGTGCACCGCCTGGGCCTCAAATCGCGCCCCTCTCCGGTCAAACCCAAGGCTGGAAAGAGCAAAACGGCGACCAGTCGGCGCCGGAAGACGCGGGAAAAGCAGGTCGTGCGCCTGCTCGATCTCAATGACCGCATGTGCAAATGGCCGATCGGCCATCCAAACGAGCCGGACTTCCATTTCTGCGGCAAACCGGTCGAGCCGGGATTCCCCTATTGCACGGCCCATTGCGACATCGCCTATCAAACATCGCATCGCCGTCAGCGCCAGACCCCGTCCGCCGGCTGATCCGGACGGTGACGGCACCGCCCTTGCCATAATCTGGACCATTTGGCATGAGAGTGTCCAACCCATGGTGGACAACAGGCGGGCAGGTGCTGACCCTGGCGCAAGCGGCACGGATCTCATGACTTCTTCAGTCCGTTCTTTACGGCATCGTCTCTGGACGGCGAGCGTGGTGCGCGGCCTTGTGAACGGCTGCCGCATATTGGCGCCGATCCTTGTGTTGGCCCTGACCATGGTCCGTTTGTCATACGCCCAGGACCAGGCGGACCAGAGCGCCCAGAACGCGCCCGGCGGCATCCCGCAGCGCATCGTCGCCCTTGTGAACGACGAGCCGATTTCGGCCTATGACGTGGTCCAGCGCTTGCGCCTGACACTGGCCTCCATCGGCGGCGTCAAGGATCAAGAGCAATTCGCGCGCCTCCAACAGCAGGTCATCCGCAACATGGTGGACGATCTGCTCAAGCTCCAGGAGGCCAAGAAATTCGACATCGAGATCACCGACAAAGACGCCGAAGAGGCCTTTCGTCATCAGGCGGCCAACTTCCGCCTGAAGCCTGAGGAATTCGAAGCCTATCTCGCCCGACTCGGGATCGAAAAGCAGGCCTATCTCGATCAGATGAAGCCGGAGATCGCCTGGCAGCAGCTGGTGGAAGGTCGGCTCGGGCCGTTTGCGGCCGTCTCGCGCGAGGAGGCCGAGGCCGAGCTTGCCCGGATCAAGGCATCGGCCGGCGAGCCCCAGTATCACCTCTCGGAGATCTATCTGATCGTGGACAACCCGGCGCGCGAAGATCAGGTGAGAGATACCGCCCGCCGGCTGGTGACGCAATTGCGGGAAGGCGCGGACTTCGCCGCCGTCGCCCGCCAATTCTCGCAGTCGGCGAGTGCGGCCGCAGGCGGCGACATGGGCTGGGTGACCGCCGAACAGTTGCCCCCGGCCCTGGCGGAAGTCGTCGCCAGGATGGACATCGGTGCCGTTTCCAACCCCATTCGCCATGGCGGCGGCATCACGATCTTGAAGCTCAACGACCGCCGGCGGATGCTCGAACCCGATCCGCTGGACGCCGAGGTGGAGCTGGCCCAAATCGTCCTGCCCGTCGACAAGAACACCTCCACCGAACAACTGGTTGCGATCGTCGATCAAGTCGAGGCGCTCATGCCGCAAATGACCGACTGTGCCAAGATCCCCGAATATGCGGCGCAATTGGGCGCAAAGGAGCACGGCTCCATCGGCAAGCTGCGGCTGCGGGACCTTTCCCCTGACCTGCGCAAGCTATTGGTCGATCTGCCCATCGGCCATCCGACAAAGCCGGTGCGCACGGAAAACGGGATGCGGCTGTTCTTCGTCTGCAGCCGCAAGAAGCCGGAGGTGCACATCCCCACCCTCGATGAGATCATCGCCCGGCTTGAGGACCAGAAACTCGCGATGATGGCGCGCCGCTATCTGCGGGATCTGCGCCGCAACGCCATCATCGACTATCGTTGAGAGCCGCGCACCGCCGATCGAGGCGCGGCAAGGAGCGGCGAGGATGGCACCACCACTCGCAGTCACATTGGGCGAGCCGGCCGGAATCGGCCCCGAGCTTCTCTGGCGGCTGTGGTGTGAGCGGCAAAAACGCACCCTACCCGTCTTCCTGTGGGTCGCCCCCCCCGATCTGCTGCGGGCACGTCTGCCCGAGCCCGCCTTCCAGCCTGTCGCGCATCCGGCGGAAGCGACCCGGGTCTTCGGCGACCGCCTGCCGGTTTTCTGGCCGGAAGAGACGGAAACGATGGGGGACAACCTGCTTGCCCGTCTCGTGCCGGGGCGCCCGGATCCGGCCTTCGCACCATGGGTGACGCGCTCCATCGAGACCGCGGTGACGCTTGCCCGCCGGCACCAGGTCGGTGGAATCGTCACATTACCCATCCAGAAGGCCACGCTGGCCGCCGGCGGCTTTTCCTTTCCCGGCCACACCGAGTTCCTGGCCCATCTTGCCGGACTGCGCCCCAGCGATGTCGCCATGATGTTTGTTGCCGGCGGCCTTCGGGTCGTGCCCGCAACGATTCACTGCGCGCTTGCCGAAGTGCCGGGACGGATCACACCGGCGCTTCTGCGTCGGCGTCTGCGGGTGATGCAAACCGCGCTTGTCCGGGACTTCGGCATCCCCCACCCGCGGATCGCCGTCGCCGGTCTCAACCCCCATGCGGGGGAAAACGGCCTGATGGGCCGGGAAGAACAGGAGATCATTGCCCCCGTGCTCGACCGGCTACGCAAAGAAGAGGGGCTCGACCTGGCAGGCCCCCTGCCGGCCGACAGCCTGTTCGCCCCGCCGAATCGGACGCGCTATGACGCCGTTCTGGCCATGTATCACGATCAGGCACTGATCCCCGTCAAGGCCCTCGATTTTTCCGGCTCCGTCAATGTGACGCTGGGCCTGCCATTCTTGCGCACCTCCCCCGACCATGGCACGGCTCTTGATCTCGTCGGCGACCAGCGAGCGGATCCCGGCAGCCTCTTGAGCGCATTGTCTCTCGCCAGCGAGATCGCCGATCGCCGTGCGCAGCTGCCTGCCGCGATCGCCCCCGCACAAAAGAAGGCAGGGCAAGCGTGACGGGCACCACACCCCATCTCCGCGAAGACGGATTGCCGCCCCTGCGGGCGGTCGTCTCCGCGCTCGGTCTATCGGCCTCGAAGGGACTGGGACAGCACTTCCTCTTCGACTTCAATCTCACCCGCCGGATCGCGCGCGCGGCCGGCCCGTTCGACTCTGATGACGTGATCTACGAAGTCGGCCCGGGGCCAGGCGGCCTTACCCGCGCGCTTCTCCTGGAAGGCGCCCCGTTCGTCTTCGCCGTCGAGCGGGATCGGCGGGTCGTGCCGGCCCTCGAAGCCATCGCGGCGCGCTATCCGGATCGCTTCAGCTATCGCGTCGCCGA
>CAZJPA010000191.1:0-5698 GCA_964547755.1 uncultured Sphingomonadales bacterium
GACCAAGAAGAATGCCGAGATTTCCTTGCGCGCCTTGCAGCTGGGGGCCAGCGACTATGTGCCCAAACCCGAAACGCTGCGGGCTGTCAACGCCAGTTTGGATTTCCGTCGCGAACTTGTGGAGAAGGTCAAGATCTACGCCGCGCAGCGACGGCGGGAGCAGGGCATTCCCCAGCCGGAGGGGTTGAACAGTTCCGGTCAGCCCCGAGCCGCGGCCGTCCGGCCCGTGGCGCCTGCGCGCACGGCCGGAAGCGAGCGTCGGGCGCCGGTGGTGGTGGTAGCCCGGGGACGCCGGCAGGAGGTGCCGGCCGCTCAGCCCGAGACACCGGCAAAGAGCGACCGCATCGTTCTGCGCCAACCTTCCCTCTTTCCTCCCGAAGTCCTGGCAATCGGTTCCTCCACGGGTGGTCCGCAGGCCTTGATGAAGCTGCTGGGGGCCATGGATCGCAAACGCCTGTCGGCGGTGCCGATTGCGATCGTTCAGCACATGCCACCCACGTTCACCGGCATTCTGGCCGAACATCTGGGGCGGGTGAGCGGACTGCCGGCGGTCGAAGCTGCTGACGGCATGCCTTTCGAGAAGGGCCGGATCCATGTGGCGCCGGGTGATTACCACATGATCATCGAACGCGACAACAAGAGCGCCGTCGTCCGTCTCAATCAGGATCCGCCGGAGAATTTCTGTCGACCGGCCGTCGATCCGCTGTTTCGATCGCTCGCACGCAGTTATGCGGCGCGCACGCTTGCCGTCGTGCTCACCGGGATGGGGCATGACGGCCTGAGAGGCGCGCGCGAGCTCGTGGCCGCAGGAGCGACCATCGTGGCCCAAGACGAGGCGTCCAGCGTGGTCTGGGGGATGCCGGGTGCCGTTGCCACGGCCGGGCTGTGCGCAGCGGTGGTCTCGCTTGACGACATGGCGGGCAAACTCAACGCATTTCTGGGAGGCGGGCGATGAAGACGGCCGATTTCGAGTTTCTGAGCAGCCTGCTCAAGAAGCGTTCAGGGCTGACCCTCAATCCGGACAAAGTCTATCTGCTGGAATCCCGTCTGACCCCCCTGGCCCGCCGGCGTGGACTGGACGGCATCGACGGTCTTGTGGAGGAATTGCGGCGCACGAACTCCGAGTCGCTTGCGCGCGAGATCACGGAGGCGATGACAACGAACGAGTCCTTCTTTTTCCGGGACCGTACGCCGTTCGAGGTTTTCGAGCGCCAGGTGCTGCCCATGCTGCGTGCGCGACGCGCGGCCAGAAAAAAGTTGCGCATCTGGTGTGCGGCCTGCTCCTCCGGTCAAGAGCCCTATTCGCTGGCGATGATCCTGCGCAACCGCTGGCATGAGTGGAAGGACTGGTCGATCGAGATTCTCGGCACCGATATTTCGCGGCCCGTGCTCAAGAAGGCCGAAGCCGGTCTCTATTCCCAGTTCGAGGTGCAGCGCGGACTGCCGATCCAGCTGCTGATCAAGTATTTCACCCAAATCGGTGACCAGTGGCAGATCGCGCCTGAGATCCGCAACATGGTCCGCTACAAGGAATTCAATCTTCTGGAGTCTTTTGCGCCGCTCGGTCAGTTCGACGTCATTTTCTGCCGCAATGTGCTGATCTATTTCGATCAGGCGACGAAGAAAGACGTGCTGGAGCGCATGCGGCGGATCATGCCTTCGGACGGCGTGCTGTTTCTCGGTGCGGCCGAAACCGTTCTCGGGATTACGGACGCCTTCCGCCCCGTGCGCGGCCAGCGGGGGCTCTACCTGCCCTCGGATGCAGAGGATACCGTCGTCGCCGCTGCGGCCGGCGGATGACGAAGCGCTCCACGGTGGCCTTCGCGGAAACCGGGGGCATGGTAGGATGAGTGCTCACCACGAGCGGGGAGAGCGTGCGCTCACAGCAGCGGCCATGGCAGCTCTGGTCCTTGCCGACGGTCGGCGCCTTCAGGCCGCTTCGGCGAAGCGCAATGGGCGGCCGATGGGGCTGTCCACCAACTCGCCTTCCCACATCACGCGATGACCACGGATGATGGTGCCGATGGGCCGGCCCGTGATGGTCATGCCCGTAAAGGGTGACCAGCCGGCACGCGAGGCCAACCAGTCTTCCGTAATCGTCCAGCGCGCCTTCAAATCGACGATCGAAAAATCCGCATCATAGCCCACGGCGATCCGGCCCTTGCCCAGAAGCCCGAAGAGCCGCGCTGCGCCGGCGCTCGTCAGATCCACGAGTCGTTGGAGGCTGAGACGGCCGTGCGCATGATGATGGAGCAGCAGGGGCAACAACGTCTGTACGCCCGGCATTCCGGAGGGACTATGCGGATAGGATCGCGCTTTCTCCTCGCGGCTGTGAGGGGCATGGTCCGAGCCGATGACATCGACCACCCCTTCGCGCAGCGCCTGCCACAAGGCCGCTCGATGACGGCGGCTGCGGATGGGCGGATTCATCTGGGCGAGTGTGCCGAGACGGTGGTAACAGCCGGGCGCGCTGAGCGTGAGATGTTGCGGCGTCACCTCGACGCTCGCCCATTCCTTGTGCTGAGCAAGGAAGGCCATTTCCTCGGCCGTCGTCACATGCAGCACATGGATGCGACGGTGCAGGCGTTCGGCCAGCGCTATGACCCGCTTCGTAGCGCTGAGCGCCGTTTCCGCATCGCGCCAGAGAGGATGAGTGGCGGGATCACCCGGCTTGATGAGATCCTTGCGGGCGATCAGTCGCGCCTCGTCTTCCGCATGAATGGCGACACGCCGGCGGGTGGCGGTGAGCACACGCGCAAGCGTCGCATCGTCGGGGACCAGCAGCGAACCGGTGGACGAGCCCATGAACACCTTGACCCCGGCCACACCGGGCAGGCGTTCAAGCGCCGACAATGCCGCGACATTCTCGGCAGTCGCGCCGACATAGAAGGCATGATCACACCACATGCGGCCTTTGGCGCGTGTGAGCTTATCGGTCACGGCTTCGGCCGTGGTCGTGGGCGGGCTGGTGTTCGGCATTTCAAAGACGGCCACGACCCCGCCCAGCACCGCCGCCCGCGAGCCGGTCTCCAGATCTTCCTTGTGTTCGTTCCCGGGCTCGCGGAAATGCACCTGGGTGTCGATCACCCCGGGCAGAACGTGCAGGCCCGTCACGTCGAGCCGCCCGCCGGCGTCATGGCGGGCAAGATCACCGATCGCCGCTATCCGACCGTCGCGAACGCCGATATCGGCGCGGGCGATCCCACTTGGCATGGCAATCCGGCCACCGGTGAGCACCATATCGAAGCGTGTGGCGGTCATGAGCGCTCCCGTGCTAGAACTGTGCGGGCTGCAGAATGCCATGCCCGCCATGCTCGTCGGTCTAGATGCCTGATCGCGCAGGATCAAGGCCAACCGACGAGGGGGTATGGCGCATGGCATGCGGCGATCACCAGCAACAGGAGGTGTGGTGAAGACCATGGCGAATAGGAAGCCGCAGGTCCGAACCTTGGGATCGGAGTCCGATGCCGGGCTGCTGACCGCCCTGGCGGACCGGGCTGTGATCGCGTTGGGCGGCAAAGATGCGCGCGCCTTTCTTCAGCGCATTCTCACGCAGGACATGGCACAGGTCGTCCCCGGCCGCGCCGTGCCCGCGGCCCTGTTGACGCCGCAGGGCAAGCTTCAACACCTGCTGTTGCTGACCGCAGGCGATGACGGGCGCATTCTGGTTGAGACGAGTAAGACCGAGGTCGCGGATCTCCTGCGGCTGCTCACCCTTTATCGCCTGCGGGCGGATGTCACCTTCACGCCGATGGATCAGGCGACCGTTTTTGCAGCCGATCCCACCGCGATGGCTCGGATCGGGCCATGCGTGGATGGAAAAGAGGCCATTGTCGTGGCGGAAGACACACGCGCGCCGGATAGGCTGATGCGCCTTTATGCCCTGATGCCGGAGCAGCACGAGCAGGTATCGGGGCTGCCGCACACGGCGGAGGGGCTTGAGACCTATGCTCGGCTGCGGGCGGAGGCAGGCATCGCAGAAGGACCGCGCGAGCTGCCGCCCGGGCGGTTGTTCGCGCTGGAAGCCAATCTGGACTGCATCGGTGCCGTCTCTTTTTCGAAGGGCTGCTATGTGGGACAAGAGGTCACGACCCGCAGCTATCGGCGTGGGCGGGTGAAAAAGCGGTTGCTGCCCTTCTTCGTCGATTCGCAGAGCGGGACGCCTGCAATGGGTGACAAGCTTGCGCGCGCGGGCGATGAAGCGGTTGTCGGGGAGGTGGTTGCTACCGCATGCCATGGCCTTGGCTGGGCGCTGTGCCGGATCGAGGCGATCGCTGATCTGGTGAGAGAGGGACGGCTTGCCTGCATGGCGCAAGGGGTGCGCCTCATGATTCATCTGCCGTCGCGGCTGCGTCCGATTCTGGAAGCAGAGGCTGCCGGAGGGAACCAAGGGGAGGAGAGGCGATGACACGCAGACGCCATCCGCATCCGCACCGCCATCACCGGCGTCGATCGGTGCGCACAGGTCCCGATTATCGGCTGCTCGCGGTGATCGGCACGGGAATCGCGCTTGTGCTGCTTGTCTATTTCGCCTTTTCGTAAAGCGCGTGCGCGGCGCAGACCTGACGAGCATCACAGGCGGCTTACGAGCTGCTCCAGTTCCGTAAGCCAGCGGCGGGTTTCGATACCGGCCGCCTCAGCGAACAAGGGCGCGGTGGCGCGCGCAAAGGCAAGGGTGGACAACAAAAAGGCGAATTCCACCTGGCCGGCAAGCCCGGCCGAGCCGCGCAGGCGGTGCAGGGCGTTGCGCAAGGGCCAGACCGCCGTCCTCGCGCGCCGTCTGGCGGCAGGCGAGCCGGTCTTGTCCGCACTCTCGCCCATGAGCATGACAGCGGCGAGCATGCGCAAGCGATCAGGATGCTGGTGCATCCAGGCAATCAGGCGGGTCCGTAGATCATCCGTGGTTCGGGCGGCGGCAAGGGTGGTGTTCAGATCGCGCGCCGCCCGTTCGACGACGGCATCGATCAGCCCGTCCCGACTGCCGAACAGATGGATCAGGCTGGACGCCCGAATGTCGGCGGCGGCCGCGATACGGCGCAGGCCCGGTCCGTTGATTCCCTCTTCGGCAAACAGTCTTTCGGCGACCGCCAGCACGCGGGCGCGGCTGTTACTGGTTCCCCGGGGACGACCGGGGCGACGGCGGCCGCTCGCTGTGCCCAAGCTTTTGTCAGCCATACACGTCTGCTTCTCCATTCGGTGGCCGGACGGTTCCATCATGGCGAGGAGGATGGGGCCAGGCAAGCCGTCTTGCGAGAATGTCGCATAGCCGGCGGGCGCGATTCGCTTGAGGGGGAAGCAGGCCGAAAGTGTCGGAATCAGATCGTGCCGGAAACAGATGAAGACGCTCAAATGGTCGGAGCGGCGGGATTTGAACCCACGACCCCCACACCCCCAGTGTGGTGCGCTACCAGGCTGCGCTACGCTCCGAACGTATCCGCCCGCATCGAGATGCGGCGCGGCGCGCCCTATATAACGGCGCCAACTCCACCACGCAACGGCCAATCAAGCGAATCCACGATGATCCGACAATGGATGGCAGCGGATTTCCTGCTGTCCACGATGCCCAGGATCCGCATGGCATATACGGTGAAGGGAAATGTGGAAGTGGGTGAAGAGAAGTGGCGGGAGTGACGGGACTTGAACCCGCGGCCTCTGGCGTGACAGGCCAGCGCTCTAACCAACTGAGCTACACCCCCGC
>CAZJPA010000192.1:0-5683 GCA_964547755.1 uncultured Sphingomonadales bacterium
ACGATCACCGGAAAAGACTGCGGCCTCAACGTCTGCAGCACGGCGAGCTGAACCTTCTCCTCCTCCACGCAGTGATGGTCCTTGGACCGCAGAAGCAACGTATCCAGCTTGACCGGCAGACCGACCGCGCGCAGGATCTCCTTCGTGAAATGCTTGTCCATGCTGGCGGCCGCCCCGAACAGACGCGGACCGGCATAAGGAATGTCGGCGAATTCGAACAGCCCCTGAATCGCTCCGTCCTCTCCAAAGCTGCCATGCAGGGCCGGCACTGCGATATCGAAGGGGATCGTCTCCACCTCCTCGCGCCAGAGACGCCGGCGCGTGGCATGCAGGACGGGCCGGCCGCCGGCCCTGAGGCCGGCTGCAAAGGTGACCGGCCGCAGATCCTCTCCCCCTTCGCCGGTGATCGGGTAGGCGCTGCGCCGATGCAACCGTTCTCCAGTCCAGAACCGGCCTTCGGGATCGATATAGACGGGCAGCCCCCGATAGCGGGACTGATCGAGCGCGGCCAGAAATTGCAAGCCAGTCAAAACGCTTACGTCATGTTCGACGCTGCGGCCGCCGAAGAAGACTGCAACGATGGGACGCGAATCCGTCACGCCAAGACCCTCCTGCTGTCCCTCTCGCCGGGCACGGACAGGCCGCACGTCCTCTCCTGCCACGACGCGTTCTCAGGCGGGTTTACGGCTTTTCCAAGGCACTGGCAACGCGCAACCGCACGACGAAGCGAGCACCACCACCCGACACATCTTCAACACGGATCCCGCCGCCCATCGCCTCCACGATCCGGCGCACGAGATAGAGCCCAATGCCGAGTCCGCTTGGCACATTGGCGGTATCGGCATCATGCAGCCGACCGAAGCGTTCGAAGATTCGTTCCCGCAGTGCCGGCGGGACGCCGGGGCCTTCGTCTTCGACGGCAATCTCGACCCAGCGGCACGATTCACCTTCCTCGTCCGCCGCCAGAACCGGCGCCAAGACGACGCGGACCACACCACCCTGCGGTCCGTATTTGATGGCATTGTCGATAAGGTTGAGCAGAATCTGACGCAGCCGCGCCGGTTCCGCTGCAACCGGCGGCAATGACCCCGGTTCGACGAGCGCAAGGCGCACCTGTCGGCTTTCGGCATGCGGCTCCATCAGCTCCAACGAGCTGCGGACCACCGCGAGACTGTCCACCGGCATGGTGGTAAAAGAGCTGATATCGTCGGCCTCCTCCACATTCAGCAAGCGTTCGACAAGCGCCCGCAGATGCTCACCAGCCTCCACGATATGGCGGACATATTCTCCATACACAGGCGGCTTAATCGCGCCGTGGAGCTCGTTCACCACCATGCCGCCGAAGCCCAGGATAGCGTTAAGCGGTGTGCGCAGTTCATGGCTGACATTCTGGAGAAAACGCGTCTTGGCCCGGCTTGCTTTCTCTGCCTCCCTTTTGGCGGCGAGCAAGGCCTGTTCCCGTTCGTCCAGACGGGCTTCCAGGAGACGATTGGCCTCGGCCAGCGCGGATTCCGCGCGCCGGCGCTCTTCCACTTCATCGGCCAGCTGACGGGTGCGCTCCGCGATGAGCTCTTCCAGCCGATCCCGATGTGTCGTCAGCTCGTCGCGCAGCCGACGGTAGCTTTCGATCGTACTGCCCAGGATGAAGCCGGCACCGGCGAGAGTGGCTATGAAGAGCTGGAGAATGTAGAGCCGCACATGATCGGCGGTCATCACGGCTTCGGCTCGTGTGAGACCCACGGTCAGCAACACCGCCGCATCGACAAGGGTAACGATCCAGACCGCTCCCGCAAAACCGAGACGAATGGCGGCCGTGATCACGATAATGAAGGAGAGGAACAGCAGGTTGTAATGCCACCCCCATGGCGTGAGCAGCACCTCGTACATCAGAGCGGTCGCCAGCAGCAGATACAGCGCGAACTCGCCAAGCCGGCGCCACAGATCGCGGGGCCACGACTCCCGCCCACCCATCACCCAGGTCAACAGAATCATGGTCGCGGGTGCAAAGACGAAGATGCCGACGAAATCGCCCGCTGCCCAGCCTCCCAACCGTCGCCAGAAATCGGCGCCCTCCCCAGCCATCATATAGGGCAGGTTTTCGATCGTCGCGAGCGCCAAGGCACCAGCCACGGCCCAACCAAGAAAGCGCAACACGCTCGTCAGCGGCCAGAAGCTGTGGCGCACAGCCTCATCACGCGCCAGTAGGCGGCCGAGGCAAATCGCAGCCGCCGCCCGCAGAAAACCGTCATAAAAAGCGGAAAGGCCGAACGGCCTGTCCCACACGAAGAGCGCGGCCAGCAGAAAGCCGATAACGAGAGCGGGAAAGGCTCGCCAACCCCAGAACACGCCAAGAGCGATCGCGAAACCAAGAGAGGGATGCCAGGGGCTTCCGCCAAGCGGTCCCTGAAACGTCCAAGCTCCGCGATCCAGAATTACGACAACGACAGGAGCCCACAGGAGGAGAAGAAGCTCGCTCGGCCTCCATCTTCCCAATAGGTTGGTTGCCCGCTGTTCGGCACGTGGCTTGTTCGTCGTTCTTCTCCCGATCGCCCGCTATTAGCCCCGCGGTTGCCGCGGCCGCGACATCTTGCCCCGGGGGGATACCATCCTACCCGTTAATCTGCACTAAACAAAGCGCAAGATCTTCTATGCTTGTCTGCGAGCCCGGCGGGGGACTATAGCAGAGTGAAAGAAGCGCAGACTTGCGCGCCGGGAGCGAGAGGCAGCGCCGTCATGCTCAGGAAGGGCATTCTCCTTCTCCGTACGGTCGCCTTCAATGCGACGTTCTTTCCGCTCACCCTGCTGTGGGCGGCGGGGCTCGTTCTGTTTACCCTGCCCTTCCCGGCCGAACGGGCTTTGGTGCCGGGCATCGTCATCTGGCTGCGTTTCGTCGAAGCGGTGCTTCTGCGTTGGATTGCGGGTATCCGCGTGGAAGTCCGCGGTCTGGAACATGTGCCTCAGGACCGGGCTTCCATTCTGCTGGCCAAGCACATGAGCAATCTTGACCCGCTCGTCACCTTCACCCACCTGCCGCGGATGACGGCTCTGGCCAAGAAAGAACTCTTCCGCGTGCCTTTCATTGCGACGATTTTCCGCAAACTGGGCATCGTGCGCATCGACCGTCAGTCCGGACGCGCGCATGAACGAATGCCGCAGGTTCTGGCTGCCGTGCGGGCCGCCCGGCGGCCGCTCGTCATCTATCCCGAAGGCACGCGCGTGCGGCCCGGCGAGCGCCGCAGGCTCAAAAGCGGGGCTTACTATCTGCAACTCGATGGCGATATCCCCGTTGTTCCGGTGGCGACCAATTCCGGCCTGCACTGGCCGAAGGGTCTCGCCCTCATAAGACCGGGCACCGTGATCTACGAATTCGGACCGCCGTTGCCGCATGTGCAGGATAAGGAAAGTTTCTTGGCGCTAACGGAGAAGCATGTGCTTGCCCGTTCGGACGCCCTCATGCGCGCTGACCCCGTTTATCGGGAGTGGTTCCCCGAACAGAACACCTCGTTTGCATCACGGACGGGCTCGGCAGCCGATGAGGAGGAGCGCGCCGCATGACGGGCAAACGAGCGGCCATGGGCGTCAAGGTGGATTCGCCGCATGTCGGCAATGGCGAACTGGCCAGCCTGCTGGCCATCGCGCGGGATCTGGCCAGCCGCCATCGGGAATTTGGATCCGTGCCCGATCTCGACATGGCCACCGCCGGACGCTTCTTCGAGAATTGTCTGGGTTTGCTCTTTCCCCATCATGCGCAGCCGCAGCCACGCTCCGAGCGCGAGATCGAAGCCCGACTCATCGAGATCCTGGGCCGGCTGCGCTATATGCTGTGTGAAGTCATGCCCGATCAGTGTGAACGCGCCTGGGACATTGCGCGGCGCTTCGTGGCCAGGCTGCCGATGATCGCCGGTGCGCTCAAACTCGATGCCGAGGCCATGCTCGAGGGTGACCCGGCAGCCAATTCGCTCGATGAGGTGATTCTCGCCTATCCCGGTCTTTACGCGGTCGCCGCCTATCGCCTGGCCCATGAGCTGGCATGCGAGGGCGTGCCGCTGTTGCCGCGTCTGATCAGCGAACACGCCCACCGCCTGACGGGTATCGACATCAATCCGGGCGCCCGCATCGGCCTCTCATTCTGTATCGACCATGGAACCGGCATCGTCATCGGCGAGACGGCCGTCATCGGCGATCGCGTCAAGATCTACCAAGGCGTGACGATCGGCGCCCTGTCCGTCAAGCGCGCCTTCAAGGGCAAGAAGCGGCATCCGACGATCGAGGACGACGTCGTCATCTATTCGGGTGCGACAATCCTGGGAGGAGAAACGGTGATCGGCCGCGGTTCGATCATCGGCGGCAATGTCTGGATCACGCGCAGCGTGCCGCCGGGCAGCCGGGTGATGTATCGCTCGACGGGTTGGCAAGGACGTCATGAACCGGAGCCGGAGCGTCCCGATGATTTCGTGATCTAACAGTGGCGTGGGTCGGAAACGGCGGAAACTGCCCGGCGCCAGGCCATCCGGAGCCGCGTATTCCGCCGAGAGGACAAGTGAACCAGAGGAAGACAACATGCGTGCAAACACCATTCTGGAGACCATCGGCAATACGCCCCATGTGCGGATGAACCGCCTGTTCGGACCGGATCATGAGGTCTGGATCAAGCAAGAGCGGGTTAATCCAGGCGGTTCGATCAAGGACCGGATCGCGCTTTATATGGTCGAGGAGGCCGAGCGCTCGGGCGATCTCAAGCCCGGCGGCGTGATCATCGAGCCGACGTCCGGCAACACGGGGATTGGTCTTGCGATGGTCGCGGCCGTCAAAGGCTATCGTCTGATCCTGGTGATGCCTGAATCCATGTCGATCGAACGGCGACGGCTGATGCTGGCCTATGGCGCCGAATTCGTGCTCACGCCACGGGAGAAGGGCATGTCGGGTGCGGTTCAGCGCGCGCAGGAGCTGGTTGAGGAAATCGAGGGCGCTTGGATGCCCCAGCAGTTCGAGAATCCGGCAAATTTGAAAGCGCACCGCGAGACGACGGCCCGTGAGATCCTCGAAGACTTTCGCGCGCATCCGCTCGATGTGCTAATCACGGGAGTGGGGACAGGCGGCCATATCACCGCTTGTGCAGAGATTCTCAAGGAGGAATGGCCGGATCTGCGGGTTTTCGCCGTCGAACCGGAAGCAAGCCCGGTGCTGTCCGGCGGCAAGCCGGGACCGCATCCGATCCAAGGGATCGGGGCCGGATTCGTGCCTGCGATCATGAATGTCGCGCTTTTGGACGGTGTCGTCCAAGTCGAGGCCGAGGAAGCCAAGGAGATGGCCAGACGGGCCGCGCGCGAAGAAGGGATGCTGGTGGGCATTTCCTCCGGCGCCACGCTGGCCGCCATCGCCAAGAAGTTGCCCGATCTCGACAAGGGCACCCGGGTCTTGGGCTTCTGCTACGATACCGGCGTGCGCTATCTATCGGTCGAGGATTTCCTGCCGACGGAATAGCTTCCTCCTTTCTTCCTTTCTTACGGGGCGGGCGGGGGACTTGCCCTTGCCCCCATGACTACGAAACGGGCCGGAAGGATCACCCTTCCGGCCCGCTCGCGTAACATCTGCCAGATAAAGGCTGGAACGCCGATCAGAAGTCCATGTCACCGGCGCCAGCAGGACCCACCGGCTGGGTTTCCTTCTTCGGCAGCTCGGC
>CAZJPA010000193.1:0-5669 GCA_964547755.1 uncultured Sphingomonadales bacterium
TGGCCGATACCGGTGAAGGGATCGCGCCGGAAGACATTGCCCGTGTGCTGGAGCCTTTTGTGCAAGGGGAAGACGCCATGAACCGCCGGCACGGCGGTGCGGGGTTGGGATTGCCCCTGGTCAAGAGGCTCGTGGAACTGCACGGCGGCCGGTTCCGGTTGGAATCCGAACGCGGCCAAGGCACCCGCGCCATCTTCACGATCCCGGCGACATCTCAGACCGTGGAGACAGGTGAATCTGATGAATCTGAATCGGGCGCTGCAGGAAGTCGGCATGGACTATGACCGGTTCTGTTTCGCGATCTAGAATGAAAGGATAGCGACATGAAGGGATTTCTCAGGCGTAAGGCGAGCGCCCCTGCGCAGCAGACGGTGAATGCGGCAGATGATATGGTGGCCGAGCGCACGTCACATGCCGTTCTCGCCAAGATCGAGGATGTGTTGCTGGCTGCTGCGAACGGCGATCTGGAAAAACGGGTGCTGGCCATCGATCCCGCCGATCCGGCCGCCCCCGTGATGCATGCCCTCAACCATTTCCTCGATCTGACGGACGCCTATGTGCGGGAAACCCGAGCCTGCCTTGGGGCGGCGGGCGAGGGGCGGTTTCATCGGATCTTTCTCGAACGCGGCATGCGCGGCAGCTTTGGAACGGGAGCCGGCATCATCAACGAGGCGGTCGCGCGTATGGAGGATGCAGCCAAGGAAGAAGAGCGCCGCAAGGCGCGTCAGAATGCGCGGGTGGAGGCGGCCAAGGCCTTCGGCGACCAACTCAGCGCCACGCTCGAAGGCTTGAGCGCCGCCGCCAAGGGACTCGATGCGCTTGCCCGGGATCTGGCGGGGCGGATGGAAGACCTGATCGCAAGCGGTGAGCTCGGCGCCGAGGTGGCGAAGGAGAACCTCGAGAGCGCCCAGGTGATCGCTTCCGGGGCCGAGCAGCTGAGATCCTCCATCGAAGAGATTGCGCGCCAGGCGGCCGATTCGGATATGGCGGTCAAGGAGGTGCGCGCAGAGGTCGGTGATGCGGTTGCGGCCACGAAGAAGTTGGAAGAGGCGACCGCTTCGGTCAGCAAGGTCGTGGCCTTCATTCGCGATATCGCCGAGCAGACCAATCTCTTGGCGCTCAACGCCACCATCGAGGCGGCGCGCGCCGGTGACGCCGGCAAGGGCTTCGCCGTCGTCGCCAGCGAGGTGAAGGCGCTCGCCAACCAGACGTCCAAGGCCACCGACGAGATCGCCAAATTGATCGCGGCCATGGAAGAAGCCGCTCGCGAGACGGCACAGGCCATCGATTCCATCGACGGGCGGGCTGAACGCGTCGCGCAGGTGGTCTCGGCCATTGCGGCCGCCGTCGAGGAACAGGCTGCCGCAACGGCTGAGATCTCCAGGCGCATCGAAGGCTCGGCCAGTCAGAATGAGCGGATGACCAACGAGATGCTCAAGGTCAAGGACGCATCCAAGGCTGGAGGGGATGCGGCCCACAGCGTGCTGGCCGAGGCCGACAAGATGGGCGAGGTGGTCGCTTCCCTCGAACGCGCAGCCGAAGACTTTCTGCGCCAGATGCGCGATGCGTGAGAGACCGGTCCGTCTGCCCGGTGGGAAGGCGGATGAGGTCGGTTGCGGCTGATTCGGGAAGCCGGCCACCATCCATGGACGGATTGATCGGCCGGCATCGGTCGCTGGTCGTCGGAAAAGAGGCGGCGGGCGGCATCCTCTCGCGCGTCATCCGCCGGCACAGGTTTCCGTCATTGACCATCGACCGCCAAATCGTCATTCGCCGCCTTTCCTTAGCTGCCCCCTTTCCATGTCATTCCCCGCAGGGATTGTTTGATCACTGAGCACTGATCACCGATCACCGAATCGTCATTCGCCGGCGTGACCGGCGAATCCAGGGCCGACGACACACCCACACAGCATCATGCACCGGTTTCGCCGATGACTCCCGGCCGGTGCTGCTTTCCTTTCCGCGTCATTCGCCGGTTTATCCGGCGAATCCAGCCGGCGGGAGCGACGAACCCAACATCGGAGGATTGTCCCCACCATTCGCTGGACCCGCCGATCAAGTCGGCGGGTGATGACGAGAGGGGGCGAATGACGAAGAAAGAGGACTCACGCCGATCGAGCCGGCGGATGGCGAGAAGGGGAAATGGATCCGCCGGTCAAGCCTGCCCCGGGCTTGTGACCCGGGGGCGGCGGATGATGAGAGGGGAGATGCAGGGGTGACGAGAGAGGAGAGGCGCGGGAAGACGTCTTTCCTTTTTCGTCGTGCGCATTGTTCGGTTCTGATTTTTCGCCATGCGCTTTTTTTCAGTCCTGATTACTGATCACCGATAACTGATCACCGATCCGGTTTGTTGCCCGGCGCTCAACGGACGGCTGGGATGCAAGCCTAGGGCCCGGATAAGGGGCGCAGCGCGACGGACCAGCGGCGCAGGAAATAGGGCGGGCTGCCGCTGCCCCGGATTTGGACCACCGCTGCGCGTGTGAAGCCCCCACCGTCTCGCAGACGGGCGGTCGCGAGAATGCGGTAGCTCGACCGGGTGGACGCACCAAAATAGGGATTGTCCACCGGCCGCTCGGCCCGGCGGAAGACGCCGTCAGAGCGCGCGCGCAGGCCGAGCAGAATACGGCGGGCTGCCGGGGTAAGCCCGGGCACCGCGTCGAGCACCAGCGGCGGAGCGACCAGGGGATCGATTTGCGGCAGGCCGTTCATAACCGTCACATAGGGTTTCATACGGGCCGCCAGCGCAAAGGATATACCAAGCACCTGCGGCAATTCATCGACGGAATCGAAAGGCGAATCCTTGGCACCGAAGGGCAGGCCGGCGGCTGCATAGTCCGGATCTTCGGCGCCTCCTGGCAGCGGGCGGTCGTCGAGATCGCGGAAGTCCACGATGCGGGTGGCCAGGACCGCCGCCTTGCCGGCCGGTACGCCGAGCCGCATCAGCAGCCCGGCCAGCAGCGGCGGCTCGGCGGCATTAATGTCGATCAGCCCGCCGGTATCCATGATGGCCAGGGAAACCCGCCCATCGGGCAGAGCAAGTGTGACCGGCGTGCCGTCCACAGGTAGAGTGCGCTGCGAGTTCCCGCGGCCCAGATAAATCTGCTCCACAAGGCGGGCGATCGCCGTTTGCACGGCGCCGTCCGCCAGGGCGCGCGCGCGGGATTGGTCGAGCGCCGCACTGGCCATGCGTGTGGCCGTCGTGGTCTGGGCGCGAAAACCCGCGGCCAGGATCGCGATCAGGGCCAAAACCCACAGCACCGCCACCAGGGCGATGCCGCGACGCTGCCCTCGCGACGCGCAGGCTTGCGGTGCTCGTGCAGGTGTTCGGCGCATCGGCCCTGCCTACTCTGCCGTCGTCTCAAGATGTCGTTCTCATTCCAAGAAGAAGATGTCACGAGCCCGTGGGCTTGGGCAAGCCGCCCGTCTCACAAGAGGTGATGACCCACTGCACCTGTGCCGCTTCCCTCCGGCAGAAGGTTCGGCAACTTGACACAGAGAACTTTGTTATATAAAGTAATTTGCGAATCGGTGGTCGGGCAACCGGCCCCTCATTCCGGTGGGCTTGCGATCCCGACGAGCGGGAGAAGGGAAGGGTGGAATGACCAAATCTGTGACGCGGGGGTACAACAAGAAAGGGGCGGGTGCGGCTGCCTGTGGCGATGGGCTTTGTGCGTCAGCCGGCCATCATGCATCGCGCAATATGTGTTGTGCTGATTCACCTGTCTGCGCGCGGCGTCCTCGCGATCGTCTGCGTCTCGGGGTCCTTGGTATCGTCCTGATCATATTGATTGCGGGTGTGACCTCTCTCCCGTGGCTGCGGCCTGGGGTGGCATTCGCCGGTGCGGAGTCCTGCCGGTTGGATGCTGCCCCGGTCGCGTCCGCCAGACTCATCGCCCGGCCGGTGGCGGAAGGCGACGTCCGGGGCCTCTTCGTGGTGCCGAAGGAACGCAAGGCGCTGCCGGCAGTACTGCTGCTAGGAGGGTCGAATCCCAATGCCGGGCTGAGTGACGACTATGCCCGGGCGTTGGCGGCCGCAGGCTACGCGGTCTTTGCCCAGCGCTATTTCGGTGCGCCCGGGCTGCCGGAGCATCTGCTGGCGGTGCCGCTCGAAACCATGATCCATGGCCTGGACTGGCTTGTGCGGCAGCAAGCAGTCGATCCCGCCCGCATCGCGGTGTGGGGGCGCTCGAAAGGAAGCGAGGCCGCGTTGCTGCTCGGTCTTCATGATCCCCGCATCAAGGCCGTGATCGCCGTCTCCCCGTCGAGCGTCGTCTGGCAGGGGCTCGCAGCGTTCCGCCATCCCCAGACGAGCTGGACGTGGCAGAACAAGGCTCTGCCCTTCCTGCCGTATCGGTGGTCGCCCACCAGCAGCATCTTCGACTACTACGACGACGCGTTGGATCGCGTGGACCATGACTCTGAAGCCATCATTCCCGTCGAGCGGATCGCGGCACCCATTCTGTTGCTGGCCGGCGCAGATGATCGTCTGTGGCCCTCTGCCCGCATGGCCCGTATGATCGCAGCCCGCCTGGAAAGCCACGGCCGACGTGATCGCCTCGTGATGCGGATCTATCCGCAAGCCGGCCATGCCCTGCCGCCGCCGCCGGTCGCAATCGCCACCGACAGGCTCAGCGCCTTCGGAGGAACGCGGGAGGGTAATGCCGCCGCCCGCAAGGCGGCATGGCGGGAGCTGCGCTGCTTTCTGCAACACACACTCTCCTGATCAGAGGGCCGAAGAGGGGCTGGTGGGGGGTGGCCCGAGTCATGCAGCCTGAATTGAAGGTAAAAGAGCAGAGGAGAAGGAGTAAGATGATGGTAACCGATCATCCATCGCAATCGCCCGGGATGCAGAAGGCACCTAATGAGCCGGATGCCCTGTTAGCGGATATCGCACGCACTCAGGAACGCAGCCGACGTCTGCATGGCTATGCCCAGGCGGCGCCACATCTGATGATCTGGGGCGCGGTTTGGCTTGTCTGCAATTTTGCTGCGTATCTGCGCCCTGGCCTGGCGGGTCTGATCTGGAGCGCGGGCCTCGTGATGGGCATCATCGGCTCTTTCCTGGCTGGGATCCGCCAGCGTGGCGCCAAGGCGCAGGGCGGGATCGCCTGGCGCTGGGCGGCGAGCATTCTGGCTGCCATCGCCGGGATGACGGCTCTGCTCTGGATCTTGCAACCGCATCTGTCCGAACAGGTCAATGCCGCCTGGTCCCTGATGGTGGCCGTGGCCTATACGCTCTTGGGCATCTGGCGTGGCACACGGTTCCTTGTGCTTGGTCTTCTGCTGGGAGCGGTCGTGGTGGTGGCCTGGAGCGCCTTTCGTGACCTTTTCCCGCTCCTGATGGCGATTGCCGGTGGCGGAGCGCTGCTGTTGGGCGGCTGGTGGTTGTTGCAGGAGGAACGGGGATGACTGGTGACAACCTTGACGAGATCATTCATCAGCCGCTGCGGCTGAAGATCATGGCCGCGCTCGCCGCTCTGCCGGACAGCGAGAAGGTCCCCTTCGTGCGGCTGAAGACGATCACAGGGGCGACGGACGGTAATCTTTCCCACCAGATCAAGGTGTTGCAGGATGCAGGTTATGTGACGGTCGAGAAGGATTTTCACCGCAACCGCCCCCGCACGCGGATCATCCTGACCTCGGCGGGGCGACGCGCCTTCCGGTCCTAT
>CAZJPA010000194.1:0-5607 GCA_964547755.1 uncultured Sphingomonadales bacterium
GTGCCAGGGTCTTCCGCATAGACGCCGCCTACCCCGCCGTTTGGGTGGTCAAGGCTTCATCGATGCAACCGCGCTGGCCTATCTGGCGGCTGCGGTGCTCTTCATCCTGGCGCTGCGCGGGTTGTCCAGTCCCGAGACGGCGCGGCGCGGCAATCTTGCCGGCATGCTGGGCATGCTGCTTGCCGTCGCCGCGACCATCGCCCAGCCCGCGATCTTCGCCCATGGCCTGCTGCCGATCTTCGCCGCGATCGCGGCCGGCGGCGTCGTGGGACTCGTCATCGCGCGGCGCATTCCAATGACGGCGATGCCCCAGCTTGTCGCCGCCTTCCATTCGCTCGTCGGTCTGGCGGCGGTGCTGGTGGCCTCGGCCGCCTTCCTGCATCCGGCGAGCTTTGGCATCCTCGATGCGGCGACGGGCGAGATCATCACCGCCTCACGCATCGAGATGAGCTTGGGCTCCGCCATCGGCGCCATCACCTTTTCCGGCTCCGTGATCGCCTTCTTGAAGCTGCAGGGGCTGATGTCGGGCGCGCCGATCCTGTTGCCGCAGCGCCATCTCATCAATCTGCTGCTGGCGTTGTTCATCATCGCCGGCATCGTCGCCTTCGTCGGCAACGAGCAGGCGGCGCTCGCGGGCATCCCCGCCTTCTGGTGGGTGACGGCGGCTAGTTTCGTCATCGGCTTTCTGCTCATCATCCCCATCGGCGGCGCCGACATGCCGGTGGTGATCTCGATGCTCAACTCCTATTCGGGCTGGGCGGCGGCCGGCATCGGCTTTACCCTCGGCAATACGGCGCTCATCGTCACCGGCGCGCTGGTGGGCTCGTCGGGTGCAATTCTCTCCTACATCATGTGCAAGGGCATGAACCGCTCTTTCCTGTCCGTGATCGCGGGCGGCTTCGGCGGCGAAGACGCGGCTGCGGCCACGGCCCGCGCGGACCGGCCGGTCAAGGCGGGTTCGGCCGAGGATGCAGCCTTCATCCTGAAGAACGCCGGCTCCGTGATCGTCGTGCCCGGTTACGGCATGGCCGTCGCCCAGGCCCAGCACGCCCTGCGCGAGATGGCCGATCTGCTGAAGAAGGAAGGGGTCTCGGTCAAATACGCCATCCATCCGGTGGCCGGGCGCATGCCGGGACATATGAATGTGTTGTTGGCCGAAGCGAATGTCCCCTATGACGAGGTCTATGAGCTCGAAGACATCAACAACGAATTCGCACAGACCGACGTCGCCTTCGTGATCGGGGCGAACGATGTCACCAATCCGGCGGCCAAGACCGACCCCTCTTCGCCGATCTATGGGATGCCGGTGCTGGACGTCGGCAAGGCCAAGACGGTGCTCTTCGTCAAGCGCTCGCTTTCACCGGGCTATGCGGGTGTCGACAATCCGCTCTTCTATCAAGAGAACACGATGATGCTCTTCGGCGATGCCAAAAAGATGGTCGAAGAGATCGTCAAGAATCTCGATTGACGGGCGGGGTCTGCTTAAGCCAACCTCTCGGTTGGTGGTGCAGGGGAACCGCGCGGCATCACCCGCGGGCCTTGCGGGAGAAGCAGGGGCGCCGAATGGGGGCTTGCGAGGAGAAGACGCCATGCCGATCGGTCTCGACAGAGCGCTGCGGAGCGCGCTTGCGGTGCTGCTGGTCTGGACCATGGGCGCCATGGCGGCACATGCCGGCGGGCAAGCGGCGGACGCCGTGTTGCCGCCGGGAGACGTGCATCCGGATGCGCATCACGACGTTTCCGTCTCCGGCTCCTGGTTCGGGGCGAAAACCGCGATCGGCGGCGCGGACCCGGTCGCCTATTTCACCGAAGGGCGCATGGTCAAAGGACGTGATGACATCACGTTGACCTATCTCGGCGCCGTCTGGCGGTTTGCCAGCGCGGAAAACCGCGCCCGCTTCGAGGCCGACCCTGAGCGCTATCTTCCTCAATACGGCGGCCACTGCGCCTGGGCGGCCGCGCAGGGAAAGGCGGCGCCCGGCAACCCGAAATTCTGGCGGATCGTGGACGGCAAGCTCTATCTCAACTTCAACGCCAAGACGCAAAGGGAATGGGCGCAGGACATCCCCGGCTTTATCGCCCGCGCCGATCGCCATTGGCAGTCGAAACAGGGCCTGCGCTGATCCGCCTGTCGTCTGGATCGCAGACCGGTGCGTCGGCCGCATTTCTGACACGCTTTCGCCACGTCCTTGCCGGGAATGCGTGGTGACCTCACTTCTGCCCGCGCAGGGGCACGGGTGCCGAGGGTCGGCGCCTTCCGCGCGGGGCAGGCCGCGTGCGCGGGAGGGGCAGATGCTGTGGGGATCATCACCTCCTTGCATGACCGGAGGACGGACGACGGACGTTGCGGCGGTGCCCACGTCTCTATGGCCCGCCCGCCACCGGCCGGTGTGATCGCGGCAACAGGACGACGAGGGGAGACAGACGATGACACGCGTGCAGCTGTTATTCGTGACGGGTGCGGCGGCGGCCGCATTGGTGTTGGGGGCGGCCGGCGCCAGGGCCCAGGACGCAGACCGGCCGTTCACCGGAACCTATATCGGGCCGGAAGTCGGTGTGAGCATCGTGGACACGGGCGGGGGATCCAGCGCGGAATTCCTCTACGGCGGCCGGCTCGGTTACCGCTACCAGAGCGCCTCGGGCTGGGTGCTGGGGATCGAAGGCCGAGCGGGGGATACGACCTTTTCACAAAGCGGCAGCCTGCTCGGCGTGCCGATCACGACCAAGCTCGGCCGCAGTCTGGGTGCCGTGGCGCTCATCGGCTATGCGCTGGGGCCAGGACGCCGGCATCTGCTGTTCGTCGGCGGCGGGATCGACAACACCCGCATCACGGTCCGCGCAGGAAACACGACATCGGGTGCAACCAATACGGTCGGAACCGTGACGGCAGGCTATGAGTGGGCCGCGAGCGCGCGGCTGTCGCTGCGCTTGGGCGGCGAGATCGTCAAGCCGAACGGTGTGCGCGAGGTGCGAATCACGGGCGGGCTGTTTCTGCGTTTCTAGGCGGTGCGGGGCCGGCACCGGCGGGTGGACGCCTCAGGCTTCTGCGGTCTTGCCGTCGGTGAGAATCCCAGCCGCGGCGGCCTGAAGCGCCGGGTCGGCCGCCGCCAGCACCCGCCCGCCGTCCACACCGGGTGCGCTGTCCGGCTCCCAGCCCGAGATCACGCCGCCCGCACCGCGCAGGATCGGCACCAGCGCCATGATGTCATGGGCCGCAAGCCCGCTTTCGACCACAAGATCCACATGGCCGGCCGCCAGCATGGCATAGGCATAGGCGTCGAAACTGTAGCGGACGATGCGGCAGCGATCGGCCAGCCGGCGGAAAGCGGTCCATTCGGCGGGCGAGAAATATTCGGGCCCGGTGGTCATGAGCACGGCCTCATCCAGCGCCGGACGGGGTGAGACCGCGATCGGTCGGCCGTTGAGCCAGGCCCCGCCTGTCGCACCCGCATCGACGCCGGTGAACACCTCTTTGAGAATCGGTTGGACGATCGCACCCACCACGGGACGGCCTTGACAGGCCAGTCCCACCAGTGTCGTCCAGCTCGGCAGGCCGGCGATGAAGGCGCGGGTGCCGTCGATGGGGTCGAGATACCAGCACCAGGGCGAATCGCCGCCTGTTTCCCCCGCCTCCTCGCCGATGATGCGGTGATCGGGAAAGCGCGCGGCGATGGCGTTGCGCATGGCGGCCTCGGCGGCGCGGTCCGCCTCGGTGACGGGGTCGAACCCCGCCTTTTTACCTTTGCATTCCACCGCGACGGCCCGTCGGAACCAGCGCGCGGCCACATGCGCGCCTTGCAAGGCCACTTCCGCAGCAAAAGCCCGCAGCGCGTCGAGATCGGCGGGAGACGACATCCAGGCAATCCCTTCTCACGGACAGGCGCTCCCGCTCTTGAAAGCATTCCCGCATCTGGCGCACAAGAGGCGACATGACGAAGCCGGTCAACAGAACGCTCGACTGTGATGTCGCGGTCATCGGCGCCGGGATCGCCGGTGCGTCCGCGGCCGCCTTTCTCGCGCCTCATGCCCGGGTGCTGGTTCTGGAGGCCGAATCCCAGCCCGGCTACCACACGACGGGCCGATCGGCGGCGTTTCTGGCCGAGTCCTACGGCGCGCCTCTCGTGCGGCCGCTCACCCGGGCGTCCAAGCATTTCTACCTGTCGCCGCCGCCGGGGTTCGCCGATGTCCCGCTCAGCCATCCCCGCGGCGCCCTCTATGTCTTCGACGAAGCCGGGCGCGCCAAGGCCGAGGCCGACGCCGAGGAATTCGCCCGCGACATTCCGGAGGTGCGTCTGATCGATGCGCAACGGGCCTGTGCGCTGGTGCCGGTGCTGCGGCCGGAGCGGGTGGCCGGTGGTGTGCTCGATCCCGAATGCCGGGATCTGGATGTTGCAGCCATTCACCAGGGATTTCTGCGCCGGGCGCGTGCCGGCGGGGCGCAGCTGGTGGCCGATGCGCGGGTTGCGACTCTCGACCGCGCGGCTGGACATTGGCGGATCCGGCTGGCCGACGGCCGTGAGATTCGGGCCGGTCGGGTGGTCAACGCCGCCGGCGCCTGGGTGGACGAGGTGGCCCGCGCCGCCGGGCTCGCGCCGCTGGGGTTCCGGCCGCTTCGGCGCACGATCGTCATCTTCGCACCCCGCATGGTGGCCGTGGACCCCCGGTGGCCGGTGGTGATCGAGATTCACGAGGACTTCTACTTCAAGCCCGAAACGGGGCGCATTCTCGCCTCTCCAGCCGACGAGACGCCGAGCCCGCCCTGCGATGCGCAGCCCGAAGACGTCGATGTCGCCATCGCGGTGGATCGCATCCAGCGCTGGACGCAGCTGGACGTTCCGCGCATCGCCAACAAATGGGCCGGCTTGCGGACCTTCGCACCCGACCGCGTGCCGGTCGTGGGTGCGGATCCCCGCGCGCCCGGTTTCTACTGGTGCGCAGGCCAAGGCGGCTATGGCATCCAGACCGCCTGGGCGATGGGCCGGATGACGGCGGCGGTGGTGCTGGGGGAAGCCTTGCCGCCCGCGCTCGTGGAAGCCGGCGTCAAGCCTGAGAACTATGCGCCCGATCGGTTCTTGCGCACGCCATGAAGGCCGCGCGCCTTGCGCGGAAGGTGAAAGGACGACGATGTCTGGTGATTGGGACGACGAGGCGCTGTGGCCGCGTCGCTTGGCGGATTGGCCGTGCCGCACGCGCCTGTCGACCCGTTGGCGCGACAATGACGTCTACGGCCATCTCAACAACACCGTCTATTACGAATTCTTCGATGCCGCCATCAATGCAGAGCTGATCCGCGCCGGTCTGCTCGACCCGCTGCGCGCCCCCGCCTATGGGGTTGTCGCGGAAACCGGATGCCGGTATCTCGCCTCGCTGTCTTATCCTGCTGATGTGTATCTGGGCTTCGGTGTGGCGCGGCTCGGGCGTGCGAGCGTGACATGGCATCTGGCCGTCTTTGGAGCCGAAGACGCCATGCCGGCCGCGCTTGGGCGCTTCGTCCATGTCTTTGTCGCGCGTGCGAGCGGTCGGCCGGCGCCGCGCCCCACGGCGGCGCGCCCGCATCTGTCCGGCCGTCCCCCTGCGCTGAAGGGCGGCGGCCCGGGCCCCCCGCCG
>CAZJPA010000195.1:0-5567 GCA_964547755.1 uncultured Sphingomonadales bacterium
GACCATGCGTTTCTCGCACTTCGCGGTGCCGCAGGTCAGCGCCGGGCCCACGGCGCGCCGCCTGGCGGTAATTGCGCCGCATCCCGATGACGAGGTCATCGGCCCGGGCGGCACGCTGCTGCGTGCGGTTCGGCGCGGGGCGGTGGTGACTGTGATCTACGTCACCGACGGTATCAAGGGGCGGCAGGCCGCGGACCGCCGCCGCGAAGCTGAGGCGGCCGCGCTGCGCCTGGGCTATGGCACGGAGTTCCTGGGCGGCGCGCCCTTCGCCATCCCGGCGGATGAGGACGCCGCTCGGCGTTTCAACCAGGCGGTGGCCGCGACCGGCGCGAACGTCCTCATGATCCCGTTTCTGCTCGACGACAACGACGACCACCGGCGGGTGAATGAGCTCCTCGCCGCGGCGCGGCGTCTGGGCGCGCTTCCCCGCGAGCTGGAGATATGGGCCTATCAGGTCTACACGCCGCTGCCCGGCAATGTGCTGGTGGACATCACCGATATGGCCGATGCCAAGGCGGAGGCGATCTCCCTTTATGAATCGCAGATGAAGAAGCGCGATTGGGCGCACTTCGCCCTCGGGCTCAACGCCTTCAACACGCGCCTCCTGCCGGGGGCGCGTGGCCAGCGCTATGTGGAGACGTTCCTGGTGATGCCGGTCGGAGAGTACGTCGCACTGTGCGAACGTTATTTCGGCGCTGATTCGCGCGACTGCTACGCCGCGCCGGGCTACCGCGCGGAGGCGGCGAAGGGGAGCGCATGACGGTTTCCGCGCAGCACATTCCGGAGGCGCCCGGCGCCTTCGCGCGCGACTTCGCCAGCGTGGCGCGCGCCCGGGCCGACCGGCCAGCGCTGATCGCCGCCGAGAGTGGCCGCGTGCTCTCCTACGCGGTGCTGGATTCCCTCATCGGGCGGCTGGGCTCGATGCTGGCGGCACGGACAGAGGGCGCGGAACACCGGGTCGTCGTCTCCGCCCTGCCCAATTCACTGGAGGCGCTTGTCCTGTTCCTGGCCGCGCTACGCGCCGGCGTCGACTTCGCGCCGATCAACCCGGAGGCGAGCGCGGCGGAGGCGGCGCAACTGACTCGCCTGGTCCGTCCAGTGCTGTGTGTCGTGCCTAACGGTGATGGTCTCGCTGCTACGTTTAGGGACCTCGGTGTGTCGGCCATGGAGGTACCGCTCGACGGTGCCTTCGATTGGATCGGTGGTGGGGAATTGGCGGACTTCACACCACTCCGCGTCAGCCGCCTTTATCTCTCCACCAGCGGCTCCACGGGCGAGCCCAAGGCGCTGGTGATCGACGGCGACCGGCTGTGGGAAAGTGGCAAGGCCTTCATCGGCAATCACGGTTTCGTCGACGCATCCGCGCGATTCCTCAACTGCCTGCCGATGCATTACTTGGCCGGCATCTACAATCTGGGGCTGATCCCGCTGTCGATCGGCGGCAGCGTGGTGGTGGGGGAGGCCTTCTCCGGCCGCTGCCTGCTGCATCTTTGGCGCAACGTGTCGCGGCACCGGGTCAACGTCCTGTGGCTGGTGCCGACGATCCTGCGCTCGCTTCTGGCGATCGGCCGCCGTAACGGGTTTGACGACACCTGCGCCGCCGTGCGCGCCGCCTTCCTGGGCACAGCGCCCATCGACCTGGCCACGAAGGAAGCGTTCGAGTCCGTTTTCGGAATCCCGGTGCTGGAGAATTTTGCCCTGTCGGAAACCGTGTTCCTGACGTCGGAGACGATGGACACGCGCGTCAGGCGGCGGCCCTCGTCGGTGGGCGAGATTCTGCCGGACGTGAGGCTGCGCCTGGCGCCGTGCGGCGATGAGGACGAGGATGGCGCGGACGTACGCGAGATTCAGGTGCGGACGCCCTATCTGTTCCTCGGCTATCTCCGGGAAGACGGATCGCTGGACCTGCCGCTCACAGATGACGGCTATTTCCGCACCGGCGACGTGGGCCATCTGGAGGGCGAACGAACCCTCGCCCTCGACGGCCGAATTCGCGATATCGTCAAGAAGGGTGGCGTGCTGATCGCCCTGCGCGAGATCGAACGCGAAGCCGAGGCCCATGACTCGGTGGCGGAGGCAGCCGCCGTGCCCGTCGACCATCCGATGTTGGGCGAGGACTTCGTTCTGTATATACGCTGTGGTAGCGACGCGGGCGAAGGCGGCGAAGCCGCGCGGATCGCGGCGCTGGAAGCGTGGCTGAAGAAGCGCCTGTCGCCGCAGAAGCAGCCTGGCGCGATCCGCTGCTGCGCCGATTTCCCGCGTACTGCCAGCGGCAAGATCCGCAAGCATCTACTCGTTCCCGGCGGCGACGCCCTCGGTGGCCTGGCCCGGCGTCTCCGCCCCCTCCAGTCCACGCAATGAGTTGAGGGAGAATCGATGGAAATTCTTGAAACGACGCTGAGGGACGGAAGTTACGCCGTCAATTTCCGATTCACCGCCGCTGATACGGCTCAGATCTGCGCCGCCCTGGAAAAGGCCGGGTTCAACTTCATCGAGATCGGCCACGGGGTCGGCATGGGGGCGTCGGAAGCCGGGCAGGGCGAGGCCGCCGAGACCGACGAGGGCTATGTGCGCGCCGCCGCCGACGTGTTGGTCCGCGCCAAGTTCGGCATGTTCTGCATCCCCGGCATCGCCACGCTCGACCACATCGACATGGCGCGCGATCACGGCATGGGGTTCGTCCGCATCGGCACCAACGTGACCGAGGTGTCGCAGGGCGAGCCCTTCATCGCCAGGGCGAAGAAGTATGGCATGTATGTGGCGGCCAATTTCATGAAGTCCTATGCCTGCATGCCAAAGGAATTCGCGGAGAAGGCCAGGCAGGCGCAGTCCTTCGGCGCCGACGCGGTTTATCTGGTCGATTCCTGCGGCGGCATGCTGCCGAGTGACATCGAGGACTATTTTAACGCGGTGCGCGAGATCACCGACGTGCCTCTGGCCTTCCATGGCCACGACAATCTTGGGCTCAGCGTGGCGAACACTCTGAAGGCGGTCGACATGGGCGCGGAGCTGATCGACTGCTCCCTGCAGGGACTGGGGCGGAGCGCCGGTAACGCGCCGACCGAGATCCTGATCGTCGCCCTGAACCGCAAGGGGATCGATCTTGGCCTCAATCCCATCGAGGTCATGGACGTGGGTGAGAAATTCATCCGTCCCATGATCAAGCGCGTCGGCCACAGCTCCATCGACGTCGTCTCCGGCTACGCGCAGTTCCATTCCGCGCATATGGGCGTGATCAGCCGATATGCCAGCAAGTACGGCGTCGACCCGCGGCTGCTGATTATCGAGACCTGCAAGGCCGACAAGGTGCACGCATCGCCGGAGATGGTGGAAGGCATCGCCAAGCGGCTGCAGAAGGCGGAGGACGTTTCCACCGCACGGTTCGAGTTCCACACCTATTTCGGCCACGAAGAGACTCCGTGACGAACAGGACAAGAGCAGACAGATGGCAAGACGCATCACCGACCTGACCCTGCCGATCCGCACCGGCATGGCGACCTTTCCGGTGCATTGGCATCCGATGGTAGAGGTCAGCCAGATGGGCCGGCACGGCATCGAGAACCGGGAGACCCGGAAGCTGGTGCTGGGCACGCACACGGGCACCCATTGCGATGCGCCCAGCCACTTCATTCCCGGCGGCCAGACGGTCGACAACATCGCCCTCGACGTGTTGATAGGCCCCGCCGTGGTGATCGATTTCTCCGACAGCGCCGACCTTCAGGAACGCACCGTCTTGGACCTTGAGCAACGGCTTGCCGGGCGGAAGCCAGAACGCATCGTGCTGCGCTACGATTGGTCGCGGCATTTCGGCACCATGAAATACTATTCGGACAATCCCTTCCTGGCGCCGGATGCGGCGCGGTGGCTCGTGGACCGGGGCGTGCGGCTGGTCGCAATGGACACGCCGATGCCCGACGATCCGCGCAACGGCCGTGGCAGTTGCAACGATTCGCCGATCCACAAGATCCTGCTCGGTAACGGCGTGGTGATGGTGGAGTATCTCTGCAACCTGGATGCGCTGCGCGACGACGCGATCGAGCTAGTGGTTATGCCGCTGCGGATCGAAGGCGGCGACGGCTCGCCCGTGCGCTGCGTCGCGATTGAATCATGACCGGCGAAGTGAATGGTCGCGCGGAATCCGTCGAGGAGATGGTGCTCGCCTATTTTCGCGACAGGATCGACCTTCCGGCCGACCGGTCGGTGGCGCTGGCGGTGCGCTACACCGACCACGGCTATCTCGATTCGATGGGGGTGCTCAACGCCGTGCTGGCGTTCGAGGCCGAATTCGACATCAGCTTCACCGACGAGCAGATGGCCGCGCCGGAGTTCGAAACCATCGGCGGGCTCATCGCCATGATCCAGACTGCCCGCGACGGAACGGCGGGCCGCTGACGCCCCGGAAGAACCCGCCGTAAACGCCATGCCGTCCATGGAAGGTGGAGCGATCCTGCGCCCGATGGCTCCGGAGGATCTGGACGCGGCGTTCACGCTGGGTCGGGCCGGCGGCCTTCACGGTCACCTTGATGACGCTGCGTGGCGCGAAAGGGCGGACTGGGCGATCCGTGACAATCCTTTCCGCTGCGAACGTCCAGTCGGCCATGTGCTGGAACGGAATGGCGAATGGTTGGGTGTGATGTATTACGTCTACGTTCCCTTCCGGTTGGGCGCGTGGCGTGGCGTGGCGCCGATGCTGAACGGACTCGCCACGAAGCCGGAGGCCGGGCCGATTGCTGGCCTGCGCCTGCATCACGAGTTTCTCGCCACGCCGACGTTCGAGGTGATGCTGGTACCGCACGTGAACGAGTTCGGGGCCGCGGTGCTGGCTCGCAAGGGGGGCGTCGCCGCCCTCGGCAGCGAGATTTCTGTCACCGGTTGCCTGTCGCCGGGGCGGCGCGTGGCGGCGTCGCTGGCGAGGATGCTGCGGCTGCCGGCGGGCCCGGTTATGGCCGTTCTTGCCCCGGTTCTAGAGCCGGGGCTGGCGGTCGCGGGCTTCCGACGTATGGCGCTCCCGCGCCTGCATCTGGCGGCGGAGGACCCCTTCGATCTGGTGCGTGGCGAGGACGGGGCGCTCGACGATTTGGCAGAGCGCGCCTTGGCGGGGCTCGATGCTGGGGTGATCCGCAACGCGCGCTTCCTTCGCTGGCGCTATGCGGCCAGCCCGTCGGCGGCGCGGACCCATGCCGTGGCGCTGCGCGGCGGCGACGGCCGCCTGGCGGCGCTGGCGGTGCTCGAGGCCGGGCCGATGCGGGACTTCCGCGTGATGGATCTGATCTTCGATCCCGCAGTTCCGGGCGCGGACCGGGATATCCTGGCGGCGGCGCTGGCCTCGGCGCGGGCGCGCGGCGGCCGGATGCTCTATGCCCGCCAGGGACAGCCCATCCTTGCCGACCTCTGGCGGACGGCGGGGGCGGCGCTGGCCGCGCGGCCGACGGCGCAGTTCTGGCTCGCCGCCAAGCGGAGCATCGCTTTGCCCGATCCACTGCGGGCCGAATACAGTCATGGCGACCACAAAATCTTTTAGGGGGCGAGCGGAGGAATCAACGCCATGGGCATGACTGCCGCGCTAC
>CAZJPA010000196.1:0-5506 GCA_964547755.1 uncultured Sphingomonadales bacterium
GCAGCCGGACATCGGCGTGAGCTGGAATACGTTGGTCGGTTTCGATTCCGCGTCATTGTCGACCACGAAATTCATCACGCAGGACTTCGCCAACGACGGTATCCGGTTCGAGGCCGATGCGATCTGGAAAGTGAGCTTGTCGATCGCGCTCGCACACAATGAACTGAACCAGCGCCGGCGCCTACGCGCGCGGCAAGGTCTATGAGATCGGTATCGTCGGGCTTGCCGCCTGGATTCTCTATGCCGCCTTCGAACTCAAATTCGCGGCGTTGCTGGCCGTGATCACCGGATTGTCGGTGATCGTGCCCTATGTGGGCGCGACGGTGGTGACCTTTCCCGTCGCCCTCGTCGCTCTCTTCCAATGGGGGCTGGGGCCGGATTTCTGGGGTGTGGTCATAGGCTATCTGGTGTTACAGGCGATCGACGGCAATCTGCTTGCCCCACTGCTGATGTCCGAGATGGTGCGCATCCACCCCGTTGCGGTGGTGCTGGCGATTCTCGCCTTCGGGCATCTGTGGGGCATGTGGGGCGTGTTCTTCGCCATTCCGCTCGCCGTCTTGATTCATGCGACGGTGGAAGCCTGGCGCCACCATCTCGCGGAACAGGGATCCGGCGGTGGCTGAAGAACGCCGCGTTGATCGCTTTCTGCTTCCGCGACACTTTCGGGGAGAAAAACGGTGATGCCGGAATGGGCGACGATTTTGCGATTAGTCGGCTTCGCGGGCGGGCTCGGCCTGTTCGCGCTGGCCGAGTGGCGTGCCCCCCGTCGCCCGCGCCGCATCCGCCGCCGCCGGCGCTGGTCCACCAATCTACTCATGCCCGCCTTGGGCAGCCTGTTGACGGCTTTCCTGCCTCTTCTTGGACCATTCACCGCCGTGGCCGCCGCCGTCTGGGCGGCGCATCACGACTTCGGCCTCATCCCTGCGCTTGAACTTCCCCCCTTCTGGGCGACAGTGGGAGCGCTCGTGATCCTGGATTTTGCGATCTACTGGCAACATCGCGCCTTTCATCGCGTCGGCTGGCTCTGGCGCCTGCACCGCGTTCACCACGCCGATCCCGAGCTCGACGTGACCACCGGTGTGCGCTTTCATCCGGTGGAATATCTGTTGTCCGCGCTCTGGAAAGCGGTGGTTGTGATGACGATCGGTGCCGATGTGGGAGCGGTGGTGTTATTCGAGTTTCTCCTCAATTTCCTTTCCCTGTTCAATCATGCCAACTGGCGGCTGCCGGCCGCTCTCGACCGGCTGCTGCGCCATGTGATCGTGACACCGGACTTCCACGCCGTCCACCACTCGCAAGAGCCGGACGAGCATCATCGAAACTTCGGGTTCAATCTTGCTTGGTGGGACTATATATTCGGCACATATCGCGCCCATCCCCGCCAGGACATTGCGCGGATGGCCATCGGGCTTGCAGCCGTGCCCCCCTGCCGGGCGATCCGGCCGGGGTCGGTTCTTGCCCTGCCGAGCGAGTCCCCACCTGTTGGAGAGTGACGGGAAAGCCGTGAACGGACCACTCCCCATCGCCGGCTTCTGCACCCGACGCCTCAGCCGCCTGAGAGCGCGGCTGTGGTCCCGAATCCGGAAAAGCCGGCCGGCCGTGGCCCTGATGGCGGCAACCCTCGCGCTCGGCGCCTGCACGAGACCGGCCGAGCCGCCCTATCCCTTGGAGGCCGGTTTCTCGGCCATCGTCCGCGTGGACGGGGAAAGCTATCGTCTGGAGGTCACCGATGTCCGCAATGAGATCGTGACCCTGGACTACTATTGGCAGAATCAGCCGGTCGCCACCCGCCGGCTGTACCGCGGACTGATCGTGCTCTCGGGCCGAGACGGCCAGCGCAGCTTCCAACACGATCTCGATCTGCGGGATTTGGAGCGTATCTTCCCGCTCACGATCGGCAAGACTCTCGCCATCGAAGGCAGCACCGTGCTCAACGATCGCGAACCGGTGCCTTTGCATCTGAGCCTGACCGTCACGGGCCGGGGACGACGCGAAGTGGGCGATCAGGCCTTCGACGTCTGGGTGCTGGAAATGGAGACCCGCATCGGCGAACCGGACGATCCGGTGGAGGTGATCCATCGCACCGTCTATTACGCGCCGCGGCTCGGCTTGCCGATCAAGATCGCCTACGAGACATCCAAGGAGAAAGGCTACTGGCGCATGGTGGCGATTGAACGCCGCCCCCGGGGGCGCGCCAACCGGCTCGGCACCGTCGCCATTTGACGTCACCACCCGGATGTAAACATCTGCATCTTGCAGATGGTAATTGGCTCGGCACCGTCGCCATTTGCCGGCTCATCGCCCACCTCGCGTGAACTGGGCCGCAAGGGCCTTTTCGCCGCCGATCGTCAACGCTTTGCTAACCCTGTTCCTCTCAGAATGGTCTGGCCTGCGGCTTGCATGGTCGGTTTGCGAGGGGGCCGCCCGTGCCCCCCGCGCACCGAATGGCGGCAAGGAAGAGGACCATCTCATGCGGGAGTGGCGCAAACTCGTCGTCGGCCCTGAGACGACGCTGGAAGAGACGATGGCGGTGATCGACCGCGGCGCGGAACGCATCGCGTTGGTCACCGATGCCGACGATCGCCTGCTTGGTGTCGTCACCGATGGGGATCTCAGGCGTGCCCTGCTTCGCCATCTGCCGCTGTCCACACCGGTCCACGCGGTCATGACGCGCACACCCGTGACCGCATCCGTCCATGCGACGAGAGAGGAGCGCCGGCGGATCATGGATGCTCGCAAGCTCTATCAATTGCCCCTTCTCGACGACGCCGGCCGACTGGTCGGCATGGACACGCTGCGGGATCTGCTGAGCCCTCCCACCCACGACAATCTGGTCGTGCTGATGGCGGGCGGCCTCGGCACCAGGCTGGGCCCGTTGACCCGCCATGCTCCGAAGCCGCTGCTCAAGGTGGGACCCAGACCTTTGCTTGAGACCATTGTGACCACCATCGCCGCCTGCGGATTTTCGCGCTTTCGCATCTCGGTCAACTACCGGGCCGAGATGATCATGCGCCATTTCGGCGATGGCAGCCGCTTCGGGGTCGAGATTCGCTATCTGAAGGAAAGTCACCGGCTGGGCACCGCCGGGCCACTCGGACTCATCGACGAGCCGTTGGACAAGCCGATTCTCGTCATGAACGGCGACATTCTCACCAAGGTCGATTTCGAGGCGCTGCTCGCCTTCCATGAAGAGCGCGGCGGCAAGGCGACCATGTGTGTGCGCGAATACGGCTACAAGATCCCCTTCGGTACGGTGACGGTGGAAGACGATTATGCCGTCGAGATCACGGAAAAACCGGTCCAGCAGGTTTTCATCAACGCCGGGATCTACGTGCTGGATCCCACGGTGCTCGCGCGGGTGCCGAAGAATCGCTATCTCGACATGCCGGACCTGCTCCAGCAGCTGATCGACGACGGCGAGAAACTGGCCGTCTTTCCCATCCACGAATACTGGCACGATATCGGCCGCCCTGAGGATTTCGCCAAGGCCCAGGTGGATTTCGAGGCCCGCTTCGCCGCCGAATAACCGCCTGTTTCTTCACGTCCCGAGCGGTTCGTCGGCCGTTGCATCCGCCAGGTCCCAGCCGAGTTCCTCCCACAAGGCCCGCATATGCGGCGGCAACGGCGCCCGCACATCGAGCAGCCGCGCCGGATCCGCCGGATGCGGCAGGCGTATCCGACGGGCGTGAAGATGAAGACCGGGGCGCACCAGCCCACCCGCCGCGCGCCCGGCATAAGCGCCCCCATAGAGCCGGTCGCCCAGGATCGGGTGGCCGATATGGGCCAGATGCACCCTGAGCTGGTGGGTGCGGCCCGTGAGCGGCGCCAGCTTCACCCAGGCGAAGCGGTTGCCGGCGCGCGCCACCACACCATAGCGACTGCGTGCCGGTTTGCCGGCCGGATCGACGACAACCCGCGCCCCGCCGGCACGGGTCTGTTTGCGTAACGGCACGGCGATCTCGTCGGCGGACGGCCGCGGCACGCCGGCGACCACCGCCCAATAGAGCTTTTGCGCTTCCCGGGAACGCAGGCTGGCCGCGAGCCGTGCGGCCGCTTCCGCCGTGCGCCCCAGCAGCAGCACCCCGGTGGTTTCGCGATCCAGTCGATGGACGAGTCGCGGTGTTTCGTCCTCCGGCTGCCGGCGCAGGGCCGCCGCCAGCCTGTCCACATGTCGATGGATTCCGGGACCGCCCTGGGTGGGCAGGCCGGCCGGCTTTGCGATCGCGATCACCCAGTCGTCCTCATACAGCACAAGGGAGCGGGCGAAGGCGTCCTCCTCACGGGTCAGCGGCCGCTCCTCAAGACGCCGTTCGCGCGGCGGCCGTTGGAGCGCATCGACCGGCAACGGCGGCACACGCACCACCTGCCCGGCCGCCAACCGCGCGCCCGGCGTGACGCGACGCCCATCGACCCGAATCTGCCCCGTGCGCGCCATCTTCGCGATCGCGCTCAAGGCCAGTCCCGGAAACCGGCGCTTCATCCAGCGATCGAGCCGGATCCCGGCTTCTGAGCCGTCCACGGAAATATGCGCCACCGGCAATCGCTGCCTGGAGCCCGACATGGGGGCCGCCCTTCATCCATCATCCGCACCGCCTGCGCCTCCTAGCCTTTCCTGAAATCCCGCACAAGTTGGCGCCCGCAAAAGGAATTGATATAAGAACGGGAGAGGCCGCATCGTCTTGTGCAACGAGCGGACGCAGTCTTCGTCACTGGAGGCTGGGGGAGCAGGGGCATTCGGCATCGCGGTCATGAACCGTGCTCTCACGCAATTGTGAGCAGATGTGATCGCCGAAAGGACATTTGCGGGTGCGTCGGTAATACTCTCTTAAGGGGAGGAACCAACTGTGTCCACCATGTTTGGAATATCTTCCCGCGCGAGTTCCTCCATTCAGGCGCAAACCCGCTGGTCGGAGCGCCCGGACATTCTGCGCCATCTGGTTGCGGATCTGTTCATCGAGCACCGGCGTTGGCGGGCATTGGCTCCCGGCACGCCCCGGCTGGGCCGCGAGATCGATTTCGGCGCCCCCTTGGGAGAAGAGGGGCTGGGGCTCGACTCGCTCGAACGGTTGTCACTGGCGGCCCGCATCAGCGAATTCTTCCATCTCCACGAGACCGGCGCGCAGGATCATCTGTTCGACTGCATCAGCCTCGAGGATGTCGTGCGCGTGATCGCCTTCGCCGCCCGCCAAGGCGTGGACCGCATTTCCGTTCGGTCCTCCGGCTCTACCGGTCCGGCCAAGATCATCTCCCACTCTCTTCATGAGATCGCGATCGAAGCCGATTTCTGGCTCACTCTCGTTCCCGGTCGGCAGCGGGTCGTCACCTTCGTGCCCACGGCCCATCTTTACGGTTTCATGTTTGCGGCCATGTTGGCGGGCGCGCGCGGTTGGCCCGTTCTGCGCGCGGAAGAGCTCGGCGTTCCGCAGGCGATCCGCGCGCTAACGCCCGGCGGTCTCGTCATCGCAAGCCCTCGCTTGCTTGCGCGCATGGTCCGGGAAGGATTGCC
>CAZJPA010000197.1:0-5487 GCA_964547755.1 uncultured Sphingomonadales bacterium
GAGGCCGTAGAGCCGCTTCGTCTTCGGATCCCAGACGATTGCGAACAGATCGCCGCCGATGCCTGCGCCCACCGGCTCCATCAAGCCCAGTGCCGCATTCGCCGCGATCGCCGCATCGACCGCGGTGCCGCCTTTTTTGAGGATGTCGATGGCGATCTGGGTGGCGAGCGGCTGGCTGGTCGCGGCCATGCCATGGGTGCCGAGCACCGGCGCGCGGGTCGCAAACGGCCGTCCGACGATCCGATCGCCGCCGCCGGCCTTGTCGGGGCCGGCCGATGCTTGAGGCGTGTCGTTTGTCATCGCTATCACTCCCATGAACACAAGCCCGAGCAGCCCCGTCGCCAGGCGCCCGAGTCTTGGGAACCGACGCGCGGGCCGTCTTGCGGCGCGGGAGAGGGGAGAGTCCGTCTGCTCGGGTATCATCGCCGTCATCGCCTTTCCTTTCCGCCGTCACCGTCCTTCCCCAGGCCGGGGCGGTTTGAGGCTAGCAGTCGCTCGTGCGCTGCGCTACAATCGATGAGACGAATGGTCGCCGAGCGGCCGTCAAGATGACAGCTCCAGGGAGGGATCGCGAACCGGGAAAGGGGCGTTGTGATGCGATTCTTGCGGATTATGGCGATATGCGGGCTGCTTGCCGGCTCGGTGGTGGCTCTTGCCGGCTGCGGCGGTGGGGGCGGTACGCCGCCGGCGCCGAGTTCTCCGCCACCGCCGCCACCACCGCCTCCGCCACCGCCGCCACCACCGCCTCCGCCGCCGCCCACGGAGAATTTCGACACAGCGGAATTCCGCGCCTCCACAGGGCTCGACAACATCAAGGCGATCGCGGCCTATGAAGCGGGTGCCACGGGTGAGGGCATCATCGTGGGCGTGATCGATACCGGTGTCGATCTCGACCATATCGATCTCAAGAACAACATCGATCCTCGCAGCCGGGATGTGGTGCGCACGGGCGCGGATGCCACCGCCGACGATCCGGACGGCCATGGCACCTTCGTCGCTGGCATCATCGCGGCCGAGAAGAACGGTTTGGGCATGCATGGGGTCGCGTTTCGGGCGAAGATCTTGATGGAGCGCGCGGATACTATCGGCTCCTGTGATGACGAGTGCCAGTTCTCCGACACCGCGATTTCGTCCGGTGTCAACGATGCGATCGCCAAGGGTGCGAAGGTTATCAACATGTCGCTCGGCGGCGATGGTTTCGGCCCTGCCGTCCTGAATGCCGTCCAAAACGCCGTCAACAACGACACCCTCGTCGTCATCGCCGCGGGCAATGAAAGTGGGGAGGAGCCGAGCGGCTTTGCCCATGTCGCCATCGACCCATCGGTGGCCGGCGCCGTCATCGTCGTGGGTGCTACGGATCAGAACGACGTCATTGCGGATTTTTCCAATCGTGCCGGGGATCTGTTCAAGGATATCTATCTCGTTGCGCCGGGCGTGGATCTGCGTTCCACCTGGATCGACGATCAATTGGCGATCGGGGACGGGACGTCCTTCGCCGCACCGCATGTCGCGGGGGCGGCGGCGCTGCTGTTTCAACTCTTTCCCAATCTGAGCGCGCGCGAGGTCGTGGATATTCTTCTGACCTCGGCGACCGATCTGGGCGCGCCGGGGCCGGACGTCATCTATGGTCGCGGCCTGCTCAATCTGGAAGCCGCGGTTCAGCCCATTGGCACGACGGCGGTGCCGGCGAGCGCGAATGGTGAGGTGAGGGTGCCGACAGCGACGACCGTCTTCGATCCGGGTTCCGTCTTCGGCGATGCGCTCACCGCGGGCGCCGGGCTGTCTGATGTCATCATGATCGATCGCTATCGCCGTAGCTATCTGGTCGATCTTGGGGATGGCGCACGCCCGCCGCGACCGGCCTTTTCGCTGGGTGCCGAAATTCCGTTTGCCGGGCGTGTGCAAGTACAAAGCCGACACGCGGCCGGCCTGCGCCTGACCTTGGGGCAGTATGAGCCTTTGGCGGCCGATGTGGCGGCCAGCCTGCCGGAGATGGGACGCGCCAGTCTGGCCCGGCGTCATCCGTTCATGACCATCGAGGCGCAGATCACGCCGCGGCTGCGGTTCCGGATCGCCCGCAATCTCTCGCTTGCCGCGATCACTGACGACCGGGCCGATCCGGCGCACAGCGCGCCGCTGGCTCGCGCGGGTTGGCGGGGGCCGCTCGGCCGGCCGCTCGCCGAGACCACGGCTTTTGCGGTGACCCGCAGCTGGGGACGAGACTGGTCTTTCGGCTTCGGCGCCGAGCTCGGCCGCGGTGTGGGCGCGTTCACCCCTGATGGGGGCGCGGCACCGACCACGCGACCTGTGCGGCGTCAGCGCGTGCAGATCCAGTTGGGCTATGCCGGACGGTCGCTGGCGCTGGGCGCCGGCCTGGCGTATCTGCGCGAGAGCGGAGTTGCTTTTGACGCGCGCAGCCAAGGGGCGCTCGCGCTGGGCGAGGGGCGTCATCTTCTGTTGCATCTGACCGGTCACTGGCGGCTTGGCGACCGCTGGGGCGTGTTCGCCAGTCTCGATGTTCTCCGCACACGGCTCGTCGGTGCCGACAATCCTCTGCTCGTCGGTCTCGCCCCGTTGATCGCGACGGCCTATGGCGGCGGCCTTGCGCGTCACGACCTGCTGGCGAAGGGGGATCGGTTGCGCCTGTCCGTTCTGGTGCCGCTGGCGGTGATCCATGGCCGCGCCCGTTTCCGCCTGCCGACGGGGCGCGACTACGCGGCCGACCGGTTCCTGTTCGAGACGCGCAGTCTTGCGCTCGCCCCCAGCGCCCGCGAGCGGGATCTCGTTCTCGGGTACAGCCTGCCGCTCGCACGGGGGCTGCGGATCGAGGCGGGTCTGCGCGGGGTCCGCCATGCCGGCCATGTCGCGGCGCGTGGCTGGGATATGGAGGGCGCATTGCGTCTTGGCTGGCGCTACTGACCTGCGAAACCGGTGTGGGGAGAGCCGGGGTGGCAGCGACAGGAGGAGGTGACAGGATGCGTGGCACGATCACGATCATGGCAGCCGTGGCTCTGCTGCTGGTGCTCGGCGCCTGCCGTGCTGGCGATGACGCCGGTCCACCCGTCGAGGAGCCGGCGGCAAAGAAGGATGAGGCCGTGTCCAACAGCCCGCAAACACCAGCCCCGCCGCCCGGAGCGATCCTGATCGGCGATGATGTCTATGCGGTGCCCATCGGCGAGCCGGATGCGGATGGATGCCAGCGCTACCGGCTGTGGTCGCCGACGAAGATGGTCGTCCAGGCGATCCACTATCGTCGGGCGGATGGCAGCTTCACCATGCGCAAGGACGAGGCGGCTTGCCATCGCAAACCCTGAGTGGGGGCGTGGTCGAGACGGCTGCGGTCATCGAAGGAAGGAAGGCGGAACGCCCTCGCAGCGACAGGCAAGGTCCGCCGGCCTCGTCCATGCCGATGACGATCAGGCCGGACGCGGCAGCAGAAAGTGTATCACGGCGCTGGCGACCGGCCGGGAACGGTCCTCCTGCCAGGCCTCGGCGGCCGCGACGATCACGCGTCGGCCCCACCGTATCAGCCGGGCGCCGGCCAGCACGTCGCCTTCGCCGGCCGGGCGCAGATAATCGACGGTCAGCGAGATCGGCTTGGGCAGGGCCTCGGGAAAGCGCCCCTCGCGTCGCCCGGCCTGCCAGATCCACTCGCTCATTCCCGCGATCTCCAATACCGCGCCCAGCACGCCCCCGTGAAAACGCCCGGGTGCGCCGATGAAACCGGCCCGAAAGGGCGCCCGGATCACGAGATCATTGCTGTCATCACCGTGGAGCTCTGCGCGCAGCCCCATGAAACGACCGTAGGGGAAACTGTCGAGTGCGACGCCGGGCGCCGGCGATGCGGCCTGGGGCCTGTCGGTGCGCATGGCGGACAGCCGCAGGAACGGATCCGGCGTCATCGCTGCTGCTCCTTCCTCGCCTGCGCCGTCTTCTGCTTGTCCGGCAGGGGAGCCGCCCGCATGAAGGTGCCGCTCGCATGGGCGATAATGGTGCCGTCCGGGTGGTGGGCGGTGCCGCGCACGAAGGCGACCGCCCGGGTGAGCCGGTAGCATTCCATCCGCGCCGCAAGCGGTTGGCCATGGCGAGCGGGCCGCAGATAGTCGATTCGCAGATCCAGTGTCGCGATCGGCTCGAACCGTCTGAGCCGGGCGAAGACCGCCATGCCGGCCGCCGTGTCGATCAGCGAGAAGACGGCTCCGCCCGCCAGCACGCCGGTGTCCTCATAGGCCACGAAGCGCTCGTCGAAGGGCAGCGTGAGCTCGGCCCAGTCGCGGCCGATGGCCGTGAGCCGGATGCCCATCTCCGCCACATGCGGCACGGCCTGCAGATGCGCATCGATGACCGTGAGGATATCGCCGTTCGGCTTCATCACCGCCTTCCGATCCGTCTTCCGGGCCGCTGCCGCACCCTGCGGCCGCGCCGCGCCCCGCGCGGTCCCTTAGAATGGACCGCGGGTTCCGCGCAACCACCTGCCCAAGATGGGGGGTGCCCGGCCGGCGGGTCTAGAAGGCTGCGCCGATGCGCAGGATCACGGCATCGTCGCCCAAGGGACCGCCATTGACGCTCGCCACATAGCTGAGCGAGACTTGAAGAGCATGATAGCCGGCGGAAAGCCCCGTCTCGAAATCCCATTTGTTGGCGGCGAAGGCCCCGTCCTCGAAACCGATATGGCCCGTCCAGGCGAGCGTGACCGCGCCATCGGCAAGCGGCGGCAAGGCATAGCCGAAGTCGCCGGCGAGGTAGATGTTGTCCTTGTCGTTGCTGTTGGGCTGGGCCGGCACATAGTGCACACGGGCGGTCCAGTCGAAGGGGCCGTATGCGCGCCCCGCCGCAGCATAGAGTTCACCATAGACGGATTCTCGGCTGCCCGGGAACAGATAGACGATGCCGCCGAGATCCCAATCAAGGCCGAGCCAATCGAAACTGCGGCCGACGGTCACGTCCGTTTCCACATCCGCGCCCGGCACCGCCCGCTGCGACGACGCCCATCCCGACACATGCCAGCCCTGCCAGCTCACGCCGATCTCGCCTTGGAGCGCAAAATCCTTGCCGTTGAGTGAAAGCCCGCGGAACCGGTAATCGCTCACCCAAGAAAGAGCGCCCGAGACGGCCGGCCCCTTGTCTTCATCGGCGAGGGCAGGCCCGGCCGCCGACAGGATCACGACACCAATCATCCCCGCGGCAAGAGCGCTCGTCCACCGGCGCTGTGCCCACCGTCTCCGAAGAGACCAATATGTTGCGACGCACAATGAGGCGTTGCGGGTGGCGCGCGAATGGGCAGCCGTCTGTGCGGAAGAATGCACCGAGCGGCGCGCGGAGAGAGAAAAAGGTGCGTGGGAATGCTGTGTCATCATCATTACTCCCGAAATCGAACAGGGTGGAACCAGAAGGCCCCTGAATGTGAGTGCATAATTTCAATTATATCAATGTGTTATTTGGAAATTTATGTCTGACTGTTTCTTGGTCATCTTGCTCGTCCCTTCG
>CAZJPA010000198.1:0-5449 GCA_964547755.1 uncultured Sphingomonadales bacterium
GCGCCGCCCCCGTCGCATTCCGTCATCGAACCATACGCTCATAGAGACATACGCTCATAGAGACATACGCTTGGAGCGCGCGCCTTTTCCCGCGGGCTCCTGAGAAAAAGGACAAACAAAAGGACGGGCCGCGGGCGCGCACGTTCCTGTCAAACGACATTCGCCGCCCAAGGCGCGGGCGAGCCCTTCGGGGCGAAACGCCTGCGCGCCGCGCTCTGGGAGCGGGGTTTAGCGACCGCCCAGGCCGCAACTCTGTCTGGGATCGGGGCTGGCGGCCATGTGTCCTGGGACGACGCGCGAAGGGATCGCGCGCCGTCGGCGGTCGGTCTCTACCCCGTGGCCATCGCCACCGAGGCGGCCGGGAGCGGCGCCGCGGCGGTCAAGGTGCGGCTGGATGGGATCGCGATGGTGGCGGCGTGACGACCAAGCCATCAACCAAGTTCTTGTTTTTCCCCCTCATTTGTGGTAGGAAAATCGGAACCGAACCCACTTGCACCCGAGGGGGCCATGCTGACGGAAATTCGAACGACACCTGATGAAGTAGACGCCGCCTTGGCCGCCCTGGGCCTCAGGCTGGAGCCACTCCTTGAGGCGATACGAGCAGGATACCTTGCAAGGGCCTCATGCACCGCCAATGACGCGCCATTCTATCCGGCATTGTCACAGTGGAACAGAACCGTGCGCGTTCTTCGCGAGAAACTGCTGGTGGAGGGGTGGTCCAAGTCCGACGATGGGAACTACTGCGTCGTAATCAGTCCTGACGGGTCCATCGCGATAGCCGCTGCCTCCGGCTGCGAGAACACCGGCAATTCGACCTTGCTGCCCACTACCAAGTCGGCGAAGGGGCCCAATACCGTCGACGCGGTGCTGGTGAACGCGATGCAGCTTCGTTTTCCGGGCATCATACAGTCGCCGAGAGCGGAGGCCGTGGATGGCCGGGTGACATGGCTGCTCTTATTCCATTGCAATGAGCGGGAGTTGCGGGCAGAGCTCTCGCTTCCGGCTTCCATGGGCGATGACGGGCGCCCGAATGCCTGGAAGGAGCGTATCATTCTGCCGACGATCCCGTTGGATCCGATCTTGCCCGATGTGGCACCCGACTTTGGCCCAGATTTCGAGATCGACGTAAAGCGCCGTCAGAACTCGGCCTGATCCAATGTTTAACCCGTCGCGCCTCAGCCTCGCGCGTAAGCGGCGGGGCATGAACAAGATCCGACTCGCCGAATTGACCGGACTGAGTCTCCGGTCGATCTCTGCTTACGAGAATGGGGAGAAAGTTCCTTCGAGCGAATCCGTTGAAAAGATCGCCACGGCGCTGAGCTTTCCCGCCGGCTTCTTCACAGGCGGCGATGTGGAGACCCCCGATCCGATGACCGCTAGTTTCCGCTCGATGTCCAGAATGTCAGCGGCGCAGCGGGACGCTGCCTTGGGTGCCGGCGGACTTGCCTTCCTGCTTCACGACTGGATCGACGCACGCTTCGAACTGCCAGAAGTCGATCTTCTCGACCTTCGTGGAGAAGAACCCGAAGCCGCCGCGATGGCGCTTCGTCAGCACTGGGGCCTTGGAGAGCGGCCGATCCGCAATATGGTCCATTTGATGGAGGCAAAGGGCATTCGTGTCTTCTCGCTTGCGGAACGAGCGCTTGAGATCGACGCGTTCTCGCTCTGGCGAAATGACGAACCGTTTGTGTTCCTCAACACCATGAAGTCGGCCGAGCACGCGCGCTTCGATGCAGCCCATGAACTGGCCCACCTAGTCCTGCATAAGCACGGAGGCCCACACGGCCAGGACGTGGAGCGGCAGGCTCACGCCTTTGCATCTGCATTCCTGATGCCGAAGGCGAGTGTTCTGGCTGTTGCTCCGCAGTTGCCGACACTTGCCCATTTGCTCCAGCTAAAAAAACACTGGATCGTTTCCGTTGCGGCCCTCGTGTACCGGCTCCACGCCATTGGCCTATTGACGGACTGGCACTATCGAACACTGTGCATTGAGATCTCACAGCGCGGTTTCCGAAAGGAGGAACCTGAAGGCGCGCAGCGCGAAACATCGCAGATCTTGGCGAAGGTCTTCGCCGCCCTCCGCGACGATGGTGTTGGTAAAGCCGAGCTCGCCGAGGCGCTTCAGGTTGACCCTCGCGAAATTGAGGGACTCGTGTTTGGCCTTACGCTCGTTGGAATTGGCGGTGGAGCGGCACAGAGCTCGGTTGGCCGGGCAAATCTGCGGGTTATCAAATAGTGCAGCCTCCCCTGCCACATTGCGCCAATGGCCGCCGCGCGGATTGTTGACACAATGTTGACATGACGGGTGCGGGAGATGGCGGAGAAAAGGAAAGGCCGATAACCATTTGAGTTATCGGCCTTTTTGGTTGCGGGGGCCCGCAACCACCGGAACCTACCGATCCAGATTCTTTCTCTGTTCCCGGGGGATACTCTGCAGCCGTTTGACGCAGCCGCATAAACCATCTCCGTTCTGCGAGTTGGGGCACCTCGCTCAGGCCTCGGAGCACCCGAATCACGCCGCCACTGCGCTGCGCTCGTTTAGCGCTTCCAATACCGGGATCTGCTGGCTCATCCAGTCTGTCCAGGCGGTCAGAAAAGCGTCGAACCCGCTTTCGTGGATGCAGAGGATATTCAGCCCGATGAACTGGCCGTTTCTCCAGGCTCACGCTACAAACGCGAACATCGCGGCCGGGCCGTATGCGCGAAGGATCGTTACCGGCAGGCCGAGACGCCGCTTCCCGGCACCGGGATCTGCGGCGGCTCGGGAAGCACCGCAAATGCGGCGCGCGTAGGGCCCTGGTCCGGCGTCAGCCGGACACGCCAGCGGGCTTATCTCTGATCGGCAGATGCGGCTGCGAGAGCGTTTTCGACAAGACGCACGCCGTACACCTGCGCGGCGATCGCCATCAACAGGTAGGAGAGCAACAAGGCACCGGCATATGCTGCCGTTCGGGCGCCATCCAGCGTTGCCCACCAGGCAAAACCCGGCAACAGAATGAACAGGATGAAGTTGATCATTCCGATATCGCGGGCGGCCAGGTACGATTTATGCGCATTGAGCACACCGACAGAATCGGTGTAGGCGCTATAAATCTTGTAGAAGAGGCGGCCCTGTTCGCCGGGATTGTCCGGCAACGGCCCATAAGTTCTTTCCAGCAATTCCATATCGACGCGGGAATCGCCCGGCCCGAATTTCGAGAATGCGCGCGACCCTGGCAGCGGATTGCGCCAACGCCAGTGAATGAGCCGGTCGCGCAGCCGCGCCGGCACAAGCCCGAGAAGAACCAGCTTCGCAAGCACAATAATGGCGAGCGAAAGCGAACCCGGCGCCAGTGCGGCTTTCGCCTTCTCAAGTGCGTTCGGGACCGCGAACTGGGCTAACACAATAGGCTCGAACGCCACATAAACAAAAACAAGAGCATGGATCAACAGTACGGCCCGGACAAGCCAGGCGTTCTGGGCTTTTAGTGAGGTCTGTCCGCTCATGGTACGGCCGGCGTATGCATCAGGGCGTAAAGCCGGCCCGGCGTCGCGATGAGCAGGACCGAGGGCGGCGGGCGTTCGGCTGCGAGTTCCCGCGCGGTCTGCCGGTCGAGGGGCGATGGCCCCTGATCGGCAAGATGCGAATGCCATGTGCCGATATCGAAGAGCGTGCCGCCGCTCAGACCATGCCGGGCGGCGATGGCTCTTTTGAGACCGCTTGTACCGAGGGTAAACCGGGCAGCGGTGCGGTTGCTGTCGGGCGGCGCCGGAAGCAGGTCCACAACCGTGACAGCCTTCAGGCGGGCGCTGCACATTCCAATCATGACGCCGCCCGTCTCGACGTTGGGGTAGTTCGCGATCTCCGCGCGAATCTGGTTAAGGACGCGCTGCGAGATACGCAGGGTCCAGCCCTCGACCGGATCGACCGGAACGATCTCAAACGTCGAGACGGGCTGGTGGCGCCAGCGCGTATCCGGCGAATCTTCCGCCGTCGTGCCGGCGACGATGAGCCCATCAGCGGTATCGGTCTGCATAACGTCGAGCAACGCCTCGGTCAGGGCGGCCGTCATGGTCGAGAGGCGCATATCGGTCATCGGCATGGTCAGCGATCCGCATCCCTGGCCGATCTGGATTTCAGTCAGCCCATGGGCGCGATCGAACAATAAATCGCCAAGGCGGTCGGACCCGGCAGTGGCATACAGTTCGGCGATCAGGTCGCACAGCGTCGGGTTGTGAGCAGCGCCCTCGACCAGAAGAAAGCCGCCATGGCCGCGTCCGAACAGCGCGGCCTCCGCGAGCCGGGGCTTAACGTCATCCGGCGCAAGGCCGGCCAGTGCCTCGCGCACGCCGAGCGAGGCCGTCGTGTTGGCCGCGTAGGCGACCTGCTTCGGAAGGACAGCGCGGCGGCCTTCCCTTGTTGCGAGATCCCGTACCAGATCATCCTTGTGGACCTGAGGCGACTGGCCAAGATGGGCCAGCTCGCCGGCCAGTTCGGACGCCTTGGAAACGGCGAGCGGGGGCCGCGCCAGAGCATGGCGCGCCATATTATGCGGCAGAAGGCCGCCCTTATCGCTGACGAGCGGAATCTGAATACCGGAACGGGCCAGGTGCATTCCCATTTTCGAGCCGACGCTGCCGCAGCCGAGCATGACGACAGGGCCGGTTTCGGGCGCGCCGGAAACGGCGCGCAAGAGAGCCGGGTTCGTCGCATCAAGATGCATGGCCGGGGCGACCGGTTCGTCATCTCCCGCGGCGAACAAAGAGTTCCTTTGCGGCCCGGCGCGCAGCTCCACGACATAGGGCAGCAGTTCAATTTCCGATGGCGAGCGATCAGGTGGAAGGGGCGCCGGGCGCACAGCACGATGGCGATCGGCACAGGCACATTCAGCACATATCCGTCAAAACAGCGCTCAAGGCTGGTCAAGAACGAGTCCAGAGCGCGCCCGCACCGCAACTCGTCGGCCCGGCGGCGCAGCGCGCCGATCGTGGTCACCGTCTCCGGAATATAGGAGTCGGAGACGAAGGCGGCGCCGTCCGGCAGCTTGTCGGGCCAGGCGACATAACAGACGGTGTTGCCGAACGCGCCGTCGTGTTCATCCGGCCGGGACGCAAAAAGCTCCTTGTTGCCGCGTTTCAGCGGCACGGCTTCGGTGTTGGCCTGGATGATGGCGGCTGCGCCTGCCGAAAGGCGGGCGGCTTCTGCGCCCGAGCGATAGAAACGGGCCGTGAAGACGCGGTGGCCGCCTTGCCGGTCCACGATCGCACGGCAGGCCTCAGCGTCCATGACGAGAATGTCGGAGAGATTGCGCCGCAGGGCCGGCTCCCATCCCTGCGCGGGATCGATTAAGGTGCCTTCCGCTGCGCGCTGAAGCCACAGTACGAGCTGGTGCACGAGGTGGAAGATGCCGGCCTCGACTAGGTCGTGGACTCATAATGTCTGATCCAAAGTCTTGTGGAAACGAGAGCG
>CAZJPA010000199.1:0-2612 GCA_964547755.1 uncultured Sphingomonadales bacterium
GAAATGGACCCGCCGGTCGAGCCTGCCCCGGACTTTGATCCGGGGTCGGCGGGTGGCAAAGAGAAGGAAATGGACCCGCCGGTCAAGCCGGCGGATGACGAAGAGGGGATGATGGCAGGTGACGAGGGAGCAGAGTGGCGATGGATGACGAGGAAGAGATGCCGCCCCCTCTCTTTCCCTCTCCTTCACCGCCCGGATTTCTGATCACTGATCACCGGTCACCGATCACTGAATCGTTATTCGCCGCCGGAGAGCGGCGAATCCAATCGGCGGTAAGACAATCCCGGCGCTGGGTGCTGTCTTCCCCCTCCCGCTGGACCCGCCGCCTCCTCACCGTCCCTGCTGTTCCTGCCTCCAGCTTTCACTATCAACGCTTTCGCTATCGACAAAGCCGGCCGCGCTCGGCTTCGGCCTGGGGCAGCCACTGGGCAAGCCGCTCGGCCCGCCGCACGGGGTTTGGATGTGTGGACAGGAATGTCGGCGCCCGCGCCTTGCCTGCGGCCGCAAAGCGCTTCCATACCGTGATCGCGGCCGCCGGATCGTAGCAAGCCCGGGCCATGTAGAGCTGGCCGATACGATCAGCCTCCGATTCCTGGAGACGTGAAAACGGCAACAACACGCCAATACCGGCAAGAGCCGCTACGGCCCGGGTGACATCCTCGTCTTGGCTGGCACCGGCGACCACGGCAAGCCCCAACGAGGCCAGCAGCCGCTGGCTCACCTGCTCGGCCGCGTGGCGCGCGGTCACATGCGCGATCTCATGCCCCAGCACGGCGGCCAGCTCATCGTCCGTCCGAACGATATCGAACAGACCGGTGAAGATGCCGACATCGCCGTTCGGCAAAGCGAAGGCATTCGCCTCGTCCTCCTCAAAGAGCACGAAACGATAGCCGCGTCCTTGCGGCGGCGGCGGGACGACTCGCGCCAGTCGGCTACCGACACGAGCCACCATCTCAGCCTGCGGGCCTTCATGAACCTCCTGTAGCTGCTGTCTGAGTTCGGAAAAGGTTTCCTCAGCAGCCAGGCGCAACTGCTCGCCCGGGACCAAGATCAACTGCTGCCGGCCGGTTTCCGCCACCGTCATGCAACCGGCGAGCACCCCTCCGAGCACCACCAGCAGACCCGCTCGCCTCACGCCATCCCATCCGCCCATCGCGCCCTCCCTGCAAAGGAGCCGAATAGATCAGACCTTACGCTAACATCATCCTGGATGGAACAATAGGTCCGCCGACACGACCAGAACCAGTCTCAGGATTTCTCCCGCCATACGGGAACTTTTCTCACGCCTCATCGTTTCCAGAGATGACAGGTGAATGGACGGGCTCATCGCTCACAAAAGTTGGGCGGTGAGGGAAGTGGTTGTGTGGTAGCCGGAGAGTCCCGAAAGTCGAGAGAGACGAAGGAAAGGAGGTGGAGCCATGTTCGAGCTGTTGCCGCGGTTGACGACTCGTCGCACGGTTGCACCCGTCATGCAGGATCCGTTCGTCGATCTGCGTCGGGACGTGCTGCGGCTGTTCGACGAATATTTCGGCGGGCCGCTGAGCCTCTTCCGCGAGGAAGAGGAGGCGTTGTGGCCGAAGGTCGATATCGTCGAGACCGAAAAAGAGTATCGCATCGTTGCCGAACTGCCCGGGGTGGACGAGGATCACATCGATGTCTCGGTGGTCGATCACACCCTGGTGCTCAGCGGCGAGAAGCGCGAGGAGAAGACCGAGGCCGACAAGGAAGGCCGCATGATCCGCGCCGAGCGGTTCTATGGCAGCTTCCGCCGCTCCTTCCCGCTGCCTGAGGATGCCGATATCGACCACATCAAGGCCGAAAGCAAGAGCGGCCTGTTGACGATCGTCATCCCGCGTCTGGCGACCGAACAGGCGCGCGGGCGCAAGATCAAGGTGACCCGCAAGTAACGCGGTATTGCGCAGCCGCCACCGCATGGCGGCGACGGCTGCGTTCCTTCAGCAAGCGGCAAGATGCCCCGTCGGCCATCGGCTGGCGGGGCATTTTCGTTCGTCCATCGCGCGACATGTCATGATCACTGATGCCGACGGGATGGTCGGGACCACTTTGCTGGCTGTTGTGTCGCGGCGCGCACTGGACGGTAAAGGCAGCCCCCCCAAATGACGGGCCATAGCGGCGAACCCAGCCGGCCGCCCCCCTCCCCGCGTCATTCGCTGCACGGATTGCTGATCACTGATCACCGGTCACCGATCACTGAATCGTCGTTCGCCGGCAGATGCGGCGAACCTATCCGACTGTTCTCTTCCGCGTCGTTCGCCGGCTTGACCGGCGAACCCAGCCGGCGGCGCAGACGACTTCGGCGCTGGGCGCTGTCTTCCCTTCCCGCTGGATCCGCCGGTCGAGCCGGCGGGTGACGAGAGGGGGAAACGGACCCGCCGGTCGAGCCTGCCCCGGACTTTGATCCGGGGTCGGCGGGTGACGAAGAAATGGCATTGGCGGATGCTCTTCTTCTTACGTCATTCGCCGCCGGAGAGCGGCGAATCCAGCCAGTGGTGAGGCCATCTTCAGCGCTGGGGATTGCCTTCTCTGCTCGCTGGATCCGCCGGTCAAGCCGGCGGGTGACGAGAAGGGGGAGTGCGGCGGGTGACGCGAGA
>CAZJPA010000199.1:2712-5447 GCA_964547755.1 uncultured Sphingomonadales bacterium
CCGCCGGTCAAGCCGGCGGGTGACGAGAAGGGGGAGTGCGGCGGGTGACGCGAGAGGGGGGAGTACGGCCGGTGACGAAGGAAGGTGCGGTGGGTGACGAGGGGGAAAGAGAGCGGATGACGAACAGAAGAGATGCTGGCGGATGATCGAAAGCCAAAGCGGCCGGCGGATAACAAGGGAAGGAAACGCTGATGGGTAACCCGAAGGGGGCAAGTGAATTCGCGACCGGGAAGGCTGGTCACAACGCCGAATATTCTTGCCTTTCCAGGGAATCGGGCGGTCTATGCTGGAACGACAGTCATGACCATGTAAACGGGAATATCCGCCGGCAAAGAATCTATGCTGGGACGACAGTCATGACCGATCACAATGCCGGATCTTTTCGTCCTTCCAGGTTCAACCGGCGCTCTCATCCAGCAGCGCCCGGATCCGTTTCAGCCGATCCATGATGGCGGTAAGATCTGCCCCTCCGATCGATCCGCGCCCCCTTTCCGAACCAGCAGCGGAGGTGGATGCACAAGCCGGCATCATGCCGCCCAGCTCCCCCTCCTTCACGGGTGGGGATTCAGCCGGCCCGGTTTCGGGAAAACCGGCAGCCGCCGATCTCTCGTCACATCCTTCCTGCCGCCGCTCACGCTCCGCCTCCAGGACAGAAGCGACAAGACGGCGCACGCCCTCCTCCTTCAGCCGCTTCTGAACGCCGCGAATGGTCAGCCCCCGCTCATGCAGCAGGACGCGAATGGCCTGCAGCAAGGCGACATCTTCCGGCCGATAGTAGCGCCGGTTTCCACTGCGCTTGAGCGGCTTGAGCTGAGGAAAGCGCGTCTCCCAGAAGCGCAACACATGCTGAGGCACGCCGACGATTTCGGCCACCTCACCGATGGTGCGGTAAGCCGCAGGCGATTTGCCCGCGCCATTGGGGGCCTTGCGCGCCACCCGATTGCCGGACCCCGAATCGGAGGTGTCGGAAGCAGCCACGGACCGTCATTCCAAATGGTCAAGGGATCTGACGATGCGCTTGCGCAGGATCTGACTGGGCCGAAAGACCACGACACGCCGCGGCTCGATCGGCACCTCCACGCCGGTCTTGGGATTGCGCCCCATGCGACGCCCCTTGTGTCGAACGAGGAAACTGCCAAAGGAGGACAGCTTCACGTTCTCGCCCCGCTCCAACCGGGCGGCGATGGTCTCCAACACCGAGTCGACCAGAGCCGCCGACTCGCTCCGTGACAGGCCCACCTCACGATAAACCGCCTCAGTCAATTCCGCGCGCGTGACCGTCTTTCTCGCCATGGCGACCCTCCTTCCCGTCCGGACATCCAGAAGGATACGCAAGAACGCATGAAAACTCAATGCCTTGTGTTTCCCCGCTTCCAGCACCTCCCGCAGCCGGTCTCATCCGGCGGGCAAGGGGAGCGACCCGCGAAGAAATCGGCCATCCGGCACGCGAAATCGGTCATACCTCCGCCGATCGTCTCCCGTGCGCGTCCAGCCCACCGAGCACATGATCGAACGTCCGCTCCAAGGCGCGGTCGAGGGCCTTGAGATCGGCATCCACGCCAAGCGCGGCCAATGAGGTGACGCCATGCTCGCGAATGCCGCAGGGAACGATGGGGGCGTAATGCGAGAGATCCGGATTCACGTTCACCGCGACCCCATGAAAGCTTACACCGTGGCGCACGCGGATGCCGATGGCGGCAATCTTGTCGTCCCGCCCCCCGTCACGGGGCACCCAGATGCCGACGCGCCCAGTGCGCCGGACCGCATGAATTCCGAAGCTCGCGAGCGCGGCGATCACCCATCCTTCCAGTCCGCGCACGAAGGACCGCACATCGATGCCGCGCCGCCTCAAGTCAATCATCATATAGGCCACACGCTGGCCCGGGCCATGATAGGTGATCTTGCCGCCGCGGCCAGTAAGATGAAGCGGAAACGGCAGCCTGCCCACCACCTCCTCTTCGGGTCTTGCGCTGGTGCCGGCGGTATAAAGGGGCGGATGTTCGAGCAGCCAGACGAGCTCATCCCCCTCACCGGCCCGGATCGCCCGCACATGGTCTTCCATCGCCCGCAAGGCCGCGTCATAGGCGATCAAGCCCGGGCTGCGCCGCCAGCGGACCCCATGGGCCCGCCACTCTTCCTGATTGCACCTGTTCGCCCGTATCATGCCGCCCGGCCTAGCGCCCATCGCCCGGCAAGACAAGGGCGCAAACGCCCGCAAGGCTCCGGTGGAGCATGTCCAGTCGTTAACCCCATCCTAACCCTCTCTCGCCGAAGATGGACAAGAAGGCCTCCATGAGGACGGGCAAGCGCATCGACAGGGAGACGAGCATGAACGCGATCTCGAAGGTCCGTGTCGAGATGACGGTGGTCCTAGGCGCCACCGAAATGCCGGTGCGCCAGTTGCTCAAGATGGGTCGCGGCGCCGTGATCGACCTCGATGCCAGCCATGACGACGAAGTGCGGATCCACGCGAATGGCGAGCTCGTCGCTCTCGGCGAAATCATGATCGTCGGTGATCGCATCGGCGTATCCATCACCCGGATGGTCAGCGAGGACGATCTGTAATTTCCTTCCCTTTCTCCCCTTCGGGGCTTGACGAAATCGGCCTTTTTTTCCATATGGATCCTGCCCGCTCGCCAAGGCGCTGACAGCGGGGCGGGCGTTGTGCGGACGTGGCGGAACTGGTAGACGCGCAGCGTTGAGGTCGCTGTGGGCGAAAGCCCGTGGAAGTTCGA
>CAZJPA010000200.1:0-5367 GCA_964547755.1 uncultured Sphingomonadales bacterium
GAGGCGGCGATCACGATCGCAAAGATCGCGCTTACAAGAAGAGATAGAATTCCGCGGAGCATGATGCCCTCCAGTTTCCAATTCGTTCATGTGGTCTCCGTGCCTGTAATCATTCCAGGGCGTGCCATTCCGGCTGACACCCCAGCGCCCGGAGACACGGGCAAGCTAGACCGGCTTTGTGACAGTCCTGTTACCACCGAAGCGGCTTGGCAAATCCCCCCGGCACATGCCGCCGATCGATTTTCCCTGAGGAAGCAACGGGCGGCTATGGTCGGGCGGTGATGGTTTTGCAATAAAACCGTCACAAATCCTTTTCAGGCTATGGCGCGATTGCCTAGAATGCCGACCGCAAGCGGCTGACCTGCGCATCGCTGACGCAAACGGCCGTGGAATACGGGAGCAGGGAATCATGATGTCCCAGCACACGCTGCAGGTTTACGACGAAGATCTCGAACGGCTACGCGCCCATGTCAGCCAGATGGCGGCTCTTGCCGATGAGGAACTGGCCGATGCCGTGCGCGCGCTCGTTGAGCGTGACTCGGCGCTCGCCGAAGATGTCGTGCACCGGGACAAGACCCTGGACGCCATGGAAGCCGAGGGCGAGCGCAGAGCGATCGAAATCATCGCATTGAGAGCCCCGGTGGCCGACGACCTGCGCGAAATCATGGCAATCGTCAAGATCATCAACGCGCTCGAACGCGTCGGCGATTACGCCAAGAATATCGCCAAGCGCACGACTGTGCTGATCGGCACCCTTCCCGATGCCCCCTCGCAGCTCCTTCCGGTGCTGGCGGACGAAGTGCGGGGGATGCTGAGCCGGGTGATTGACGCCTTCATCGGCCGGGATGCGCAAGCCGCGGTCGCCGTCTGGCAGTCGGACGCCAAGGTGGACGCGCTCTATACCAGCCTGTTTCGTGAACTGCTGACATATATGGTCGAGAACCCACGCCGCATCACGGCGGCGACCCACCTGCTGTTCATCGCCAAGAATCTGGAGCGCGTCGGCGATCAGGCCACCAATATCGCCGAGCTCGTCTATTTCATGGTCGAAGGCGAACAGCTGCCCGACGAACGCCCCAAGGGTGACGAGAGCGCCGTCATCACCGGCCCTGGAGACGAGGACCATGCCAAGCGCTGATGCCGCTTCCAGCCGGGCCGCGAATGCAGACGGTCCGCGTGTGCTGGTCATCGAAGACGACCCCCATCTCGTGGAACTGCTCTCTTACAACCTGGAGGCCGCGGGCTTTGCGGTTGCGACCGCTCCGGATGGCGAAGAAGGCTGGCTGTGTGTTCTGGAGGATCCGCCGGATCTGGCGATCGTGGATTGGATGCTGCCGGAACTGTCGGGAATCGAACTGTGCCGTCGCCTGCGCCGTCGCAAGGACACCCGCAATCTGCCGATCATCATGCTCACGGCGCGCAGCGAGGAAGGCGATCGCGTGCGCGGGCTCGAGACGGGCGCGGACGACTATGTCACCAAGCCCTTCTCCCCGCGCGAGCTGATCGCTCGTATTCATGCGGTACTGCGCCGGGTACGACCTGCGCTGCATGGCGAAACCCTGACGGCCGGTGACATCATGCTCGATCCGGTTGCCCATAAGGTCCGGCGCAATGGGCGCGAAATTCACTTGAGCCCCACAGAATTCCGCCTCCTGCGGCATCTGATGGAGCATCCAGGCCGTGTGTTCAGTCGCGAGCAGCTGCTTGACGCCGTCTGGGGGCTCGACAGCGACATCGAAATCCGTACCGTCGATGTCCACATCCGTCGCCTGCGCAAAGCGCTCAATGCGCCGGGCGAAGCCGATCCCATCCGCACCGTGCGTGCGGCCGGCTATGCCTTCGACCTGTCGCCCACCGATGGGCCCGCCTGATCTTCCGTCCTGCTCCCGCCTCACAGGATAGCGCGCCACAGCAGCGCCAGTCCCGGCCCGAATGCTGCCGCGCCCAAAAAGCTGATGAGCCGTGGAAGAGGAATGCGCGCGCCTGCAGCCGCCGATCGCTCTGCATGCGCCGCCGGTGAACGGAAGGCGCCGCCACGACCGGTCAGCGGCCAGGAGAGAAGAAAGCTGAGTGCCAGCGTGACCAGGAAGAAGGCAAGCCCATAAATGCGGTGGTCGATTCCCTGGGCAACGGCAAGACCATATGTGGAAGCCAACAGCAAAATACCGGCTGCTCGCAAGGCATTGGCGAAAATAGGGATGAGGAGAAAGATGCCGATCACGGCAAACCGTCGCAGACCGGATGCCGCAACCCAGGCGAACAGCAAGCCGACGGCGAAACTGGCGAACAGATAGCGCACCCCCGAACAGGCCGCCTCGATGGAAAACCGCACCAGACCTTGCGGCGTGACGAGCTCGATATTGAAGCCGTCCTGCCAGAACGAGGCATCCCAAAGCGCAAGGATCTTGACGGCAAGCCAGGCCGTAAAAGCCATCAAGGGGGGCACCAGCAGGAGACCGGCCGGGATCGAAAGCAGCAGATAGCCCAGTGGAAAACGCAGCTCCCGCCATCGTGCCGGCGGCATGAGCAGAAGGGCCGCCGCGCCGAAAAGGCCGATAAAAGCCGCGTGCATGCCGATGGCCAGATCCGCCAGCCAGGCGACGAACCAGCCCCAGGACAGCAGCGCCGCCAACACAAGCGGACGCATCGCGACGGTGCCCCGGGCGGTCTTGCTTCCCCACCCGCCGGCATCCGTCAGGTGGCGCCAGATCAGCCAGGCGGCGATCGCAAACACGAGAGGCTGGTGATGGAAGACCACATTGCCCGTCCAGACCGAAAGCAGATGCTGCACCGTCGGGAGGTAGAGCAGAACGCTTACGAGCCAAAGCACGGCCAGCGCGCCGCCCGGAGACAGGCCTTCTCGCGATCGTCGTCCAAGCGATGGCGCAAGCCGGATCATGGGATCACCTCCCTTACCGGCCGGCCTCCGGCCAGGCTTGCGAGCATATCGGCCAGCCGCCGACCCTGCCGCGCCCAACCATAGCGAACGCAGACGAAGCGACGGGCCTGTTCTCCCAAGCTGCGTCGCCGCTCGGGATCACGAAGCAACGCATCAAGCGCCGCCACCCAACCAGCCGGCTCATCTGCGATCTGCACAAGCTTGCCCGCCTTGGCGTCCAGCCCCTCGAAAGCCGCCGAAGAGGCCACCACCGGCATCGCCATCGCCATGGCTTCGAGCAGTTTGTTCTGGATACCGCGGGCCGTCAGCAGCGGCGCGATCGCAATATCGGCCTGCTCATAGAAGGGCCGCACATCCGATACGCGGCCCGTCACCGTGATGCGGGGATCGCGGGCCAGTCGCGTCACCGCGCGCGCAGGCCGGGCGCCCACCACGAACAACCGTAGCTCCGCATGACGCGTGGTCAGCGCCGGCCAGACATGACGCACAAACCAGCAAATGCCCTCCACATTGGGAGCGTAATCCATCCGGCCCGTAAAAATGAGCGCCGGCGATGGATCCGGCCGGCGCGGCCGCGGGGTGAAGAAATCGGTGTCCACACCGTTCTCCAGAACCGCCACGCGCTCTGCCGGGACCCGGGGCTGAAGACGGCGGAAGAGAGCCGCCTCGGCTTCCGTCACGAGAGTCACCCGCCCGGCTGCGACCGCAGCACGCGCCTCAAAGGCGGCCAGCCGCCGGGCTTCCAGAGCGTAAAGCGGACCGCGGGGAAACGAGTGGCGTTCGGCCAGAGCCGCCCATTTGGCCGAATCGACATCCACGAGATCGAGCAAGAAGGGCAGCCGCGCCCGACCGGGGCGATCGCAGTCGCAGACATATTGCGCCATGGGCCCGGAGAACACATAGGCCGCTTCGGCTCCCCGAGCATACGCCTGCGCTACGAAGCGGACCAGACGCGGATCACGGAAATAGCCGCAGCTCACAGCCCTCCCCGCCGCCAGAGCCGCACCACCGCGCAGAAGAGGCCGCAGACGCCCCAGCGGCACCAGCCGCCAGCGATCGGCATGGCGGGCGAGGAAAGCCTCCGCCGCTGATCGGTCTCCCTCGTCGAAGAAGGCGCCGACCTCAATCGTGAAATGCTCCGCCAGCGCTGTCAGCAGGTGATAGCCGCGCAGCTTTTCCCCCTTATCGGGAGGAAAGGGCACCCGGTGGAAGAGGCACAGCAGACGCATCGGTTTTCGTTCCCGCTCGTCACCTCCCCTGCGCGGCGTGCTGCTCAGCCCAACCCCTTGATGACCATGGGACCAAGGCGATTGGCCAAGGCGAAAGGCAAATTCTGCCACATCCGCACGAAGAGACGGTAGCGACTGTTTTCAGGCCGCATGTCCGGCGGCTCGGACGCACGCACCAGGTCATATTGATAGACAAGCTCGCGGGGGGCAAACCCCCAATGACGCTTGTAGTGATAGGGGCCGCTGCCTATTCGCGAACGTCCGAAATCGAAGCGCCGACAGCCGCGGGCGCGGGCATGCTCCATCAGCACCCAGTACATGTAGTCATGCGCGAACAGGCGCCGCGCATCGGCCGCCGTGCCGGCATAATAGGGCAGGACCATCTCGCCATCATAGAAGCTCATGACAGCGCTCACCGGCCTACCCTGATGGGTGACGACAAGAATATCGAGTGCTCTCTCGTCAAAGACATCAAGCAGAGCCGCAAACCAGCGTCTGGGAAAAGCTGGCGTGCCATGGTGGTGAAGATTGCGGAGGTAAAGTGTCAAAAACGGTTCGAGTTCACGGGTGACATAATGATCGAGCCCTGCTTGCAGGCTCTTGCGCACACAAGCCCGCTGTTTGCGGGGAATGGCCTTGAGGCGCTCGTCAGGGTCGGCGGCGATCTCGGCCACGAAATCGGCATAGCGGCCTGCAACGGGCGTGGTGCCGGGGATCGGCGGTTCATCGCTGCGGTGTTCCACCCAGGCCAGCCTGCGGGCCATGGCGATTTCGCGCGCAGCAGCCGCCAAGGCCCGAGCCGCCTGTTCGTCTGCAGCCAGTATGCCAGCTTCAGGCAGAAAAGGCAGACTCACGAGGCGGCTGCCGAACAGGCGGCTGCGAATCACCACGAGCGGCAGCACGCCACGGATTGCCGGCATGGTATGGCCGCTCCTGTGTTCTTCGACCAGCAGATAGATGGTTTCGTATCCGAACCCCTCTTGGAAGGCCTGCGCCCATTCAGGACGATGAAAGAAGCCGGCTTGCGGGTGGGTGGCGAGGAACGCTGTCCAGGCCGTGCGGTCGGCGGCCGTCATTGGGCGCACCTGCGGCCCGCTCCCTCTGACTTCCCCCACGCCCGCTCGCTCCGGAACCGTCACGCTTCCCCCTCCTGAATAAGGCTCGGCTTCTCGCGCCAGGTGGCAAGCAGCGCATCCATGCGTCCCCAAGGGTGACGACGGAGCAGATGCCGAAGCCGGC
>CAZJPA010000201.1:0-5364 GCA_964547755.1 uncultured Sphingomonadales bacterium
ACCATCGTCGTGGAACCCGGCTGGCAGGCGGAGGTCAAAGAGGACGGTTGTCTGCTACTCGTGCATCACACGGCGTCGCAACGACCGCTCGTGACCGCGGCCGAACGCGCCGATCCCGCCATGCTCGAACGGTTCCACAATTTCTTCATGGCGATCGCGGAAAGTATGGGCGCTGTGCTGGAGGCGACAGCGGCCTCCGTCAACATGAAAGAGCGGTTGGACTTCTCTTGCGCCGTCTTCGATGCGCGCGGAGCGCTGGTCGCCAATGCGCCGCACATGCCGGTGCATCTGGGCTCGATGGGGTTGACGGTCCAAGAGATGATCGCACGCTTTGCCGGCATCTGGCGGGCGGGCGATGTCATGGTCACCAATGATCCCGCTGCCGGCGGCACGCATCTGCCCGATGTCACGGTGGTGATGCCGGTCTTTCTGAAGGAGGACGATGCACGACCCGCCTATTTCGTGGCGGCACGTGGTCATCATGCGGATATCGGCGGTATCGCTCCGGGATCCATGCCGCCCGATTCCACAAGGCTCGAAGAAGAAGGCGTGGTGATCCCACCGAGTTTTCTGTTGCGGGCTGGCCGATTCCGTGAAGAGGAGATCGCCACGCTTCTGCGCGAGGCCCCCTGGCCGGCGCGTGATATTGCGCGCAATCTCGCCGATCTCAAGGCACAACTGGCCGCGGTCGAACGCGGGCGTCGGGAGCTGCTGGCTCTGGTGGACCGCTACGGCCGCGAGATGGTCGATGCCTATATGGGGCACATCCACGACAATGCCGCCCGGGCCGTGCGCCGGCTGCTGGACCGTCTGCCGGATGGCCATGTCCGCTACGAGATGGATTGCGGAGCGGTCTTGGATGTGCGGATCACCGTGGCGCGACAAGAGCGGCGGGCTGTGTTCGATCTGACGGGTTCCAGCGATCAGCATCCCGGCAATTTCAACGCGCCGCGCGCCGTCAGCCGCGCGGCTGTCCTCTATGTGCTGCGTACTCTCGTGGGTGAGGACATTCCCTTGAACGACGGATGCCTCATCCCCGTGGAAATCCGGCTGCGACCCGGATCCATCCTGGATCCGGAGACGGGTGCTGCCGTCGTGGCCGGCAATGTCGAGACCAGCCAGGCGCTCACCAATGCGTTGCTTCTGGCCACCGGAGCGGAAGCCGCCAGCCAGGGCACCATGAACAATTTGAGTTTCGGCAATGCCCGTTATCAGTATTACGAAACGATCTGCGGGGGCACGGGCGCCGGCCCCGGATTCGATGGCGCCGATGCCGTCCAAAGCCATATGACCAATTCCCGCCTCACCGATGTCGAGGTGCTGGAAAGCCGCTATCCGGTGCGGGTGGAGGCGTTCGGCATTCGCGCCGATTCCGGCGGCACGGGACGGCACCGCGGCGGCAATGGGGCGCTGCGGCGCTTTATGTTTCTGGAAGAGATGGATGTCCGCATCCTCTCCTCCCACCGCAAGGCAGGGCCGCCGGGGCTCGCGGGCGGTGGGCCGGGGCGGCCCGGAGTCAATCGCGTCATCCGCCGTGATGGGCGCGTGGAGTGTCTGGAAGGGGCGGACGGACGACGTCTTGGCCCCGGCGACCGGCTCGAGATCGCAACACCCGGGGGTGGTGGCTATGGCCGACCGAGCGGGAAGGCGCCGCCGAACCGGTGAGGGGATGCGCGCGCATCAGGTTGTCCGCTCGGCCGCGATCTCCTCGTCCGCGAAGCGGTAACGGCGACCGCAGTATTGGCATTGGACGGTGATGCGGCCGTCTTCTTCACGCATGTCCGTGCGCTCCTTCTCGGTGAACTGGGCCAACATGTGTGCGACTTTTTCGCGCGAACAGCTGCAGCGATGCGTCAGTGTCGTCGGGGCGAATACGCGCACGCCTTCCTCGTGGAAGAGACGATAGATGAGGGCATCGTCGCCGAGCGCCGGATCCAGAAGCTCAGTGATACGCAGCGTCTCGAAGAGCGTTTGCACCCGGGGCCAGGCATCCGGATCCGCGGCGGGTGCCTCTGCGCGCACGCCGCCCGTCGTCGGCATGTGCTGAATGAGCAGTCCGCCGGCCCGCCAGCCTCGCGAAGGCTGATGACGGGCGGCCGCCAGCACAACCCGGGTCGGGATCTGCTCCGACTGGGTGAAGTATTCCTCGGCCGCGCGCGCAAGATCCCCGTCGCCGACGGGCACGATCCCCTGGTAGCGCCGACCCGTCTTTGTGAACTCCAGCGTGATGGCGAGATCGCCGTTCTTCCCGACCCAAGCCGAAAGGCTCTCTTCCGTTTGTCCGCCGCCGGACAGCAGCGGGTGACCGTCGCGCAGCGACGCATAGGCCCGCAGCCCCGCTGCTTCATCTTCCTCTCGCAGCTGACAGTCGGCGACCATGTAAGCGAGCGGCGCCCCTTCGCCGCCGCGCGCCTGTACCGTCACCCGCCCATGGGCCTTGAGCATGGAGCCCAGCATCGCCGTCAGGGCGACGAGCCGACCGAGTTGACAGGCAAGAGGCGGCGGATAGGCGTGCAGGCTCAGAATCTCGTCCAAAACGGGGCCGAGCCGCACGATCCGCCCGCGCACCGGGGCGCGGTCGAGGGCGAATGGCCGCACGCGATCGTCCCGGCTCTCCTTTTCGGGCAGGACGATGGGGCGTGTCGTGGGCCGCTCACCGGAAGTGTCGCTGAGGCGGGCGGATGACTCCATTCGGCCATCTGCTCCGGGCTTTTCGTCCCTGTTCTTCCGCTTGCTCATGGCATCCTATGATTCTTGTGATGTCTCAGGCCGCGTATTCAGCCCAGACAGATCGCATGCGCGCGCCAAGGCTTCTTCGCCGCCGATGCACCAGATGAGGATCGCCTTTTGCGCATGCAAGCGGTTCTCCGCCTGCCGCCAGACTCGCGAGGCGGGACCGTCGATCACCGCATCCACCACCTCCTCGCCGCGATGCGCCGGCAAGCAATGCAGGAAGATCGCGTCAGCGGCGGCCTCTGCCATGCGTGCGGGGGTGATCTGGAAGGGACGGAAATGATCGATCGCATCCGCACCATGTTCCAGGCCCATGGATTGCCAGGTGTCCGTATAGACGACCTTCGCACCGGCCAATGCGGCGCTCGGATCATGCGTGAGGGTCACCTGATCGGGATGGCCGGCCGCAAAACGCTGAAAGTCCGCATCGAAGCCGATCGCTTTCGGGGCTGCTAGCGTGATCCGGGCGCCGAAGGCCACCGCGACCTCCATCAGCGATCGCGCGACATTGTTGGCATCACCGAGATAGGCGATCGCAAGCCCGCGGGGGGTGCCGAACTCTTCGATCATGGTCAGCATGTCCGCCAGGGCCTGACAGGGGTGCGAGTGGTTGGTGAGGCCATTGATGACCGGCACGTCGGCAGCCTGCGCGAGCGCGCCAAGAGCTGCGTGATCATGGCCGCGAAAGACGATCGCATCCCCGAACAGCGACAGCACCCGGCCCGTATCAGCAATGCTCTCGCCACGTCCCAGCTGCAATTTGCCGCCTTCAAGATCCAGCGCATCGCCGCCGAGTTGGCGGATCGCCAGGTCGAAGGACAGCCGCGTGCGCGTGGACGGTTTTTCGAACAGCATCAGCAGCCGATGGCCGGGCAAGGCCGGCTGGGCATCCGGCCGCCCGCGCGGGCAATCCTTGCGCGCTGCTTTCAGGTGGATGGCCAGGTCGAGCATGCGCTGAAGGACGTGCGGTTTGACATCCCGAATGTCGAGAAAGTCAGGCATATTCCACCCTTTCCTGGGTCGATTGTTTCCGAAAGAAGAGCGATGACGCCCCGATCGGGCGGCATCGTCTCGTCCTGTTTTCGCCCCTTATCCGGAAGGCCGTGTTCCCGCCCGGTTGCGACCCGTCGCCGGGCCGGTAGGATCCGTCTTGTGGTGCGCCTTGCAGCGGCGTTCTTTGGCGGCAGTCAAGCCATGTCCGCGGCCGTTCGTCGGGCGCGGGCGAGGGCCGCCTTGAGACGCCGCATGCCCTCGTCGATCTCCTCGCGCGTGATGATCAGCGGCGGCAACAGCCTGATGACGTTGTCCGCCGCGGGCGCCACAAGGATCGCATCCGCGACGGCCTGTTCGGCGAACTGCCGCGCCGGGATGGTGGCAGCGAGTTTGATGCCGCGCATGAACCCCTTGCCGCGGGTCGCGATCACAAGGTCTCCTTCTTCCTGCGCAAGTTGGGTGAGCGCGCGATCGAAATAGGCCGCCGTCTCGCTGAGATTCGGCAGAAAGTCCGGTGCGAGCAGTACGTCAAGCACCGCATGGCTCACCGCCATCGCAAGAGGATTGCCGCCATAGGTCGAACCATGGGCGCCCGGTGTCATGCCCGAGGCCGCCTCTGCGCTGGCCAGACAGGCGCCGACCGGAAAGCCGCCGCCCAGGCCCTTGGCAAGGGCCATCACGTCCGGGCGCACACCGGCCCATTCCCAGGCGAACAGACGTCCGGTGCGTCCCATGCCGCATTGGATCTCGTCGAAGACGAGCAGGAGACCGTGGCGATCGCACAGCGCGCGCACGGCTTGCAGATACGCATCCGAGAGGGCACGGACGCCCCCCTCGCCCATGACCGGCTCGATGAGCACGCCCGCCGTCTCGTCATCGATCGCAGCCTCGAGCGCCGCGACATCCTCGGGCGGCACCTGGCGGAATCCGGGCAGCAGCGGCTCGAACCCGCGGGTGAGTTTTTCCTGGCCCGAAGCCGAGATGGTCGCCATCGAGCGGCCGTGAAAGGAGCCCTCCATCGTGATGATGATGCGCCGCCGGCTGCCCTTGTCCGCGAAATGTTTGCGCACGGTTTTGATCGCACACTCCATCGCCTCGAGGCCGGAATTGGTGAAGAACACGCGGTCCAGGCCCGAGGCCGCCGCCAGTCGGGCCGCCAGTCGCTCCTGCGCAGGGATCCGATAGAGATTCGAGGTGTGCCAGAGTTGTTGCGCCTGCGTGCACAACGCTTTCACCAACGCCGGATGGCAGTGGCCAAGATTGGTGACCGCAATACCGGAACAGAAGTCGAGATGGCGTCGGCCGGCCTCATCGACAAGCCAGGCCCCTTCGCCTTTGACGAAGGCCACTGGAAAGCGCCGATAGACATCCATGATCGCTGACGACATCGCCTCTTAAACCTTCTCTGGCAGCCGGGACATCGCCCCTTCGCATAGTGGGCGGCCACCCACTCTTCAAATCATGGGACGGGTGGCCATCGCTTCCTGCATCCCGTCCTGGAAAGAGCGGCCGGACGCGGCGTCCCAAAATTACGGCACGCGGCTCTTCCGTTCCCCCGCCAGGAGCGGAAAATGCCGCGCTTGGCGGCCGACGCTAGCCAGCCCGTGTGGCGGCTGTCAACCACGCGAGGCAGCATGT
>CAZJPA010000202.1:0-5352 GCA_964547755.1 uncultured Sphingomonadales bacterium
GGCGGATGACAGACTTTTTTGCGTCGTTCGCCGCCGAAGAGCGGCGAACCCAGCCAGTGGTGAGGCCATCTTCAGCGCTGGGGATTGTCTGCGCTGCCCGCTGGACCCGCCGATCAAGTCGGCGGGTGACGAGGAGAGGGCGCTGGGCGAGGCGGCGGGTGACGAAGAGGGGAAAATGGCGGGTGACGGGGAATAGAGGGGCCGGTGGTGATGAGGAGGGGAGCCGCGGGTGACAAAGAGGGGACAGTGGATGACGTTTTCAGTGATCAGTGATCGGTCATCCGTGATCGGTTGTTGGAGAGGGAAGAGGGGTCGGCGGATGACGAAGGAAGGGGGGCGGCGGGCGACAAAGAGAAATAAAGAGAAATAATGCCGGGAATGACAAAGAATGCCGGGAATGACAAAGAGAGGGACGCGGCGGACGACGAAGGGAAGGGAACGGAATGGTGGATGGCGAAAGAAGGAAATCGGTGACGAAGGAGAGCAGCTGGGTGACGCATAAGGAGAAGGAGCGGCGGGTGACGAGGCGAAGGGGTCGTGGATAGTGAAAGGGACGATGGCCCGGTCACGCGGAGCGGGCACGCGAACGCCGGTGTTCAGTGGCCGACTTGAGCTGACCGCAGGCGGCCATGATATCGCGTCCGCGCGGTGTGCGGATCGGAGCCGAGATGCCGGCCGCAAAAACGATCTCGGAAAAGCGTTCGATCCGCTCCCACTCAGAGCACTCATAAACGCTGCCCGGCCAGGGATTGAAGGGGATGAGATTAACCTTGGCCGGAATCCGGTAATGGCGCAGCAGCCGCACCAGCTCGCGCGCATCCGCATCCGAGTCGTTGACACCCTTGAGCATCACATATTCGAAGGTGATGCGCCGCGCATTGTTGGCTCCGGGATAGCGGGCGCAGGCCTCCAAGAGTTCGGCGATCTTCCACTTGCGGTTCAAGGGCACGATCTCGTCGCGCACCTCGTCGCGCACGGCATGCAGTGAGACCGCAAGATTGACGCCGATCTCCTCACCGCAGCGGGCCATCATCGGCACGACACCGGCCGTTGAGAGCGTGATGCGCCGGCGCGAAAGCTGAATGCCGGCCTCGTCCATCACGGTGTGCAGGGCCTTCTTCACATTGTCGAAATTGTAGAGCGGTTCGCCCATGCCCATCATGACGATATTGGTGATCCGCCGTTCGGCGGTGGGCGCGGTCCAGTCGCCGAGAGCGTCACGCGCCAGCATCACCTGGCCCAGGATCTCAGAGGCTGTCAGATTGCGCAGCAGCCGCATCGTGCCGGTGTGGCAGAAACGGCAGTTCAGAGTGCAGCCCACCTGGCTGGAGACGCACAGGGTGCCGCGGTCCTCGTCCGGGATGAAGACGGTCTCGACCTCGGCACCGTCGGCCATCCGAACCAGCCATTTGCGCGTGCCGTCGGTGGACCGGAGATCGCTGACGACGAGGGGACGCGTGATCCGGAAATGTGCGGCCAGCTGTGCGCGCAGGTCTTTGGCGATGTTTGTCATCGCCGAAAAATCGGTGACGCCGCGATGGTGCACCCAGTGCCAGACTTGCTGGGTGCGCATCCGGCGCTCGCGCTCCGGCACGCCGATGTCGGCCAGCGCCTGCCGGAGCTCCGCCTTCGAGAGGCCGAGCATGTCGATGCGCGCGTCATCGGCGGCCGACGCAGACCGCGGCACGATACGGTGCGCGGCCGGTCCCGCTGTTGCCATGGGCGCTGTCTGAGTCATAAATTTGTCATCCACGTCTGCTCTGATCCAGCTTTGCGGCTTGTCTACGCGCTCGGTGGTAAAATGCTTCCAGCATCGCCCGTCACATAGGGACAGACCTAGACCCGATCAATCCCTGTCACGCCCCCTACCGCAGGCCGCAGGCTTTCGAGATGGCGTTGTAGGCGGCGGTGAATCCGGTGAGCGAGTAGCGGTCGATGGTGCGCGTGCCGCGCTGGGAGACGCCGGTCACCGTCATCTTCAGGCCACGCTTCATGGCCGCGACCAGCCGACGGTCGTCCTTTGCCGAATAGGTCCAGGCGCCGTCGCCTTCGGTGAACAGCTTGAGGCGCGTCTTGCCGTCCACGGTGACGATGACCTCCGAGCCCTCCTTGAGAGGATAGCCCATCACGAAGTTCACCTGGTCGCGGATTTTCGCGCGCGGGCGATGGGTGACGGTAACGTAGATCTTGCCGCGTCGGGCGTTCTTGCGGCTGGCCGACCAGGATTTCGGCACCGAGACGATGTAGCAGATCTTTTGGCCGTTGCGCTCTTTCAGGGTGAAGGCATCCCAGTCCTTGTATCCACCCAGGAACCGGGGCTTGGCCGCCGGCGCCGCATCGGCCGTGGGCGAGCCTGCCGCGATCAGGGTCACCAGCACCAACCGTCCCATCCATCTTGGGAGGGTTTGCAACATGCTGTGTGTCCGTTTTTGCGCTGCCATCACCCGATCACCCGAGCATCACCCTGGCTGTCCTGTCTTTCCCTGTCGTTCCTGTCGTCGCGCCGGCAGCCCCGTGGGCCTAGCCGTCTTTCTTCAGATGCCGCCGGAAGCGGACGTCGCCATGCACATGCGGTGGCAGCGCCTCCGTCGGTCCGCCGGAGCGCACCGGCCGCGGCGCAAAGCGACCGTAGGAGATCAGCCGGTCATACATCAAGATCGCACCAGCGGTCGCAACGTTGAGGGAGAAACGTGTCGGGATCTTGACCACGAAATCACAGCGCGCAAGTGTCTCTTCCGACAGGCCCAGCCGCTCGCCGCCCAGAATATAGGCCGCACGCACCGGATGGCGGAAGCTGGGCAAGTCGATCGCATCATCCGTGATCTCCACGCCCACCAGTCGGCAGCCTTTGGGCAGGACGAGCGCGTCGGTGGATTCGTATTCATAGTAGGGCAGGGACTCGGCCGAGCGCGCCGTATCCGACCAAGCCTTTGCGATCTCGGGGGCCGGGTCGGTCTTGTAGGCGGGTCGGATGGCGAAAACGAAGGCCGCACCAAAGCCGTGCGCGCTGCGAATGAGATTGCCGATATTGCCGGGCTTCGAGACCCGCTCGATGCCGATCGCGAAATAGCCGCGCATCGCTTTTCGCCGTCTCCTGTCCACCGCGCCCACCACGAAAGCAGGCAGGCCGCATTCCGCTGCCGTTACTTAGATGCTCAGCGGCACGCGGACAAGCGCAAGACGGCGAAACGCAATCTGCACACGCCCGGCCTATCACATGTTCCAAAGTCATCTAGCTATATCAATGACATACCTGCTTGTGATTGTCGCTGCTGCCGGTGTCGTGATCCGGTATAAGGTAAGCAGGCTCGCATGCTCTCATCCCTAATTTGTGCCGCCCGACAGCGTATAGGCCTTTTTTCGTCAGGCTGGCGGGGGATGAGTAATAAGTTTGGTAGGGTATCAACCTATCAACAAAAATACGTCTATTTGGTGTGTATCATATAGATACACTGTGGTAGGTTGAGTTGAGGAGGAGGGGATTGGTAGATTGTATAACGTGGTTGGAACACGCTTCGAACGTTGCATCTGGGGGGACGAAAATGAGGAGTAAAGGAGGTTCGATCATGAAAAAGACGCCAAAGACTTTGGCTCCTGCACTGATTGTCGGGGCAACCGCGGTATCTTTATCTTGGTCGGCGCAAGATACCGTCGCAGCATTGCCGTCCAAGATTTCTTTAGATGAGCGAGGATATGTGGTGATCGGTGAAGAGAGGGCGAATAAGGCGCTTAAACAGTTTTTATCACGCGCGAAAGTGGGCATACGCCAAGCGACGATAGAAGAATTGAAAGACTATTGGCTGGCAAATAATGGAAAATGTAAAGGAAATGGACAGTGTTGCTGTAATCCTAAGTAATATTTTTACTGCGCCCCCAGATGAGACATTCTGGGGGCGCAGTGAATTAAATATCTTAATTATATAATTATTCTGTATTAAGTTTCGGAAAATATATCATGGCTCTAGAAAAAGATATACTTTCTAAAAACATAGACAAATTGCTTTATTTTCTGCTTTCTGATAAAATGCTTGATCTTATTATATTCACTACTGAGAAGTGCAATTTCCGGTGCAGGTATTGTTATGAGGACTTTTCAATTGGGAAGATGGATCCTGATGTCGTCGAAGGGGTTTGCGCTTTTATTCGGGCTCGCGCTCCGGATCTAGACATTCTAACCATCAATTTCTTTGGAGGGGAGCCTTTGCTGGCACACGAATGGATATATCGAATCTGTGAAGAAGCAACATTGGCCGTGGAGCGATGGGGGAAACTAAAATATCATGCAATGGCTACTACGAATGGATATCTATTAACAGAAGAAAAAGTTCGAAAATATTATGATGTTGGCCTCAGGCGATACCAGATTTCTCTTGATGGAGATTCGGATACTCATAACCAATGGCGGGTTATGGCAAACGGTCGTGGTACTTTTGAAAAAATATGGGGTAATATTCTTATGATGCGCGACCTCCCGCTTGATTTGGAGGTCCTGCTGCGTATCCATGTTCTGCCTGAGACCGTATACTCGGTGGAGAATCTTATCACACGTATTGCAAAAGAATTGGATGGTGATCATCGATTCAAGATTTTTTTGAAGGAGATTGTGCATCTAGGGGGTGATAATGATAATTCTATTGATGTATTCAATACTAATTCTAGAGAGTATAAGGTGGCCATGGATTATCTACGATCCTTGATTAACCCGATCCATCAGGAGAAGAGTGGCAGCGCCGCGCAAAACATCTATGACAATGTATGTTATGCCTCGCGGGCAAATTCTCTCGTCATTCGGGCCAATGGAGACGTGGGCAAGTGCACCGTCGCTCTTAAGGATCCTCGGAACCGAATTGGGCGACTCGATCCGGATGGCCGGTTGCATGTTGATGGTGACAAATTGACCTCTTGGATTCGCGGCGTCTGGTCGTTGGACCCTGAAGAACTCCATTGTCCCTTGATTGGACTACTGAGGTGATCGGGGGCGAGGGGGGGTGATTTACATGGGGACACACGAGCTGGTAGTGCTTGAAGGCCTTTGACAGGACGACGATGCCGGGGGGGGCAATGAACGGTGTGCGAAAACTGAATCTTTACAGAATCTTTGCGTGGCTGGGGCTGGGTGTCGCGCTGACCGTAATATTCTTTACAGCTGCCTATATCGGCTTTGAACGTAGCCACAACAGATGGCTGCCCGGCTACCGCAACATCTACCGTCTGCAAGCGGCCCTGCTGCTGCCGGGGCTTCAGCCGCAATTCTTTCCCTATGCCCCAGGGCCGGCGAAGGCGGCGATCGAAAAGGACTTTTCTCAAGCAGTCGCGGCGATCGTAAGGCTGTATCCGTGGCCTGTTACCGTC
>CAZJPA010000203.1:0-5329 GCA_964547755.1 uncultured Sphingomonadales bacterium
ATCTCGAGCCTGGAGGCGAAGGTGCCCTGCGGCCAGCCGAGCAGCTCGGCCAGCATCTGCCCCGTCTGATTGGCGTCATTGTCGATTGCCTGCTTGCCAAGGATCACGAGGCCGGGCTGTTCGTCCTCCACGATCTTCGCCAGCAGCTTGGCGACCGCCAGCGGCTCGGTGTCCGCACCGTCGTACTGAACCAGGATTCCACGATCGGCGCCCATGGCCAGTGCCGTGCGGATCGTCTCCTGCGCCTGAGCGGGGCCGATCGAGACCACCACGATCTCATCCGCCTTGCCGGCTTCCTTCAAGCGGATCGCCTCCTCCACGGCAATCTCATCGAAGGGATTCATCGACATCTTGACATTGTTGAGATCGATCCCCGAACCGTCAGGCTTGACCCGCACTTTGACGTTGTAATCCACGACCCGCTTGACGGGCACCAGAATCTTCATCACCGCCGCTCCTTACCCTCGGCAGGCCTGCGCCGTGCCTGCACCACTTGTGTGCCACCCCTCGAGCGAAGGGCTGCGTCATCTGTGCTTCACGTCGGGCGAAGCATTAGGCAATGGCGCACCGATATGTCAATTCTCTGCTGCGCCGCACAATCCCCGACTCAGCGATTGGCTCCCGGTTTCCAGAGCACGTCACCGCGTCCTTCATCATTGAGCAGGCGCGCCAACACGAAGAGGTGGTCCGATAGGCGATTGATGTAGCGCAGCGCTGCCGGGTTGAGCGCATGGGTGCGCATGGCGGTCACGATCGCGCGTTCGGCTCGCCGCACAACCGTTCGGGCAAGATGCAGATGCGCGCTGGTGCGACTGCCGCCGGGCAAGACAAAACTCGTCAGCGGCTCAAGACGCGCGGTCATCGCATCGATTTCCTCCTCCAGCCTGGTGATCTGAGTCTCCGTGATTCGCAAGGCCTGCCCGTTCTCTTCGCGGACGGCATAGGGGGTGGCGAGATCCGCGCCGAGATCGAAGAGATCGTGTTGAATACGCGCCAGCATGGCATCGGCCGCATCGCGATCCGCGGCACGCCGCGTCAGCCCCGAGCGCTCATGGTGAAGAGTGGCCCGGGCCAGGCCGATGACCGCGTTGGCTTCATCGACGGTGCCATAAGCCGCCACCAGCGAGTCGTCCTTGGCCAGGCGCCGCCCGCCGACAAGAGACGTCTCGCCCTTGTCGCCGCCGCGGGTGTAGATGCGATCGAGCTTGACCATGGCCGTCCTCCTCATCCCTTCGCAAATACGGTCACCAGCAGGAGGATGACGAGAATCGCCAACGCCTGGATCGCGATTCGCCAGCGCATCAGGCGATTGGAACGCCGGCGGCTTTCGATCCCCGGCTTCGTCAGATTGAAGACGCCGAGCAGGATCACGGCCACAGCCGCGATCAGCAGCAGCGGCACGAGGTAGAAGAGAAAGGCAGCCATCATTCGCCGTCCTGTTCGCGTCCCGTCCAAGGGGGGCAAAGGAGAAACCCGCCGCCGCTTGTTGCGGCACCCGTCTGCGCCCTTGCGCTGGTCTCAACCCCTTACTACGCCCTTAGCACGGTTCGGCCAAGGGTGAAGGCAAGCAGGGGCAGCCAGCCGAAGACGCCATTGGCCCGAAACAGCGCCAACGCGCGTGTGGGATCGCCCTCCTGGCCAAGTCTGCAATCCGTCTTGCCCCTTGAGTGTCACCGCCACCGGCCGCTTCCCAGAGCTCCTGTTACTCACGAGATTGTGAATGTGTGTGAGGACTTTTTGTGATGATACGCTGTGCTATCTTTGATAGTAATTCTACTCCCCCATTTTCCGAATAGGGGTATATCCGTACAGCAAGGCTGGAGGAAGAGAGATGAATGCACCATCACATCCAAAACCGTTCATCCGTTGCGTCATCCGGGAACTTCGAGCAGAGGATCTCCAGAAGGTGGCCGGTAGTGGCCCAGATTCCGATCCATGCCCCAATCCTACTCCTATTACACCACCTTCGCTCTCACTCCGCCCCGATGAGTGTGAGGCCGCTATATGTCAATGTAATGATGAGTAACTTTCCTTAGACATTAACCCGAGAAGTTAGGAGATAAAATAATTATCTCCTCACTTCTCAGTAGATTTATTTACATACATGAGCTGATAAATTAATGCCAAACAATTCTAGAGAAATTAATCATTTTATATTCACGAGACAGTGGGACGACCACGCAGTTGCTTTGTCTGCTCGCCTAAATCAGCTTGGAGTTTACACATCAGTCATAAATTGGACAAATTTTCCATCACTCGCCTCTGCAACACTTGAAATGAATATAAAAGATATATCAATGAAGATTTCCAATAACAAAAGATATAATACGTTAAACACGAGAAATTCATGCTACATTGTCCGAAAACTACCAATACTAGGCCTCTTACCGCAGCATAATAACCACGATAACAACTTCTGCTCGCGCGAATCTACAAGCTTTATTCTTGGATTTTATGCTATCTTTTCTCGTTTTGGCCATTGGATCAATCCCCCAATCGAAGGTTGGCTGGCTGGATCTAAGCCCTTACAATTGCACCTAGCCGCTCAGCTCGGATTGCACACCCCACCAACCCTCTTTACAAATAATCCAGACGACGTGCAAGAATTTGTTAAGCAATATTCCGGGGGAGTGGTCGTTAAGAGCTTTACACATGCGCTTTGGATAAAGTCCAAAAAAATATTTTATCCAACACTAACAACCCAAATATCAAAGAATGACATAAAAAGATTTTATAATAATATAAAAACTTGTCCATCAATATACCAGGTAAAGATACCAAAAAAATTTGATATTAGAACTGTCGTAATAGAAAATAATTTGTATTCTGCAAAAATCATATCTAAAAAATTAGACGATAATAAAGAATATACTGACTGGAAGGAGATTTATTATAAATATCAAAATGTTCAGATAGAGCCAATTAAGCTAAACAAAAATATTGTTGAGGCGTGCATTAATCTTGTAAAAATGTTGAATCTTGATATAGCTGTAATCGATTTGTGCATGTCGAAAGATAATAAAATATATTTTCTCGAAGTAAATCCATATGGACAATGGTTATGGATGGACATAATATCTGAAGAATTTCCATTGCTTGATTGTTTTGCTAAATATATCCTTTCAACCAAGTCGGGGATTTTTGCGATAGAGAAAGAATACATGCCGTTTTCTTCTTATATGTCTAAGGAATATTTAAAAAAAATCGTAGTGGACACTTTTCATGGAGATCCAGAAGAGAAAATTCTGGTATTTTATGAATAATATATTTGACTATTACCTGGTTGATATGATTTTATATGTTGTAAGCAATGAATCTTGGACAAATAGCCAGAAAATTATTTATTCTTATTGTTCAATATTGTTTTCTGGCGTCTGCAAGCATTGCTTCTCCGTCGGGTTTCCTGGGGTGTCCTATACCTGTTACAATGGATTCGGATCCAATCTCAGATCTGGTGCGGGATGCGACGCCTAATCACATTCTTTTTATTGGCGAACGGCATGGGACCCGGGAAACTCCTGCCGTGGTCGCGTGTCTGGCGGAAAGGTTCTTGGCGAGCGGTGAGCGGATCATGCTCGCTTTCGAATTTCCTGCAGAACTCGAAACAAGTCTACAGAATTATTATAACGCTCCTTCTGAAACACCACAGTTATGGATTTTGAACAACTGGTTCTGGCGCGACTCGTTCTACCAGGATGGAAGACGCAGCCGCGCGATGTTAGCGCTCTTGCGCCAGGCCTGGAAATGGAAGAAGGCCGGGCAAAAGCTTTCAGTCCATACTATCGATATCTTCTACGATCCCGCTATGCGAAATGCGGCAGGCGTGTCGGTGAACAACCGCAACGCCTTCATGGCAGCTCGCCTTAAGACATTGATTGAGAAAGATAAGCCGGATCGTGTCATCGTGCTTGTCGGTCGCGGGCATGCTCGGATCCTGCCATATGACAACCCCGCCTATCGGAATGATCCGCCGATTCCGCTTCACCTCAATGGGTACCGGATTTGGAGCGTGGACGTAGGGGCCCTCGATGGCGAACGATGGTCTTGCCGGATCACTGACCACAATAAGCGGCTACGCTGCGGTCCAGCCATCTTTAGGGAGATACCGCAAAAATCCCCTTCGCCCATCACCGTCCCCACGTATCGCCGGCTGGCTGGTGACTCAGGGGCGGCTTTCGATGCCGAACTCGTGTTGCCTGAATTTACGGCATCGCCTCCCGCTTGGAAAGACTTCGAATGGAAGGATTGTAGCCACGTCCCGGCATCCTGGTCACCATGCCCATCTGATATGAGATAGGGACGCGCGCCCCCCGACTTTTATTCTGTGCGCTCCCGAATCGATCCCTTGGGGCCCCTACCCTTTCAAAATGTCCGGCCAAGGGTGAAGGCAAGCAGGGGCAGCCAGCCGAAGACGCCATTGGCCCGAAACAGCGCCAACGCGCGTGTGGGATCGGCGGTATCCAGCCGCCAGACCTGCCAGATGAGATGCACAGCCGCCGGCAGCAGCAGCAGGATCGTCACCGGCGGCAAGGCGGCCGCCCAAGCGGATGCCGCCATCAGCAGCCAGGCCAGTGCATAGAACAAGGCGACCGCCGGACGTGTATAGCGACCAAGCGCGCGGGCGCTGGAGCGAATGCCGGCGATGGCATCGTCGCGCGCATCCTGGAGCGCATAGATCGTGTCATAGCCGAGCGCCCAGAAGAAGCAGCCCGCATAGAGCAGGAAAGCCGGGGCGTCGAGCCGTCCATGCACCGCCGCCCAGCCCATCAGCGCGCCCCAGGTGAAGGTGAGTCCCAAGACCGCCTGCGGCCAATCCGTGATCCGCTTCATGAGCGGATAGACGGCCACCAGCAGCAAGGATGAGACGCCAAGCAGGACGGTGAAGCGGTTGAACTGCAGCAGCACCGCAAGCCCTGCCATCAGCAGCAGCACAAGGAAGGCGAGAGCCTGGCCGAGACGCAACTCCCCCGCCGGCAGCGGCCGCGCCGCCGTGCGGGTGACCCGAGCGTCCAGATCGCGGTCGAGAATGTCGTTCCAGACACAGCCGGCCGCCCGCATCACGATCGCGCCGATCAGGAACAGCCCCATCTGCCACCAGCGCAAAGGCGTAGCGAGAGGGGCCGCGAGCGCAAGCGACCACCAGCAAGGCCACAGCAAAAGCCAGTAGCCCGTCGGCCGATCGACACGCGCCAGACGCAGATAGGGGCGAAGCCGCACCGGCGCCCGCGCGACCAGCCAACCCATGACCGAATCCGGTGTCAGCCGCAAGGTAAAGGGGGAATGGTCACCGGCTTCTGTCGGCATACGCGTCATCGATTCCACCCAGCCG
>CAZJPA010000204.1:0-5322 GCA_964547755.1 uncultured Sphingomonadales bacterium
TGCCTAAGCCTCCCTGGTTGGGCTCAGATGTCCGGTCGAAATGGGGGCCAGTTCAATTACCTTGTGCGTCGGCCTTAATGTGGTCGCCTTTCAGATAGCGCGCACTGGGAAGGATCGGTTCGAAAAACTCCCACGGCAGTTCGTGCTGTTCGATTTGCTCACGGGTGAGAATGAAAAACCGGTTATCTCCGGTCGCCAGACCGCGTTTGATCCTGAACAGATCGCCCAGCGTAACCCCGTTATGTTTGTCGCGGATTTCAGCTTCGGTGGCCGGATCATCCCGGCCCAGCCAGACAAAAATGTCGGGGTCGGCCATCTTCTCGATGATCGCGCCAATCTTGCGCAGTTCTTCATCGAGTTGGGCGTGGCCCATCCGCACCGGGAGCTTCTTTTCGTTTTCCATGCGCTTGACCATGCTACCGGGCACCTTGGCAAGGCCGATCAGCCGGTTTACTGCAATTGGCGGACAGGTGGACATGCGGAGCGTCGGGAGAACCTCAGGGTGACGGCGGAGAATATCGGGCCGGATGTTGGTAAGATTGTCAGTAGCGTGCAGCGTGGCCTCAATATCCTTCGTGGTTTGTATGCGGGTCTCCCCAAAGGCCTTGGGCGCAAAATCCATGAACCAGTCATTGTACATATCGACTGACCGGGCGATGTCGGCGTTCCATTTCTGGGGCTTGTCAAGATTTACGCCCATATCACTGTTCCGCCCTTATTCCTGGTTTGTCAGTCAATATCACCGTCACGAGACCTTTTTGAGCTTTTGCTTCCTGTACAGCTCCCACATTTCCGCGAAAAGCCGGTTGAGTTTCAGGCCGCGCTTGCCGGCTTCGGCCTTTACGTCGCGCGCAAGGGGCTGAGGGTTGCGGAATCCCACGACCTGGCTCGGCCCTCTCTGTGCGCAGGAGGGTTTCTGTTTCGACGCCATGGCGATGTCCATTGTGGATTTGTCGACAGTTTACCAGAATCGCCGAATGCGAGCCATGCACGATCTCAACATATGCACAGGCGGCGTGGCCGGCAGCGAAGATATTGAGCGGAAGAGCCTGCGATGGGCGGCTCATCGAAGATGCCGACAAAAAGGCCAGTGTCCGCGAGGATGAGGTCAGGCCGGTCGGTAACAGCGGCTTTACCTTCTGATGTTCCGGTGCGAACCTCAAAGGGCAGGTTTTGCGAGCGCAGGATCGCCGTAAGCAGCTCACGGATCGCCGGGTAGAATGTCTCTTCGGTCTTGGAGGCAAGGCCGCTTAGTCAGCGCGTCTCGGCGACATAGCAGACGGCTTCGGCGGCAAAGTGCTCGGTATGCTCACTCATTGACCGGGCGCCTCCCGATCTTCTTGCCGGTCTGTGCCGCCTGATAGCGATGCGCTCTTTGAGCGGGTTCGCGGTTCTGCCGGCATTTTCGCTGTCGGCTTGCCCTTGAGTCCGTCTTCGACAAGGCGCGCGAGAAAATCGGCGAAGGGCACAATGTTCCCGGAAACGCTCGCCTGCTCCAACGCCGCCATGTAGTCGTCCCGTTTTTCGAGCGGGATGACCGTCCACGGGTAGCCGCCGGATGCGAGCATAACATTCATGAGGAAACGGCCCGTGCGTCCGTTTCCATCCATATACGGATGGATGTAGACGAATATGAAATGCCCAAGAACAACGCGAACAGCGGGATCGGCCTCCTCTGTCAACACCTCGAAAAATGCCGGCATCAGATCGCGTACCGCATTCCACTGCGGCGGAACGTGCATGGAGCGGCGGATATAGACCTGGCCGCTGCGATAACCGGCAAGCTCGGCGGGCTTTAGCAGGCCGGCCGTTATGCTCGGCGCAAACATTTCCCGGTACCATGTGCCGTGATCCTCGTCGGCGACGGTGCCGGGATTTTCGTGGGCCAGTACTCTGCCGACGCTTTTGCGAACCTCCTGGTAGGCTTGCCAATAGCCGCGGGCGGCAAGCGCATTGCGATGTTCGCGATCCTCGTCATTGGCATCAGGGTTCCAGTTCCCGCTGCGAACGCGGTCAATCAATTCAGGGCTGACCCGGTAGCCTTCGATCGAAAGGGAGTGATAGGCATCGGTGACGTATATGTCCTCGACATGCTTGAGATAGGCGTCGATATCGTTTGGCCTGCCGGGTGCCTTGGGGAAGAGCGCGATTATTGGTTCGCGCATCGTGTGCCACATCACGCGCATGCGATTGACGTAGGGCGACACGTCACGAGCAGGTAACGCAAACTCTGTCTTCGTCTCGAACGGATCAATTTCGCGCACGGCATAATCGGCAGAGCGCATTGTCTTGAAGATGTTATCTGCTATGCGGTCCCGTCCTATGTTCCGGAAGGCGCCAGTGAGCCGGCCGGCCACGGTGCTATGGCCGCCCTCTAATAGCTTTGCTAGCACATCGGATGCGTCGCGTACCATGGATAGAGCGGCCCGCGCGTCGGTAGGGTTGTAGGCGAAGAAGCTGGCTGAACAGGCCACAAGGGCTGCGGAAAGCGCATAAACCCGCAAGCCATCCAGTACAACAACGTCCTGTTTGTCAGGCAGATTGGCCCGCACGTCGAGGATCGACGTATTATGCGGTAGCTGTATAGGTTTGTTTCCACCTTTAAGCGTTCTTACGAGAAGCTGCGGAGGAACGGTCCGGTTACCAACATGTAGCAACAAGGACTGCTCGGGGGAGAGACACCAGTCCTCCCCGAACCGCTCCTGTAGATAGGCGGCGCAAAAACCCCAGAATGAGGCATACCAGGCTGTACTTTCGCCGGCGGCGTCATCGGGCCGGGAGGGTACATACCAGCCTTTCATGACCTCCAGGAGGAAGCCGTTCTTGACCAGACGCTCGCGATGGACGCGGGTCAGGTCCGCTGCCCGTATGGCAAAGGCACCCTGCTCCTGAAGCTCCTTCAGGACCTCAAGGGACTGTGCCAGTTTCTCGGACGGGGTTGCCATGGTTCCGGTGCCGCCTTTCGGGTATTGCGCCGTGCGGTGGCTAGGTTTTGCCGCTGCGCATATATTAGGTTATAAAGATGTATCATATTTAGGTTATGACGTCGATCAAAAATTAGGTTATTTTGCAGAGTCATGGTCCGGGAAGTAGAAGGATGAAAAACAGCAGCTATCAGCGCTGGAATCTTTCTTGGTAAATAGATCAGCATTCTTGCCACAAATTTACCTTGAGGAAATTCGGACCGATTCAGAGTCTGATTCAAAAGTTTTTCAAACGTAACAGCGTCTTGCGAGCCTGCGGATGAGGATGCGTATATGGGCTATGAGTGTCCATGCGGTTGAGCTTTTGATGGATTTCTACCAGTCTTTTGCCAGTCTGCGGCATCGTCCCAGCCATGCGAAGGTGCGCTCGACCACCCAACGGCGCGGCAGGATGACAAAGCCTTTTTGGCGATCACTGCGCTTGACGATTTCGATGGTCCACTCGCCCCTGCCCCTCAACGCGTTTTTCAGCTTTTTACCGGCATAGCCTCCATCGGCGAAGACGTGGCGCAGGAAGGGACAAAAGCGGCGAATGGACCGAAGCACAGGCACGGCGCCATCGCGGTCCTGAATGCTGGCCTCATGTACCACCACCCCGACAAGAAACCCGTTTGTGTCGGTCACGATATGGCGCTTGCGCCCCATGATCTTCTTGCCTGCATCATACCCTCTCGGGCCGCCGCTTTCCGTCGTCTTCACCGACCTGGCTGTCGATTACTCCAGCCGACGGGCTGGCCGCCCGGCCTTCCGCCTCGGGCGCCGCCATAAGCAGATGGTGGTTGATGATCGTCAAGCGCCCCTCGTCGCGCCAGCGGTACAAATAGCCCTGAACCGTCGAATAGGGGGAAACTCCTTGGGCAGCATCCGCCACTGGCAACCCGTCGCCGCCATGTAGAAAAGCGCATTCACAACCTCGCGCAAATCCGTCGTGCGAGGACGCCCAATCGTTCCCGGCACGGGCAGAAACGGCTCAATCAGTGCCCACTCCTCGTCCGTAACGTCGCTTGCATACCGGCTGTGCCTGCGCTCATACTTGATGCGAGTGGTCTCAGTCCACATCTTGTGCCTCCAATCATTGCTCAACACAATCACTGAACGTATGGCCCGCCCCTTCTGCAAGGGTGTTTTGAAGATTGCTCTGTTCAGTCTGCGTCAACGTATCCGGTCTCGGGGTCTGGCCCCGGCCAAGATGGAGATTCGCGCAGCCCGGTCCTCATAATCACACCGGCCTCGAACAACCGTTCAATGTTTCAAGTTTCCAGGCTACCAGTTCGACTATCAGGCCATCTTCTTCTCACCACTCGCAGACAGACCGGTCACCGGTTCAAACGCCGGTCACCGCCCTGTTCCTATGCCGCCGTGGCCGCCGGGTCGAAGCCGCGGCCGTGCCTCAGCACCGCCCAGGCGATACGCGCGAGCTTGGCTGCCAGGGCGACGACGACAATGTTCCTGTGCGCCCGTTCCGATAGGTTCTGCACCCAGCGGTCGAGCGGCGTGCCTTGGGTCAGGAGATGCGGCAGCACCGCGCGCGCACTATGGATCAGGTTCGCGCGCAGATAGCGGTTGCCGCGCTTGGATATGCCAAGCAATCTGGGCTTGCCGCCTGTCGTCGCCTGACGGAGTGTCAGCCCCAGCCAGGCGGCAAGGTCACGGCCACGCCGGAAGCTGCGTGCGTCGCCGACCGCCGCCATCAGCGCCGTAACGTTGATGACCTCGATCTCCGGGATCGTCGAAAGGCGACGGTCCGCTTCATTCTCGCGCGCCATCTGCATGAACTCGGCATCGAAGGCGGCAATCCGCTCATCCAGACTGCGCCACTCGGCGCGTAAGTCCTCGATCAGAACCCGCATGCGCGGCGACAGCCGGGGATCGTCCTCATCGGCAAAGGTGACAAGCGCATCCCCCAGCTTGCGCCGCCCCTGCGCCACCACAATCCCCCGTTCCAGCAACAAGGCACGCAAATGGTTGAGCAGTGCCGTTCGCCCTGCCACCAGACGCGAGCGTGCTCGGTGCAATGCCTGAATATCCGATTGCGTCTCGCTCTTCCCTGGCACAAAGCGCATCGTCGGCCGCGTTGCCGCTTCCGCGATCGCCTCGGCGTCCCGGTCATCGTTCTTGTTCGCCTTCACATAGGGCCGCACATATTCCGGCGACATCAGCCGGATCGTGTGTCCCGGGGCACCGAGCACTCGTCCAAGGTAATGCGCGCCGCAGCAAGCTTCCATCGCTACAGTGCAAGGCTCTATCTTCCCAACGAAATCCGCTACCTTGTCACGACGAAGGGGTGAAGTCCTAAAGTTGCTGGAAAATTTGTAGGGGTGCATCCTCGCTGAGGATT
>CAZJPA010000205.1:0-5296 GCA_964547755.1 uncultured Sphingomonadales bacterium
CGGTTGGGTTCGCCGGTCGAGCCGGCGAACGACGATTCAGTGATCCGTGATCAGTGATCCGTGATCAGTAATTCGTGATCGGTGATCGGTGATCCGTGCCCAGTGATCAGAAATCCGGGCGGGGAATGGCAGGGGAAAGAGAAAATATCATCATCCGCCGGTTTTTCTCTCTCTTACAACCGCATCGACCTCGTCCAGCGAAGAAGAGAAAATGTCACCATCCGCTGTCCCCCGCTCTTTCGTCATCCGCCGCCCCTCTCTTGCGTCCCCCGCCGGCCCTAGGTCACAAGCCCGGGCTCATGCGGAATCGCTGCCGCGTTCAGCTTCCTTTGCGGCCTGCCACCAGGCTTCGAGCCGATCGATGTCCCCGCGGGCCTCCGGTTCGCCGGCCAGCCTGTCTTCCACCATACGGAAGCGACGGGCGAACTTGGCGTTGGCAGCCATCAGCGCCACTTCGGGATCCACATCCACATGCCGCGCAAGATTGACGAGGGTGAACAGCAGGTCGCCGATCTCCTCGCGCAAGGCGTCCCGCCGCGGCCTGTCTCGATCCGCATCACCTTGGGACAGGCCCGCGCGCAGCTCTGCGATTTCCTCTTCGAGCTTGGCGAACACACCATCCGCATGCGGCCAGTCGAAGCCGAGTTGGGCGGCTGCCTTCTGCAAGGCGAGGGCTCGGCGCAGGGGCGGCAAGTCCTGGGAGATCGTGTCCACTACGCTCGTGGTCGTTTCCTGGGCTTCCTCGGCTTTTTGCCGGCGTTCGGCTGCCTTCAGGCGTTCCCAAGCGACGGTCTGGGCAGCGGCGTCGGCGGGGCGCTCGCCATCGCCGAAGACATGCGGGTGGCGGCGGATCATCTTGGCGACGATGGCGTCCAGAACCCGACCGAGATCAAAGAGACGGGCCTCTTCGGCCATCCGCGCATGAAAGACCACCTGGAGCGCGAGATCGCCGAGTTCGGCTGCCAGCTCGTTCCAATCCTCGCGGGCGATCGCATCGGCGACCTCATAGGCTTCCTCGATCGTGTAGGGTGCGATGGAGGCGAAGTCCTGTTCGCGGTCCCAGGGGCAGCCATGCTCGGGATCGCGCAACCGAGCCATGACCCGCACCAGCCGGCGGAATCCGGTCAGCCAAGCCGCCTCGCCCGGTGACGCACAGGGCAGGGCGTCCGCAATCGCGCGCCAATCCTCAGGTCCGACTGTTTTCGGCATCCACCGTCTCCTCGTGTTGCTCGGACTCTGGCGCGGGTGATGCCAGCACCTTGTCCCATAAGGCAAGGCCGCCGACAGCAGGGCTGCCGACGACCTTGAATGGTGCCATCACCCACCCCGGTGCTGCAGCACCGCGTGGGATGATGAATAGGCGCTGTGCCTCTAGATCAGCTCGAGATTGGCTGCCGATGTGCGGCCGCGCCGGTCTTCCTCGAGCTCATAGGCGACACGCTGGCCTTCGCGCAGAGTGCTCAGCCCCGCCCGCTCGACCGCCGAGATATGGACGAAGACGTCTTTGCCGCCCGCATCCGGCTCGATGAAGCCGTAGCCCTTTTGACCGTTGAACCATTTCACGGTACCGTTTGCCATCGTTCAAGTTCCTTTCTTACTGCGATGGTTGTCGTTCCTGGGATCGGGGGCGACAGGGGACAGCAGGCATGCTTGCCCCGCTTGCCGACCGCATATCGAACCGGGACCTGCCGACGGCCAGCACGCGCCATGCCGCGACCGGAAAGCCGCGGATGTGCGCCGTCTCTGCATTCGTTCGCCTGTGGGTGAAGGAAGCAAGAGTTGAGGCCGTCTTTCAGTCCGGCTTATTGGAGCCGCTTTCTCGAACGTCCATCCCAGGGCATCGTCGATGGCAGCGGTCCGCCGGAATTCTCTACTGTGCAAGCGCGGTGTTCAAGTGCCGCGGCTGCGTGGGTCGTCTCCCCTGTGCGAGCGGCAGGAAACCGGACTTCGCCGGCCACCTCTTGAACCGCCGCCCGCTCGGGGTCGGTTCGCAAGAGGGACCGTGACAGAGCCGTGCCCCCCTGTCAAGGACTTGTTTTCCAGATCCGGAATCCGAACCGGCACGGCGGGCGCATGGTGGTCTTGGCTGAAGATGAATGTGGTCCCGTCCGCCGGCGATTTCGTCGCGGGTGTGGACCGGCCTGGGTTCGGGGGTCAATTCGCTGCGATCGGGTGGCGGTGTTCGAAGGCGGTGATATAGTCCCGCGTCAGCGGCACGGCGTCCACACTTGGGCTCATCTGGGCCTGGGCGACGACATGCCCGCCATGGCGGAAGGCCATTTCGGCGCCGGCCAGATAGAATTCCCACATCCGGCAGAAGCGTTCGTCATAAAGCCGGGCCATCCGGTCCCAGGCGGCCTTGAAGCGTCGGCGCCAGTGAGCCAGCGTCTTGGCGTAATGCAGCCGCCAGATTTCGAGATCCGTCAGATACAGACCGGCCCGCTCGATCGCCGGCTGGAATTCGGAAACCGCCGGGATGTAGCCGCCGGGGAAGATGTATTTGGCAATGAAGGGATTGGTCACACCCGGCCCATCCGCGCGGGCGATGGTATGCAGCAGAGCCACACCGTCTTCCGTCAGCAGCTCACGGATCCTGTCGAAGAAACGGCGATAGAAACCAACCCCGACATGCTCGAACATGCCGACCGAGACGATGCGGTCGAACACCCCTTGCGTTTCGCGGTAGTCTTCCAAACGGATTTCCACCTGATCATGCAAGCCTTCGCGGGCAACACGGTCACGTGCATAGGCCGCCTGCTCTTCGGACAGCGTGATGCCGACGACCCGCGCGCCCAGCTTCTTGGCCAGATAGATCGCCATTCCGCCCCAACCGCAGCCGATGTCGAGCACGCGCATGCCGGGTTCGATCAACAGCTTGGCGGCGATGTGGCGCTTCTTCTGCTCTTGTGCCCGTTCGAGGCTGTCATCGTCATGAATGAAATAGGCGCAGCTGTATTGCCGATCGGAATCGAGGAAGGTGCCGTAAAGCTCGCCGGAAAGATCGTAATGAGCATGCACATTGCGGCGCGCGCGCGGCCGGATGTTCCATTGCTGCAACCGACGCATCAGCCGTCGCCAGCCCCGCAGAAAGCGGGCCGATACCGGATCGGCCGCAAAGCTCGTGCCCATGTTGCGGCCGATGAGATCGAGCAGATCCGCAATCTCGCCCTCCTCCATCACGAGGCCGCCATCCATATAAGCCTCGCCCAAGGCCAGATGCGGATCGCGCGCGATGCGCCAGGCGGTTGCGCGGTCGCGAATGCGGATCGTGACAGACGGCCCCGCGCCATCGCCGAATCGATGCCGGCGGCCACGCCAGTCGATCAGCGTCAGATCACCCGCGCGAATCAGACGATCGAGAATGTGCAAAAGTGCCATGCCGTCCTCCAATCCCTTGAGTAAGGGATTCTAGCACATCGTTCGGTGCCGGCACAGGGTTTTGCGCCTTTCTGAACTTGACAATCATTATCATAATATCCATAGAGAAAGAGAATGCGAGTGATTCGCATATGTGAATGTCACCGAGAGGTTCCCATTGGTCAGCCGAAAGGGCTGTGGATGTATTTGTGTGTCTGTCAGGAAATCCGGGAAGGCTGCCTGACCGAGATCGGGAAGAGGGGGATCCGCCTGCGGCGCGCGCGCGAGCTGTTCGTGGCACTGGGTAAGGCGCCGCAATGCGGCGTTTGCCTGCGGCATATTCAGGGCCGGCTGGATGCGCTCGCCCACAGCGAAAACGGTCTCGCCGCTGCGGCCGATGCTGCTGCGCGTGGTGATGGCGGCCGGTGCGGTCTGCCTGTCGCAAAGCTGGAACCGACTGCGGTGAGCAGGCGGCCGACGCGCCGGGTCCATACCGGCTAGCGGAAAGCGCGGGCGGGTGGAGCGCCATCACGCCTTCCATTCTCACCACGCCTTCCCTTCTCTCATTGTTTCATTCCCGCATCGATGGTCACTGGGCGCGTTGACCGTTTCTGAGCGGTCCGCGGGGCGGTGCCGATTGTCTGGAGCCTTTTTTAATCCGGCTCTTTGTGCCCCGCATCGGCCTGGGCGGACGCGCCCCACGAAGAGGCCTTCCTGCGCGTGACAGGGGCTTGACAGCGGCCGTCGGCTTCGCCATCTGCAAACCGGACTGAATTGGTCACCTTTTGCGGGTGGCGCGGCAAGAAGGCCGATTGCGATGATCCGGCTCAGCCAGATGGCCGATTACGCTGTGGTGCTAGCGGGCGCGCTCGCCGAACGCAGCGGCGAGCAGATGAACGCGGCAAGCCTTGCGGCGGCGACCGGCGTGCCGCAGCCGACGGTTGCCAAGCTGCTCAGTGCCTTGGCGCGGGCCGGGATCCTGGTCTCGCGCCGCGGCGTGGGCGGCGGCTTTGCGCTCGCCCGCCGACCGGATGCGATCACGCTGCGCGCGGTGATCGAGGCCGCGGATGGTCCCATCGCCTTGGTGAGCTGTCTCGGTGGACCGGGGGACAACTGCGGTATCGAGGATCTCTGCGGTATGCGGCCGCATTGGATGCTGATCAATCGCACATTGGCCGAGGCGCTGGACTCGATCACGCTTGCGGATCTCGCCCATGCGGGCGGTGGTTTCGGTGCACGGGAAGACGGCCGGGCAATGGCCGCATCAGGCATGACGGAGACGCGCGGATGAGCAAGGCGAAGACAAAAGCCGAGATCGAGGCGCTCACCGGCCGCTATGAGCACGGTTGGGTGACCCCAATCGAGTCCGAACTCGCGCCCGCCGGGCTGAATGAGGAAATCATCCGCTTTATTTCCGCCCGCAAGCAAGAACCGGCATGGATGCTGGAGTGGCGGCTCAAGGCCTATCGCATCTGGCGCGAGATGACGGAGCCGACCTGGGCACGCGTCCACTATCCACCGATCGACTATCAGGCGATCCATTACTACGCCGCACCGAAGCAGAAGAAGCGTCCCAAATCGCTGGACGAGGTCGATCCCGAACTGCTGCGCACCTATGAGAAGCTCGGCATCCCACTCGCCGAGCAGAAGGTGCTGGCTGGCGTGGAAGGCGCGCCAAGGGTGGCGGTGGACGCTGTTTTCGATTCGGTGTCGGTGGCCACCACCTTCCGTGAGGAGCTGAAGAAGGCCGGCGTCATCTTCCTGTCGATTTCAGAGGCGATCCGAGAATACCCGGACCTCGTGCGGCGTTGGCTCGGCTCGGTCGTGCCCGTGCGCGACAATTTCTTCGCCGCGCTCAATTCGGCTGTCTTCTCCGACGGCACCTTCGTCTATGTCCCGAAGGGCGTGCGCTGTCCGATGGAGCTGAGCACCTATTTCC
>CAZJPA010000206.1:0-5292 GCA_964547755.1 uncultured Sphingomonadales bacterium
CCCTGATCACTGATCACCGGTCTCTGATCACTGAACCGTCACCCGCCGACCCCGGGTCACAAGCCCGGGGCAGGTGACCGGCAGGTCCATTTCCTCCTCTCGTCACCCGCCGACTTGATCGGCGGGTCCAGCGGGAAGTGGGGGATAACCTCCGGCGCTGTGGCTGTCTCGACTGTCGCATGGATTCGCCGGTTAAACCGGCGAATGACGCAGAAGGGAGAGGGTGTGACTCATAACGCCTCGTCTTCAAGCAACAGGGATGTCTCGGCCGCCGGCTGGGTTCGCCACATCTGCCGGCGAACGACGATTCGGTGATCAGAACCGAAAGGGGCGTGCAGCGTGTTGGCTGGGAACAGCAGGGGCGCTTCCTCGCCTTGGTCGGTGCCGGGGCAATGACTCTTCCGGTCTGCTTGCTTTTCCTGCCACCGCCTGTGGCAGACACACCTAAAAGTGGATAATTAGTCCGCCGCGGAAGCTCGTCGCACTCGGCCGCAGGGAAAGGCCCTGCGAGAAGCGCTTGCGCTCATACTCGTCATGGATCAGTTCGAGGCGCAGAGCGAGCCCCTTCCAGATACGCCATTCCGCGCCGCCCCCAAGGCGCACGCCGTTGAAGTGCGCGTTTGCGTCGCTTCCAAAGGACATGATGCTCCAGCCCGCCCGGCCATAGACCAGAAGCCGGTCGGTTACCGCATGGCCGAGCCGTGCGCTCAGACCCCCCGTAGCGTCAGGAATAATGGCATCGAGGATCGCGCTGATCAGGCTGTCATCCAGCAGGCCCTGACTATCGATGACGTCGATGAAAGAGATCTCGCTTTCAATGGCGAGAACGGTCTTGGTGCCAAGGCGGAGGCCATAGCCCACGCTCAGGCCGACTTCGCCGTTGTTGGGCATCGTCTTGAGCGACGCGCCGTTCTGCTTGGCATGCAGTGATGGATTGAAATGACCGAGAAACACGCTGAGATAAAGCCCACTGAAATGCCAGCTGGGCGGATAAGGCTTGTCGTTCTCGTCATTCCCAGCCTGCGCCGGGCCGGCGGGAGCGATGAGCGCAAGCATCAACAGGCCCGCGACCAGGCCGGCGTATGGATGGCTGTGATGCGGATGACAGCGACTTGCGATAGTAGAACGGTGGTCCTCCCTCATCATCGGTTTCTCCCCCTTCTTGCCCCTGGCTTGTTGCGTGGCGCACATGGCCGCATCATCGGCGCGGTCTTCGGCTTGCCGCGGTCGCCACGCGTGCAACCCTTTGCCGATTGCAAGACAATGTGTCGCAGGCATATGTGGCGAAATTCGGGAAAGGGGCCGCTAGAAAAACGGTTGTGCGGAGTCGCCGGAGGGTCCAGCGGGCAGGGAAGACAGCGGCCGGCGCCGAGAATGTCATCACCGTTGGATAGATTCGCCGGATAAACCGGCGAATGACGATTCAGTCATCAGTCATCAGTGATCAGTGATCAGAAATCTGGGCGGCGAATGACGGGAAAAAGAACCAGCCACGGAGCAGCGGTTACCGCTTACGGAGCACCGATCACCGATTGCCGATACCGATCTACCGATCCCGATCACTGATAATCGACGAGTAGAAGGATGCGGGGGCTCAGGCGTTCTCCAGCACAATCGCGCCATCACGAAGACCAATGCGCAGGCGGCCTTCCAACAGGGCGAGCGCGTCGCGACCGAAGACATCATAGCGCCAGCCGGTGAGCGGCGGCAGATCCTTCCCCCTTTCGCCCGCCGCCAAGCGTTCGAGATCCTCCTGGCTGGCGATCAGGCGCGGGGCGACGTCCGCCTCGGCCGCCTTCAGCTTCAAAAGCAGCTTCAGCATGTCCACAGCCGGCTGCGGGGCGTCGCGGCGGGGCTTGCGGGTGGGAAGCGCAGGCAGCTCTTCCTTCGGTCGCGATTCGGCGGCCTGAAGCGCAGCCCAGAGGGCCCGCCCGGCCTTGCTTGCGTGAAAGCCGTTGCCGACGCCGCGCAGCCGATCGAGATCGGCGGGTTTTTTCGGCGGATGGGTGATGATCTCGAGTAACGCTTCGTCTTTGATGATGCGGTTGCGCGGCACGTCGCGGCGCTGGGCCTCCTCTTCCCGCCAGCGCGCCAGCGCTTGGGCGCGCGCAAGCTCACGCCGGGAGGGACGCCTGAGTTTGAGCCGTTGCCAGGCCCGCTCGGGATCGAGGGCATAGGTGGCCGGATCCGTGAGCTTGGCCATCTCCTCGCGCACCCATTCGCTGCGCCCGCGCCGCTCCAGCTCGGCGGCCAGATGTTCGTAGACAGGTCTTAGATGAATGACGTCGGCCAGGGCATAGGCGAGCTGGCGGTCGGACAGCGGCCGGTGAGACCAGTCGGTAAAACGCGCGCCCTTGCTTAAGCGTTCCCCCGTGATCTTCTGGACGAGCGAGTCATAGGCGATCGAATCCCCATACCCCAGCACCATCGCCGCCACCTGGGTGTCGAAGACAGGATGAGGCAGCCGGCCTGTCGCATGATAGATGATCTCCATGTCCTGACGGCAGGCATGGAAGACTTTCGTGCCCGGCCAGTCCAGAACCAGTTCCCAGAAGGGTTGCAGATCGATGTTGCGGGCCAGGGGATCGACGGCGAAGGCCCCGGCGCTGTCGGCTATCTGAATCAGGCAGAGCTTGGGCCAGTAGGTCCGCTCGCGCATGAATTCGGTATCCAGCGCCACATACGCGTCCTGGCGGCTGCGTTCCAGACGGCGGCGGAGGCTTGCGGTGTCGGTGATCAACGCCATGGGTGACGGCTTCCGGCCATAGGGACAGACGGTTGGTTTCGCGGCTGCCAGCTCTAGAGCGCGCGCGGGCTCTTGACAAGCAGGGGGCTTTATGCGGTTGTCCGCCGCGATTTCGGTGGGCGGGTGCGTGTGGGGGCGCATCCGCCCCTTGCAGCCATCACGACATCCATGGCGGGAACGAGAAGCACGGGAACATGAACGAGGAAACGATTGCGCATCCTTACCGCAGCCATAGCTGCGGCGCGTTGAGAACAAGTGACGTGGGCAGGAACGTGCGCCTGTCCGGCTGGGTGCATCGCGTGCGCGACCACGGCCATCTCCTGTTCATCGATCTAAGAGACCATTATGGTATCACGCAGATCGTCGTGGATGCATCTTCACCCGCCTTCCAGCTGGCGGAAAGGCTCAAGGCTGAAAGCGTGATCCGGGTGGACGGCACCGTCGTCGCCCGCAGCCCCGAGACCGTCAATCCGGATTTGGCCACCGGCGAGATCGAGGTCCAGGCCCGTGAGATTACCGTGCTTTCGGCAGCCGAAGACCTGCCGCTACCGGTCTTCGGCGAGCCGGAGTATCCGGAAGAGATCCGCCTCAAGTATCGCTACCTCGATTTGCGTCGCGAGAGCATGCACCGCCGGATCCTGCTGCGCTCGGCGGTGGTGGCCTCCATTCGGCGGCGGATGCAAGAGCAGGGGTTCGTCGAATTTCAGACACCCATCCTCACGGCTTCCAGTCCTGAAGGCGCGCGTGACTTTCTCGTGCCCTCACGCCTGCATCCGGGTAAGTTCTACGCCCTGCCGCAGGCGCCGCAGATCTTCAAGCAGCTCGTCATGGTCTCCGGATTCGACCGGTATTTCCAGATCGCGCCCTGCTTTCGTGACGAGGATGCCCGTGCCGACCGCAGCCCCGGCGAGTTCTATCAGCTCGATGTCGAGATGGCCTTCGCGACCCAGGACGATGTTTTCGCGGCGATCGAGCCGGTGATGCATGGCGTGTTTGCCGAGTTTTCCGACCGGCCTGTGACCGAGCCGCCCTTTCCCCGCATTCCCTATGCCGAGGCTATGGTCAAATACGGCACGGACAAGCCGGATCTGCGCAATCCCATCGCAATCGCCGATGTTTCTGACATCTTCGCGGGTGGGGGCTTCGGCCTGTTTGCGCGGATTGTGGCCGACGGCGGTGTCGTGCGGGCGATCCCCGCGCCGGGGGCGTCCACACGCGGGCGCTCTTTCTTCGACCGCATCAACAACTGGGCGCGCGAGGAGCTGAAGGCGGCCGGTCTCGGCTACATCTTCTACAAGGATGGCGAGCCTTCAGGGCCGATCGCGAAGAATCTGGAAGCCGAGCGTCTGCGGCGGCTCATCGACAGGCTTGGATTGACACCGGCAGACGGCGTTTTCTTTGCTGCCGGTCCCGTATCAGTAGCGGCTGAACTTGCCGGAGCCGCCCGCACCCGCCTTGGCGAGGAACTTGGACTCATTGACCGCGAGCGCTATGCTTTCTGCTGGATCGTCGATTTCCCGATGTACGAATGGGATGAGGAAGAAAAACGCTGGGACTTCTCGCACAATCCCTTCTCCATGCCCCAAGGCGGTCTGGAGGCATTGGAGACGAAGGATCCGGGGGAGATTCTCGCCTGGCAGTATGACATCGTCTGTAACGGCGTGGAGCTCAGCTCGGGCGCGATCCGGAACCACGACCCCGCGATCATGCGCAAGGCTTTCGCCATCGCAGGCTATGATGAAGATGTCTTGAAAGACAAGTTCCGGGCACTCTGGAACGCCTTCCATTACGGCGCTCCTCCCCACGGCGGCATTGCGCCGGGGCTGGACCGCATCGTGATGCTGCTGGCCGATGTTCCCAACATCCGCGAAGTCACGCTGTTTCCAATGAATCAGAAGGCCGAAGACCTGATGATGGGGGCCCCGGCACCCGTCTCTGAAACGCAGCTCAAAGAGCTGCACATCCGCGTCGTCCCTCCACCCAAGATCCATAAGACGGAAGAGAAGGGGTGAGCGGTGATCAGTGATCGGTCATCAGTGATCAGTCATCGGTCGTCGGTCATCAGTCATCAGTGATCAGTCATTGGTCATCGGTTATCAGTGAGCGGGGAGGGAAGGCGTGTGAGGGCCTCCTTCCCCATACACATCATCCGCCGCCTTCGGTTCTGATCACTGGTTACCGATCCCTGAATCGTCATTCGCCACAGGGATTTCTGATCACTGATGAGTGATCACCGATCACCGGATCGTCATTCGCCGCCGGAGAGCGGCGAATCCAGCCGACGGTTCCGGCAACACCGACATTGGGCGCTGTCTGCGCTGTCCTCTGGACCCGCCGGTCTTGTCCGGCGGGTGACGAAGAGGGGATGATGGCGGGTGACAAAAGAGGGGGTCGGCGGGTGACGAGAGAGAGCGATGGATGATGAGGGGGGAAGGCGTCATGCATCGCAGGGATTGTCTGATCACTGGTCACCGGTCACTGATCACGGAATCGTCATTCGCCGGTTTATCCGGCGAATCCAGCCGGCGGTGGTGCATCTCTAACGC
>CAZJPA010000207.1:0-5263 GCA_964547755.1 uncultured Sphingomonadales bacterium
GCTTGGGCGAGTGGGTGAATGGCGAAGGAGCCGGCAATCGACGACCTCATCCGGTTGGCGCGTGAGCGGTCGGCTCATGCGCGGGCCGTGCTGATGGAGAATGTCACCGATTTGTTCCTGAGCGAGGAGGGGCGCTTGAGCGAGCAGGAGCGGGCCCTGATCTCCGATATTCTGCTCAAGCTGCTCGAAGAGGTGGAGGCGGCGGTTCGCCAGGAACTGGCCGAGGCTCTCGTTCGCAGTGGCATCGATCTACCTGAGGTCGAGCGTGCGCTGGCCCGGGACGAGATCGCGGTCGCACGCCCCATCCTGCGCAAGAGCCGGGCTTTGCGTGACCCCGATCTTATCGAGATCGTCCGTTGGCGCACCCAGGAGCATCGGCTGGCCATTGCAATGCGTGACGGGTTGAGCGAGGCGGTCAGCGACGCCCTCGTCGAATATGGCGAAGAGGATGTCATCGAGGCTCTGTTGCGCAATCCGGATGCGCGGTTGTCCCAAAAGGCGATGGAGTATCTGGTCGCCGAATCCCGCCGTATCGACCGCTTCCAAGAGCCGCTTGTCCATCGCGACGAGCTGCCCGACCGCTTGGCGCTGCGCATGTTCTGGTGGGTGGGCGCGGCGTTGCGCCAGCAGATTCTGGCCCGGATCGAAGCCGATCCCGTTATGGTGGATCGTGCGGTCAAGGCGGCGGTCGATGCGCTGAAGGTCTCGCATGCGCCTGAGCGCAGCGTCCATGCGAAGGCCCACGAGCTTGTGCGGCGGCTGCGTGAGCGCGGTGAACTGACGCCGGAATTTCTTTTGGCTTGCCTTCGTCGGCAACGTTTGGCAGTGTTTGTCGCCGGTCTGGCGGAGCTGGGAGGCGTAGACCTCCAGACGGCTTGGCGGATCTTTGTTGATCGAGGCGGGGAGGGATTGGCCGTTCTGGCCCGCGCGGCGGGCATTGCGCGTGAGCAGTTCGCAAAGCTTTTCCTGGTGCTTTCTGAAGTGCGGAACGGGCAGCGGCCCCAACCTCCCGGGATTCTCGAGCGGATCCTCGAGCTGTTCGACAAGACCAGCGAAGAGCAGGCCAAGGTCGCGCTCTTCTACTGGCGGCTCGACCGGACCTATGAGGAAGCGCTGGAGGAGCTTCGCGATGTCTGCTGAGCGCGGCAAGATGAATCCGCGCGCGGCCCAGGCGATCGATCTGCGGTCGTGGGCGCGAGCCCTGCGTCCGGAGCGGGAGAGAGGAGGAGAGCGCGCGGCCGGTTCACCCGCCCGGTTGCATGGCGATGACGTCACAGGCATGAGATGTCCCCCGAACGACCGCCGGGCGGAGGTCGTGAGCAAGCCGTCTCTCGAACGCCTTCTGGCGCGCGCGCGGGCTGGTCTGATCGATGAGGCGCATCCTTTCTTCCTCGTTTCCGGCGATGGCCGTTTCGTCTTTGCCAATGCGCGTTTCGCAGAGATTGTCGAGGCCAATGAGGCCGGGCGCTTTGGCCCCGGTGTCATCCAGTTTGCTGAATCCGTGAACGATTCCTATCGTCGTGTTCTCGACGAGGTGCTGCTGACCGGTCGCACAGTCGTCTTCGACGAATGGATCGAGGCGGCCGGCGGCCGGCGCTGCTGGCGGGGACATCATTTCCCCGTTCTGGACGAGCGGGGGCGCATCGAAGGCGTGGGCGCCATCTATGTGGATGTCACGCGCGAGGTGATCGAGCGGCGCGAGGCGGTCCGCGCCCGCCGTCGGTTCAATGACTTTGCCCGTGCCAGTGGTGACTGGTTCTGGGAAACCGATCGTGAGGGACGGTTGCGCTATGTCTCGGAGCGTTTCGCGGCCCTAACCGGCACGCCGGCGGCGCTGTGGGAGCGGCGCTATCTGTGGGAGATAGCTGCGCCCAAAGCCCAAGGCGATCTGGAAACCGCTCTGCGCGAGGCGATTGCGGCGCGCCGGCCGTTTCGCGGCATTGCCTTTGCAATGGAGGGCGAGGGCGGCGAAGAACGGATCTGCCAACTGGCGGGTGTACCGGTTTTCGACCCGGAAGACGGCGGCTTCCAGGGGTATCGCGGGGCCGGTACCGACACGACCTTGGCCGCCCGCGAGGCCGAGCGACGGCGCGATGCCCAGCGTCATCTTGAAGAGGTGTTGGAGACGCTGACCCGCAAGAATCTGGAGCTCGATCTTGCCCATGCGCGGGCGGAAGCCGCCCTTAAGGCCAAGAACGAGTTTCTCGCTTCTATGAGTCACGAGCTCAAGACACCGCTCAATGCCATCATCGGGTTTGCCGAGGCCATGGGCATGGAAGTGTTCGGGGCTTTGGACGAGCGTTACAAGTCCTATGCACGTGATATCGGCAAGGCTGGTCGTCATCTATTGGGTCTGATCAACGATCTGCTCGATGTTTCGGTCATGGAAACGGCCAATCTGGCCCTTGATCTGCGGTCCGTCTTGTTGAGTGAAGTGATTGAGCAGGCGCTTGCGTTCGTGCGACTGCGGGCGGAAGAGCGCGAAATCCTGGTCGAGGCGCCGAAGCGGGTCGGCACGCTGCAGGTGATGGCAGACGAACGGCGCCTGCTCCAGATTCTTGTCAATCTGCTGACGAATGCGGTCAAGTTCACGCCGGCAGGCGGGCGGATCGGCGTCAAGCTCCGGACGGATCGGCGCAAGGGCATCGTCAAGGTCATCGTCTGGGATACGGGGATCGGCATTCCTGTGGACGCCCAGGAACGGATCTTCGAGAAATTCCACCAGATCCGCGACAGCGTCTACAGCCATCGCAACGAGGGGGCCGGCTTGGGTCTGCATATCTCGCGCGAGCTCGCCCGTTTGATGGGCGGGGAGATTACGGTGGATTCCGAGCCTGGGAAAGGCAGCCGCTTCATCGTCACTCTGCCGCTGGTCAAGGCTGGTACGGCTCAGGGGACGTGAGGGCTGCTGCGACGGCCTGGGGATAGGATCCGCCTTTCGGTGGGCGGCGGTCTTGAGAAGCGGTGCTTTTCGCCCGCGCTGCACACAAGATCCGTTCGCGCGATGGTCCACCTGCACCCGTTCGGACGAGGGGGCAGGGGAGCATTGACGTGGGGGCGGGGGGGTGACGTGTCGATCCGCATAGCGGCCGATTGCGAACGATGAAACATTCCCTCAGGCTTGTTCGATCAGCCGCCCGTTTGGGGACGCGCGGCGACGGTCAGTTCTTGCGCCAGCCAACTGCGCAGGGCAATGATCACCCGGTTTGTGGCGGTGTCGAAGGCGCCGACAATGGCGTCATTTCCGCTGCCCGCGATTTTGGCCTCGGCGGAAAAATGGCGTTCCGCAAAGAGATTGCCGGGGCGGGCGGCGAGCAGGCGTGCGGTCAGCTCGACATGCACGCGCTCCGGCGGGCTGGTGGAATCCGCGGCTTCGGCGAAGAAGGTGTCGAGCTCCGAGACGAGCCGCCATTGGGGGACGATGCCCACCTCGTCTTCGGAGATCGCCACGACATGGGGCAGGGAGTCGACGGCCTGGCGGATGAGACGGGCGAGCAGCAGAGGCGTTTCGTCCGACCACCGCGCGCCCGTCAGATAGGCGATCCGATAGGCGCCGATCCGCACGGCAATGCCATCGGTAGCCAATGCGCCGGGCAGACTCGGTTCCAAGATCATGACGACCTGGGGAGCAGAAGCGCCACCGGGCCTTTCTTGGCCTGTCGGCAAGGGCAGGTGATGCAGCATGTAATAATCGGCTGCCGATCCTTTGGCGCCGCCGGATAGGAAACTCCCACAGCCGGCGAGCAGCGCAACGGCGAGCACCACGGGCAGAGCGACGACGACTCGGGGCGAGAGGATTGCGGTCATTCGTTGCGCTTTCCTTTTGGCGGTGGCGTATATTCGGGACGCGGGCGACCGTAGATGATCTGGGCGGGATTTTCCTCCAGCCGCCGCAGCAGGCGATCGAGACTGCGCGTTGCGCGTCTCAGATCGGCCACGAGCCCTCCGATCTCCGGCAGGGTATCACCGGTGAAGCGATCGATCGCCGGTTCGTTACGGGTGACCACATCTTGCAATGTACGCGAAAAATCTCGCAGAGCCGCGAAGGCGTCCTTGGCCTCACCAAGGGCGGCTGGCCCCTGTTCATCAATCAGCGCGTTCAGGCCGTCGGCGGTGCGGGTGATGCTGTCAGCCGTTTTTTTCAGAGCCTGAATGGTGGCACGGGTCTCGGCGATGGTTGCGGCGATATCGTCTTTCTGATCGTCGAGTGCGGCGGCCAGCGATTCCAGATGGGCAAGGGTTCGGCTCACATGGCGCCGGTTGTCTTCGTTGAGAAGCTGCCGCACGGCGTTGATGGCGAGAATGGCTTCATTGATCAGATCGGGCGCTTCTTCGAAGACCTGTTGGATCGGCGAGCGCTCGGATGGGATCACCGGCGGTTCACCGTTCGGTCCGGCAGCGAGCGGCTCTCCGGTGGGCGCGCCACGGATCTGGACGAAGGCCGCGCCCGTAAAGCCCAGGATTTCAAGGCGTGCCACCGCTCCCTTCGTGATGGGGACGTCCGTGCCGATGTCCGCTTCCACCAGCACCTTGGAAGGATCCTCGCGGGGGATCCGAATGCGCTTGACGACGCCGACCGGCACCCCATTCAGCCGTACGCTGGACCCTTTCGTCAGTCCGGAGACGGGGCCATCGAAATAGATTCGATAACGTACCGTCTTGTGGTCCACGTCCGCCCGCGTCAGCCAGACCACGAAAGCGAAGGCCGACAGCACGAGCAGCAGGACGACACTGCCGATCACCAGAAAATGGGCACGGGTTTCCATGGTTTACTTTCTCCTGCCCTCTGGGCTCGTCGTGGTTGCCGTCCTTTTGTGCCGCTCCCATGCGGCTGCGCGGCCGCGCGGGCCATGAAAATAGGCCCGGATCCACGGGTGATCGCTGGCGATCACCTCAGCGATCGGCCCAATGGCGATCACCCGACCTTCTGCCAGCACCGCCACCCGGTCACAGATGGTGAACAAGCTATCAAGATCATGGGTCACGAGGAAGACCGTGAGTCCCAGCGAGTCCTTGAGAGAGCGGATGAGTTCATCGAAAGCGCCGGCGGAAATCGGGTCGAGGCCCGAGGTCGGCTCATCCAGGAACAGCAATTCCGGTTCGTGAGCCAGCGCGCGCGCGAGCGCCGCTCGCTTCTTCATGCCGCCGGACAGCTCGGCCGGATATTTTTCGAAGACCGTGTGGTCGAGGCCGACCATCCGCAGCTTCAGACAGGCGAATGCACAGCGCAGTTCAGGCGTCAGGCGATAGAATCACAGATCGG